>PLKY01000132.1 GCA_003140785.1 Acidobacteriaceae bacterium | reverse complement strand
CGCAGCAGCTCGCCAATCTCCGGTTCGATGAGCGTAGCGGAAAAGCGCGGCTCCGCGGGCGTCATACGGCCGAGAATCTTCTCGAACAGCACGGCCGACTGCGCAAAATAAGCGATCTCCGCCGGACCTCCAATCGTGAGCGAAGTCCCAAGCAGGTAATCCTGAAAGACCGGCCGCAACAACGCCGAAGGAGAAATGCGCTCCGGCGCTAAGTCGAGAATCCCCACCAAATCTGCCGTCGCATACCGCTCGCGGCCAGCCTGCCACAGTCCGTTGGGCTCCTGCGGGCTCGGCAGTGTGCGTTTCAACGCCAGTCGTGCGCCAGTGCGCTCGTCGATCAAAAACAGCAGGCTCGATTGCGGCGCGACGGCAACCTGTGCGTGATAACCGGCCGCGTCGAGGGCTTGGTTGCGCTCGACCAGCGCCGCATGAAATTCGTCGGCGCGCTCCAATGCCGCGCGCAGCACAGGTGCACCCATGCGATGAAGCTCACGCCCCTCCGCGTTGAGAATCAGCAACCCTTGCGCGGCAAAAACCTTGGCATAGAACTCCGTGAAAGCCTGGGCAAAGGTGTGGCCCGGTTTGTAGGCAGCGGCCAGCGCATCCATGGCATCGGAGGAACCAAGCAGCTCCCACGCCTGGTCAATCAGCGGATTAATCGTCTCGTCCAGCACCACGCCGCCAACAGGCACCGGAGCTTGGGGCGCCGTTTCGTAAACCAGCTTCTTCAGCTCGCGGCGCGACGGAAACGTAACGTGATTGATCTCCGCAAAATCGTGGTCTTCCGTGGCCAGCCAAAACGCAGTCGCATGGGGTCGGCCTGCCTGCGTTGCTTGCCGTGCCCGCGCCAATGCCGTTGCCGCCTTGAGCGGCGTAAAGAGCGGCCCGCCAAAGAGCCCGACCTGCTGCCCGGTAAGAACAGCGCCCGCACCGGAACGTAGCGCATTGAGCGCTGGCCCAGCAGACTCTGAAGGATTTTGCGCGGCAAGAATCTCAACCAGTTCGGACCAATGCGGCGGCCTTTGCGGCGCAGCCTGCCAATTCGCAGACGAAGGAACAAATCCGAAGAATGGCTCGAGCGCCGCCTCACCCGCACAGAAATCCGCATAGAGCCGGCTCAGTCCGGGTGCCACGGCAATGGGGTCCCCAGGGACAGGTCCTCGTCCCTGGGGTGGAATCGGATGACAGTCTGCAAGGTGCAACGCGTTCACTTCCAGTGAATGAGACGTGACAAACCCGGGATCGACGCTTTGATAAGAACCGGTTGTTTTAAGGATGCCATGCCAGGCAGGATCGATGCACAACCGTGCGGCTGCCGTATTCTTAAGCTTCAACCGATTCCGCCCGCCAGGAGAACGCACACGATGCCGACGAAGCCAGCCAAGCTAGCAAAAAAGACAAAGCCGGGGAAGACCAAATCCAAAAAGGCTCAGAAAACTAAGGCACCCAAACAGCAGCCGACCGAGACAGCAGAACTGATCAGTTCCGTGGTCGTCTACGAAGGTCCTCTCTTCCGCGTTCGGCACGACAAGCTGATCGAACCTGGCGGCAAGCACAGCGAGCGCGACGTCATTCGCCACGATGGCAGCGTAGTCATCCTCGCGATTGATCGCTCCAAAAGCAAGAAGAACCCCTGGGTCGTCATCGAGCGGCAGTATCGTCATGCGGCGAACCAGTTTCTATGGGAGCTGCCGGCGGGCAAGCTGGAGGCGGGCGAGGATCCGCTGGCGGGGGCCAAGCGCGAGCTTGAAGAGGAGACCGGCTACAAGGCGAAGAAATGGAAACCGCTGGTCGAATACTATGCCAGCCCCGGCTTTCTCGGCGAGTCGATGAAGGTCTTTCTTGCCGAAGGGCTAATTCCCGGCGATGCGCACCCGGAAGAGGATGAACAGATCGAACTAAGGCTAGTGAAACTGTCCGAAGCACTCAAGATGATCGAGAAGGGCGCGATCCTCGACGGCAAAACGCTTACCAGCGTTCTTCTCTACGCCCGTTTGATTGCAAAAAAATAAAATTCGCTAAGTGCATGATACACGCATTGAATCAATAGCTTCCGAGTCTTGAAGCCGTGCGGAGCGCTGTCTGTCTCACCTTGTGGACTACACACAGCGAATTTGGATCAACCTTTCAGGCCCAATCTTCGTCATATCGTCATACGGTGAGCGTCCCCCAACCCCTTCGTTCGCCGTCTACTCCTCTCGGTAAGGAAGGCAGAAGCCTGTGGCTCAGTACAAAGGTAAGGTCAAGTGGTTCAACAACGCCAAGGGCTACGGATTCATCGGGCGCGATGACGGTCCCGATGTGTTCGTCCACTACTCGGCAATTCAATTGGACGGCTACAAAACTCTGAAAGAGGGCGATGACGTAGAGTTCGACATCGTCCAGGGCCAGAAAGGTCCGCAGGCCGACGCAGTTCTTCGGCTCAGGGACGCCGCCGCCCATACAGCTGCGTAGTGCTTCGAAAAGGCGCTTCCCTGGCCTGAGGCCAGGGAAACGCTCTAGGAGTCTCGCGTACCACCGGGCGTAGCATCCTGACCACTGGCGTGGTACGGGATTCTTATGCCTGACCTCCAAACATGCGTCACAATCTGAGCAGTTTCTGGTCCCTGATGGTCAAGCGGGGAGACTGTGTGTGTCCTCACGAGAAGATAGGACGCGCCATCAGCTTGGGAGCCAGGTCTTTTGGGGCCGGATCCTTCACACAAATCGTTGATACTGGTCGCGGAGATCTTTTCCCCCCCGCGGAGATTGCTTTGGATAACCCGACCATGGCCCGCCTGCTGGCGGAGACCGCTGACCTGATGGAAATCGACGGAGCCGACAGCTTTCGCATCCGCAGCTACCGCCGCGCCGCCGAAGCAGTAGAACAAACCACGGTCGACCTGATGGCCGTCGCCTCCGATACGCCACGCCTGTTGGAAATTCCGGGCATCGGCAAAAGCATGGCCACGAATTTGCAGGCGATCGCCGCCACCGGTTCGCTTCCGCAGCGCGACGAACTCGTCGCCAAATACGGCACGGGAATCCTCGAGTTACTCAAACTCCCCGGCATGGGTCCAAAGACCATCGCGTTGTTTTGGGCCGCAGCCAAAATCACTAGCATCGATCAACTCGCCGAGGCCATCGAGGCCGGCCATCTCGCCAAGTTGCCGCGCATGGGCGCCAAGCAGATCGAGAAGCTAAAAAAGGGCATTGAAGACTACCGCCGCAGTGCCGGTCGCTTCCGCATCGACGAAGCGGAAGACGCCGCAACACGCATCTCGACTTACCTGCTCGCCTTTGACGGGATCGAACGCGTGACACCTGCCGGCTCACTGCGCCGAGGCCGCGAAACGGAAGGAGATCTTGACCTGCTGGTGACCGGCGCAGCCTGCCAACCGGGACACGCCGAGGCAGCCGTCGAGTATGTCGCAGCATATCCGGGCATCCACAGCATGATCGCCAAGGGCGAAAACAAGGTGAGCTTTTATCTGAGCAACAGCCTGCAGGTGGATGTGCGACTTCTGCCTTCGGAATCGTACGGGGCCGCGCTGCAATACTTCACCGGCTCCAAGGCACACAACGTCTCTCTTCGCCAGCGCGCACTCAAGATGGGCTACACCCTGAGCGAGTGGTCGCTCGCTCGGCTGGACGATGGTTCCACCGTCGCCGCGGCGACCGAAGAAGAGATTTATGCCGCGCTCGGCATGGACTGGATGCCTTCGGAGCTGCGCGAGAACCTGGGCGAAATTGAAGCTGCCGCCAATCACTCCCTGCCCCGTCTGATTGAGCAGTCCGACATCAAGGGCGACGTTCACATGCACACCACCGCAACGGACGGGCGCAACTCGATCCGCGAAATGGCCGAGGCCGGCCTCGCACACGGATACCAGTACGTCGCCATCACCGACCATTCGAAAAATCTGGCCATAACGAATGGCCTCGATGAAGCCCGTGCCCTCGAACACATCAAACGCATTCGCGAAGTGGACCAGCAGATGGAAGGCCGCATCCGCGTCTTCACCGGAATCGAAGTCGACATTCTGGCCGACGGCGCTCTCGACTTGGACGACGAAGTGCTGGCGCAGATGGATGTCGTGATCGCCAGCGTCCATACGCGCTTCGAGCAAAGCCGCGAAGGGATGACCGCCCGCGTGCTGCGCGCAATTGAGAATCCCTACACGCGGATCCTGGGCCATCCAACCGGCAGGCTGTTATTGCGGCGTGAGGCATTCCAGATAGACCTGGGCGTGGTTCTGCGCAAGGCTGCCGAACTGGGCGTCACCGTGGAACACAACGCCGCGCCGGAGCGCCTCGATCTGAGCGATCGCGATCTGCGCCTCGCCAAGGAACTCGGTTGCAAAATTGTGATCAACACCGACGCGCACAGCCTGCGCGACTTCGACAAAATGACCTACGGCATGCGCCAGCTGCGCCGCGCCTGGCTTGGACCCGAGGACTTGCTGAATACGAAGGGCCCGACGGATTTCCTTGCCGCGCTCCGGCCACGGCCATGACAAGGCACATCAAAGCGGACTGTTCTCGCTCTTAGCCGGAACACGAAGGAGAAACAATGAGGCATTCAATCTTGCTTTGCGTAGCGATTCTCCTCGGACAAGCCGCGCCTCTGCTCGGACAACCGGAATCAGGCGCTATGGCGACGCTGCCGTCTCTGCCAGTCAAAATCCTGATGCAAAGCCCAGCCGATACCAACTCCGATCTGCAAATTATCTGCCTCTTCCGTTCAACTCCGGAGAACGCCTTGCACGGCTCACTCATCGAAACCAATGAAAAGCTCCACGGCCTGCTCGACCGGATCCGCAAGCCTGAGTTGTTTGGCGGAGAACTGGGCGAAACGATGCTGTTGACGCCGCCCGTTGGCACCCTCGCAGCCAAAAGGCTTCTCATTATCGGCCTCGGCGATTCAGTCTCCTTCACTCCCAAGCGTATGGAACTCGTCGGCAAAATCGCGCTGCGCGAAGCCAACCGCGCTGGGGTCGCCCATCCCTTTTTCGCGCCCACGATTCTCGATGGCGGCGTTACAGGGTTCAACACGGGTCAGGTGTCCGAGCAGGTAGTCCGAGGCTTCCGTGAGGCGCTGGCCACGCATGCGATTGTCCAGGACGCAGGCGCAGCCAAACCACGCATCGTCGAAGATGTCACCTTTCTTGCCGGTCCCAAATTCGCGAAGGATACCCAAGCCGGCATTGACCGCGCGCTCGCAGCCGACACCAACCCCACGCGCTAGCTGCGCTTTCCCTCGCGATAGTCCGAGCTTAGTTCCCGAACTCATCTAAAGAGATGCAGGAATTCATAGCCCACCCCACGCGCCAGAAGATAAGATAAGGGCGCCATGAGTCTGCTGCATCAGGAATCTCCCGGAGAGCTGGACGACGCAGCACGAGGCGAGTCGTTTACCAAAGGCAGCAGCCATTTGGTATGGGCCAGCATCGCCGCTGCCGTGGTAGTCACCATTGCCATTGCCATCTACGTAATCGCCGGAGAAAAGCCGCCAGTCGCAACCGGCGAGGTGCTCGAGATCTGGGCGCATCCGATGCATTCCGTCACTCCGGCGTTCGATGCCAACGGCTCAGGAGTGTCGCAGGAATCCTTTGACCAGGTGCTGGTTTTCACCCGCGTGCGACTTCACAATCAGAGCAAACAACCGCTCTTCCTGCACCAGATCATGACCAATGTGACGCTGAACGATGGCACTGTGGACACGAGCTTCGCCGCCACTGCTTCGCAATACGAGCGCATTTTTCTGGCGTATCCCAGCATGGCCCAGTGGCGCAGCACGCCGCTCGCGTCGGAGTTGACGCTGGAACCCGGCCAAACGGCGGAGGGGACCTTCGTCTCCTCCTACCGCATGACCAAAGAACAATGGGATGCGCGCAAAGCCCTGGACTTTACCTTCGCCTTCCGCTATCAGCCGGAGGTCAAAATCGTCGCAACAGGCGCGGTTATTGACCGCTAGGCGTAACCGGTGCGGGCGCGCCTTTGGGTGTCGAGAGATAGCCGGAAACCTGATTCTTTCCGCCGATCGAATTGACCACAATCTCGCAAAGCGCCGGATCTTTGCCGCTATAGAACTGCAAGGGCTCGTCAACGTTGCGGTCCTTCTTCTCGTAGCTGCGGTCGTCCGCGTAGATCACCAGAGTGAACCGGCTCTTCTTCTGGTCGGACTTTTTCAGCTCCAGGCTCACCGTGCCCACCGGCTTTTTCTGGCCCTTGGCAAGCGTGAACTCGTAGTAATTCCGGTCTCCCTTGTGCTTCAGCAACTCGAGTTCGTCGTGATTCCGGGCGATCAGGCTGGAGTGGTCGCTCAAGTCTCCCTTCATCGACGTCAATGTCGCCAGCGCGCCTTGCAGGTCGGTCTGCGTCTTGGTCAGATCGGTCTTCACGCCCCCTACGTCGGTCTTCACGTTGGTGACGTCACTGGCCACAGCGCTCACCTGCTGCTCGGTCTGTTTCTGCGCGGTCTCAAGGCGGCGGCTGTCGGCCTGTTCGCGGGCAATCAGGCTTTGCGCCCGCTCGTCCAACTGCTTTTGCGTCAACCCGAGCGACTTGCCTAGCTCGTCGGTTGCCACAGTGAGGCGCGCATTGGTTTCGCGCAGTTGGGCAGCAAGCTTCACATTCTGCTGGTTTGCATCGGTCAGCGCTGCTTCCTGGTGCGCCACGCGGCCGCTTATCGTATACGTCCAGATCAGCCCGGCCACCGCGGCCACCAGTGCTGCTCCGATCACCGCCAGCAGCGCGCCGGAATAGGTTCTCGGGGCATTTTCAAGTTCGTCACTCATCGTTTACCTTTCCTCCTGCTTGGCGGCCCGCTCGAACGAACCGCAGCTTCCAACTAGGCGCAATCGTATCCCGATTCGAGTCGATTCCGGAGTTCCCTCCGTAGAGTCTCCAGCTTGCTGACAAGTTGCCGGAAGCTGTTGGGCAACATAGAGAACGCGCGCGGAGCGCCTCCGGGGATTGCACCCACTATAGAACGAAATGGCGGCATGCGCGAGAGGTTCCCTCGATCCGAACCGGCAAAGAGTAACCGCGGCGAAAGCAGCTCCGCAGGGTCCGCAGCGATACCCGGCAGTTTCCGGGTTGCCCGTGATTCGCGACGAATGGTAAATTCGCGGCACCTTTCTAACCTAGGCCACAGAGAACTGGCCCAAGCCGCAACTAACCAGTTGAGTTGTTGTACCAACGCAGAACACGGAGAGCGCGCAGTGTGTTCCAGCGGCTCGCCCTGCCGACACTGGTCTCCATCTCCAATGGAATTTTTTCGGGGTGAAGGAGATTCAGCGGCCAGCGCCCGTTCTGGTGGCGGCGNNCGCAAGACGTCGTAGTGCCAAAATGTCGGGTACGAGAAGCGCAGCCAGCGTTTGTCGATGACTTCGCCGGTTCGGAGCGAGCGGAACATGCGGCGCTCGAGCAGATAGTCCTCCGCCCTCTTGCGGGCTTTCGTGACGGCCCTCAATTCGCGCCCAGCCTTGCGCCCTTCTCGTTCGTATTTTGCCCGTTCGTATGCGAGCAGTCCTTCGAGCACGCAGATTGTGGTATGGAACGAAGAGCGCCGGCTTTTGGGAGCTTCGCAGTTCCAGCCGCCGTCTTCGAGCTGCTCGCCCAGCAGTTGATTGGCCAGTGCCTCGTTTGGTGCATTGTCTCGTGCCTCGCCCGGTTCTTTGAAATACGCGCCGATGCCGAGGATTCTGCCGTTGATGCAGGGCTCCGTCTCGCCGTGAAGGAAAGGCCGGTTGTTCAGCGGCTTATACACCAGCCCCCTTTCAACCCGATCGATCATTTTGCGACCCTGTTTGCTTGCGGGATCGAGACCGAGGTCCTTCAGGACGACAAGACTCCAGAGGGCGATCAGGTCCCACTTCTTCCCGCCGCCCCAGTGACCTGCAGGTGACTGCAGGGCGAGAAGCCGGGCTCCCCAACCTTCAGTTGCCACGCGCGACCGCTCGGCTGCAATCGCGTCGGGGGCTTCACCAGTCAGGTCCCTCATCACCTGCCAACGGATAGCCGGGTCAGAATCGAGAAGCCANNGCAATCGTGTTGCCGCATTCGTTTGTTATAGCAAGGGGAATGTAAGTTTGATTCGCGAAGTCTATCGAGTGCTCATAGAAGCATTTTGAGCGCAGCTTTGCGTACAGGTTCTGTTTCTACCCATTTGTTTGGCTTGGTAAAGAGCGTGATCGGCAACCTCGAGCAGCGCGATGGGGTCCGAGCCGATCTCCGGCTCGCCTCCTCCGATACCGATCGTGACCGTCAGCAGTCCGCCAAAGGGAGACGCGCTGTTTTCAGCGGCCATAAGACGAATTGCATCGTGCATCCGCTCTGCGACTCTGACCGCGCCGCCCGCGTTCGTGTCCGGCAAAAGCAAGATGAATTCATCCCCTCCATAACGCGCCAGCAGATCGTCGGGGCGTGTAGCCTGCTGCCCCAGAACGCGGGCGACCGAGACCAGGCATTCGTCGCCGTAAGTGTGACCGTAGACATCGTTGATGCCTTTAAAAAAGTCCAGATCGATGAGCAGCAGGGCGAGTGGCTTTCGCCTGCGTAGGCCGCGGCGCCAGGCCGCGGCGAAAGCGGCGTCGAAACGGCGCCGATTGGGGATGCCCGTCAGTGGGTCGAGCATCGACAGTTGCTCGAGGCTGACGTTTGCATTCTCAAGTTCCCGTTCGCGCTTCAGCAACAGGCCCTGCGCGGTCACGTAATTCAGTTGCACTACTCCTGCGTGCATGGTTTGAATCAGCAACAGGACGAAGACTGCCGAGAGTCCCAGCACAGGATGCTGGTTAATGATCGAAGCCGCCAAGGCAAAAACGGCAGTCGTGATGAGCAGCGGACAAAAGCTCTCGATCAGCAGCCGGCCAGGGCTGGGCTCCTGGTGGGTCGCCTCGGGCAACTCCGTCATCGGCAGATGCAGGGCCTGCCAGCCTGCATAGACGAATGGAACGCTCCAAAACAGATCGAAGACAGTTCCCGCATGGAGATTCCAGTGGCCAGAAGCGTAGTTCATCCCGATGTGGATCGGAACGAACAGCCACACCCCCCTGAACAGCAGATGGACGCGTCTTCGCTCTTCCAGAGTGGACCAGGTCGCCAGCCGTACAACCGCCGAAACCGCAAGCAGGGCGCACTCCGCCAGATAAACGGTTGACATTGCCGTTGCCGCCGCACTGGCCGTCAGGGACATTCGATAGAGAAGAACCCAGGCCAGAACCGCTGCCAGCACGGTCTGCGCGCTATCCAGATAAATGACGCTTTGAATGGATTCGGTTCTGCGCGTGTTCGACAGCGTGAGCAGCATGGGAAATGCCGCGATGAGATTAAAGAAATCCGCTCCATCCACCGTAAAGTTGAGGGCGGATGGGGAGCGGCCTATGAGCCCCTCGACCGCCTGACCCACCGCCCACAGCACCATGGACGCGCTCAGCATGCGCCAGGGAAGCTCCTCCCGCGGCGCCACGTTTTTCGCGCGCCAAAGACCGCAAAACGCGGCGAGCAGCGGGGCTGCAGAGGTGGCGAGACGCGAGGCAACAACGGGGTGCGATCCCGACGGAAGCAGCAATACTGCGTGCAACAAGAGCATCGCGAAGAGCGCATAACCAAGGTTTGATTGTGCGTGTTGATTCGCCGTCCGACGTGTCCCAGTTCTTGCGCCGATCATCGGACCAAAACTCCATTGCCCCGCAAATTTAACCGTCCGCGTCGCAAGCCAGGCGGATGAGTCTGAAATCAGCGGTGGAAGCGTACGCCGGATCGAGTGCTTTTTTCGAGGCTCACTGCAAGTGCCTCATCCTGAACTGCGAATACGGAACAGGCGAATATACCAACCAACGGTCCAGCATGAATACAGTACCGAAGTCCTCCTGCTCACCCATGGGTGGTATACCCGGGCTTTCACATCGCTAGTAGGACTTACGAAGGCTCTAACTCCACTTGCTGGAGCGGCGACTTCCCCCGCCCGCGAATGACTTGTTGCGAAGGGAAATCGCTGGCCTTCCTTGTCGGCCCAGCAGCGAAAATTCACTATAGAGACAACNNGAAACTGTTTTTGTTTCCCGGCCCATTTCGGTTCTTCATCCCACCGCCCAGCCCATCCCGCCGTGACAACACATCAATCGCTAAGCTATAAAGAAGTTTGCTGCATTTTCCGGCGGAGGCGCTGCACAGCGCCGATATCGCCGCCGATAACTCTGTAAGAACATCTGTGTAAGAGGGAGCCCAAAGGCCATGTCTACCGCTGTCGCGGGAAAGGGTTTGGAAGGAATTGTCGCCGCCAACTCCGGCATCTGCTGGATCGACGGAGAGGCGGGCGTGCTCGCCTATCGCGGCATCGACATTCATGAGCTGGCCGAAAACTCCAGCTTCGAGGAAACAACCTACCTGCTGTGGAACGGCCATTTGCCCAACCAGTTCGCCCTGCGCGAATTTCAAGCGCAGCTGGCGCTGGCCCGTTCGCTCGACCAGCGCATCGTCGACATGCTGCGCAGCTTTCCTGCCACCGCAACGCCCATGGAGGTGCTGCGAACTGCGGTGTCGGCGCTCAGCTTTTACGACGCCGACGAAAAAGACAACTCTCACGACGCGAATGTGCGCAAGGCCTATAACCTGACCGCGCAGATCGCCATGATCGTGGCCATCTACGACCGCCTCCGCAAAGGCCTCGAAATCATTCCTCCTGATCGCTCCCTCTCGCACGCAGCAAATTTTCTTTGGATGCTTAACGGCGTCAAGCCCTCGGAAACGGCCACTCGTACCCTTGATATCGCACTCATTCTTCACGCCGATCACGAGCTGAACGCCTCCACCTTCGCCGCCCGCGTCATCGCCGCCACTCTCTCTGATATTCATTCCGCCATTACCGGTGCCATCGGCGCGCTCAAGGGCCCTCTGCACGGCGGCGCCAATGAAGGCGTGATGCGCCTGCTCCACACCATCGACAAAGCCGGCGCCGACCCCGTCGAGTATGTCAAAGGCATGTTGGCCGCGAAGCAGAAGATTTCCGGCTTCGGTCATCGCGTCTACAAAACTGAAGACCCGCGCGCCACGCACCTGCGCCGCATGAGCGAGCAACTGGGCAAAGACGCCGGACAGCCCAAGTGGTTCGAGATGTCGCGCGCCATCGAGCTCTACATCAAAACCGAAAAGAAGCTCAACGCGAATGTGGATTTTTATTCCGCATCGACGTATGCAACGCTCGGCATCGACATCGATCTCTATACGCCAATCTTCGCCATCAGCCGCATCGCCGGCTGGGCCGCCCACGTCATCGAGCAACTCGACGACAACCGCCTGATCCGTCCCCGTGCCGAGTACATTGGCCCCGAATATCCCTGCCACTGGATCGCAATCGAAGAGCGCGCATAGCTCGCGAATTCCTGACAGCCGTCCAACTCTCGCAATCGCAAGACCAACAAGATTCTTTGCGCCTCGCCGCTGGATCGCCTGCATCCAATGCGCAAGGCAGGTGTGGCATGGCGATTCGTCCAATAGCTGTAGAACGTTTTAGTGTCATCTCTTCCAAACCATTCGATGAGGTCGTTCAAGCCCTTGACGCCGCCGTCGGTCATCCCGACATGCGCGAATTCGGAAAGAATGTCACTGAAGCGAAATCTTGGCCGGAGTTCGAAAATGTGGTCCAGGCTGCGCTCGGCCCCGCAGGGTTCATGGAGTTCCTCCGCTTCAACCATGGATACATGATTGCCAAAGATCATGGCCCCACCACGCCGCGCATCCTGCGCCTCGTCGTGGGAAATCCCCTCATCATGAAGCGCATGGCCGAGCACGTGCCGGACGCCGGTTCCTACGCGCCGGTTACGATCCTCATCGACGAACGCAACGACGGCGTTCATATTTCCTATGATTTGATGGCTAGCTATCTTGCGCCTTATGGTAATCTGGCCGCGTCGCAGGTCGCCCGCGAACTCGATTCGAAAGTTGAAGCTCTGCTCACGGCGGCCGCGGGGTAATCCGCAAGCAAGTCCCCCCGGAAACACCCTCTTCTTAGGACCCGCTGCGACGGTCCACTCCTGACGTAGTGCCATTTCCCCGGAACTCGAAAGGCCAATCCCATGATTCTTGGCATGAGCCTAGCTGCCTTCACTTACCTGCATGTTGCGATCAGCCTCATAGGCATCGCCGCGGGGCTCGTTGTTCTCATCGGCATGATCGGCAACCGTCGAATTCCTGCCGCAACCGCGCTGTTTCTTGTCACCACGGTCCTGACCAGCGTGACTGGATTCCTGTTTCCCTTCCATGGCGTGACACCCGGCATCGTCATCGGAATCCTGTCGCTGATCGTGCTTCTCATTGCCATCGTTGCGCTCTACGCCCGCGGCCTCGCCGGCGCGTGGCGCGGAACCTACGTCATCACGGCAAGCGTGGCCCTCTACTTCAACTTCTTTGTGTTCATCGTGCAGTCGTTTGAAAAAGTGCCGGCGCTCAAAGCCATCGCACCTACCCAGGCATCCCCCGTCTTCGGGCTGACCCAGTTGGTGGTGATGGCAATCTTCGTAGTGCTCACGATTCTCGCCTACAAGCGGTTCCGCGGCGAACACTCAGCTACGTCCTCATCCGCCGCGTACCCCGTTGGGGGAGCTGCCGGAACTCGTTGATTTCCCGCTCATCCTCCGATGCGTCGAACACACAGTGGAAGTGTGTCCGGAATTCGCGCTCTGAATGTCAGTGATCCCCATGAGCACTCCTGGAGTATTCGTTCACCATCTCCTGCATTCACAAATCCGCCAGGTTGCAGCGTGTATCCTCGATTTGCAGAAAAGCCGGAAGTTAATCATGGACTCAAACCGTCCGCCCCGGATGACCCGCCGAATCTGAATTGGAGATACAACTATGGCTTGGAAACCACTCGCCGTCGCCACACTCGCCGCTATTCTCGCGTTAGCGGGCCGCGCATCCGCTCAGGAAAATGGCCCCTACAAGGTGCTCAAGATTCAACTGGTCGGCGGCGACGGCGGCTTCGACTATGTGACCGCCGACTCGGAAGGCCGCAATCTTTATGTCGCTCGCTCTGGCCCGGCCGGGCACATCGGTGTCTTTAACCTCGACACTCTGGCCCAGGTCGGAGATATTCCCGGCGTAAGCGCGCATGGCGGAGCCGTCGACACCGCAACCGGACACGGATTCGCGACCTCGAAGCCCGTGACGATGTTCGACGCAAAGACATTTGCCATTCTGAAAAAGATCGACGTTCAGGGCAATCCCGACGGCTACC
>PLKY01000426.1 GCA_003140785.1 Acidobacteriaceae bacterium | reverse complement strand
CAAAGACATCCGGTATATGACCTACGACTACCAGAAGCCTGTGGGGCCGATGTACTGGGTCTCGGAGACGCAGACGGCGAATTACGACGATCCGGACTGGGCAACAGGCGAGAAGTGGTCGCACTACCTCTATAACATCGTAATCTGGGCGCCGGGCGATCCTCCAGGGATGGAAGAGAAGGTGCGCAAAGCGATCGCCAGCGTCGATCCAAGCCTGGTGGTCGATGATGTCAACCTGTACAGCAAAGTCGTCAGCACCGACTTTAAGCAGCAGAACATGATTGCAACGCTGACCTCTCTGTTCGGATTGCTTGGCCTTGCGTTGGCAGCCGTCGGGCTATACGGAGTGATGGCCTACACGGTGGAGCAGCGCACTAACGAGATCGGACTGCGCATGGCTCTCGGCGCCGACCGCGGACATGTGATCGCGATGGTGCTGCGCGGCGCATTGTGGCAAATCGGCATTGGCCTGGGCCTCGGGATTCCGCTGGCCATCCTGGCCGGAAAGCTGATGAAAGACCAGTTGTATGGCGTGCAGCCATGGGACCCGGTGATGCTGGCGGGCGCTACAGGACTGCTTGCGCTAGCGGCGCTGGTGGCGTCGGTGGCGCCGGTACACCGCGCCGCCAACGTGGAGCCGATGGTCGCGCTACGCAATGAGTAGTGGGGATCATGAAGCCGAACCAACCTATCAAATCAGCGCCGGCAATCGTGCAACTGGCCTTCGGTTGCATGTAATTTCCGCAAAAAGAGCTATCGTTGAATCGACACTGCAATGCCTCTGGCGGACCTACAATTTCCAACGCCAGTAAGTCTCTTCCTGAGAGGACTCTGCGTCTAACCCCAATCACAGCAGGACTTTGCCGCCGGCAACACTCGCTAACTTCTTGCAGAAGAGGAATTTGCTCCCAGAGACCGGGGGGGGGAGGGTACCCCGGCTGTACAGAAGAAGCAGCAAATCAGACCCAGCCGCATTCGCGTCGCAGGCACAATGATGGGAGAATAAAAATGACAGCATTTTCCCCATGCCGCACATTGACACCATTGCCGTAGCCATGTCCGGAGGAGTCGACTCCTCCGCGGTCGCGGCGATCCTCGCCCATTCCGGCCAGACCGTCGTCGGCCTCACCCTCCAGCTCTGGGATCAGACCCGCCTCGCCGGCAAGCATGGCATTCCCGATGCGCCCAAGGCAGGCCGCTGCTGCTCCCTTGACGACGTCTACGACGCGCGCCGTGTCGCCGAACACCTCGGCATTCCGTATTACGTAGTCAACCAGCAGGAGCGTTTCGAAAAGGATGTCGTCCGCCCCTTCGTCGACGAGTATCTCGCTGGCCGCACGCCGATCCCCTGCTCGCTCTGCAACGACCACATCAAGTTCGATCAGCTCTTGAAGACCGCGCGCTCCATCGGCGCCGACAGCATCGCAACCGGCCACTACGCAGTCAACGAATATGATCCTGAGCGCGGTCGCTGGATCCTGAAGCGCCCCGCCGATCTCGCCAAGGACCAGACATACTTTCTCTTCGGCCTCACCCAGGACCAGCTCGCGCGCACCCTCTTCCCGCTCGGCCACATGACCAAGCCAGAGGTACGCGAAATCGCGCGCCAACGCGGTCTCGCTCTCTCCGAAAAGCCCGACTCCCAGGAGATCTGCTTCATTCCCGGCGGCGATTACAAGCAGTTCCTCACCGCCTACCTCGAAGAGCAGGGCGAGCCAATGCCTGAAACTGCCGGCGAGCTTGTCGCTTCCAATGGCGAAGTCATCGGCCGCCACCAGGGAATCTCGAACTTCACCGTTGGCCAGCGCAAAGGCCTCGGCGTTTCCTCGCCATCGCCCCTTTACGTCCTGCAAATCGACCCGGCAAGTCATCGCGTCACAGTCGGTGCCGATGCGGAACTCGCCACGCACACGCTCCGAGTCAGTCGGCTGAACTGGATCAGCATCCCAACGCTGACAGCTCCGATGCGCGTAAAGATCAAGATTCGCCACCGCCACGAGCCCGCCTGGGCCACCATCGAGCCGGCAGATACGAGCTCGGCCTCGCCGGAAAGCGCCAAATCAGGAGCAGATCGAAACTCCGATGGAGTTGGCGCTCAGGTGCTCGCTGTCTTTGACGAGCCCCAGCGTGCCGTCACTCCGGGCCAGTCCGCCGTCTTCTACGATGGCGATGAGGTCGTCGGCGGCGGCCGGATCATTTGACCTGGGCATTATTCGTACATTTCGTCCTTCTTAACCCTCTCAACTGCGACGCGTACAATTCGCACCAGAATGATCCGCCGGCTCCAGAAATTGTTAGCCGCTGTGGTTGGCTTGGCGTTTGCTCTCCTGAATTGGTCCAGCGCATCTGCCCAGCAGGCGTCGAGCCCGCAGCCGTTGAACGGCTCAGTCTCCGACTACGGCACGACCTTCGTCTTCAGTCCTCCACCCATTTGCGGTGGATGCGTTGAAACCGAGCTGGGGTTTCAGTCGCTCGCCGACGGCCGCTATATCCCTGCAGTCGTCTCGTACGCGCCGTTTTCGCCGCGAACGGATTTCAGCGTGCTCGCGAATCTGCTTGATTCAGAGGCGCCGAATCACGTCCGCTCCACGCATTTCGGAAATCAATTCGATTTTGTCTTGCGCCAGCAGATCCTGCAAAAGGGCGGATTCGAGTTGACCCTCGCTCCGCGTGGCGCGGCCTTTGTGCGGGCCGTCGATGGCGGCCGCGTTGGCGCGACAGCTGCGCCGCAAATCGCGTGGGGACGTAATCTTGCCGTGGTGAACCTCACCTTCACGGCGGCCGTTGGCGTCTCGGCTGCAAATCCGCGCACCGACTATCAGGGAGTTTTCGATTACTTCCGCACCCTCGACAACCGTGGAACCGCTTTCTTCGTCGGATTTCAGCACGAGGTCTCCGCCGGCCAGCAAACCGCAAGCACCGAAGAGGGACTCGTCATCCCGTTTCGCAACGGACAGGTCGAACTTGAAACCGCGCAGATCGACCTCAATTCGGGGTTCGAGGAGCAGTTCCAGGCCCGCGTGATCGTGAACTGGGGGAACGTCTTTAAACGGCGATAGCGAAACACTCGAAAATGATGAGTTTGTCCCGACTCATTCTCGATGCGGAGGCAAGGTCCGACTTGGGACATCTACGCTATACTGGCGCGGCACCGCAATTTGGAGAATTTTCGATGCCTGGGAAAACGTTTGCCCGCATAGCTGCCTTTGCCTCTCTCGTCCTCGCGTCCACCTTCTTTTCGCACAACAGGCCGCCACTCTAACCATTCACGCCGATCAGCCCATCTCCGCCGTCAGCCGCACGCTCTACGGCCTCATGACCGAGGAGATTAACTACTCCTACGACGGCGGCCTCTACGCAGAGATGGTCCGCAACCGCACCTTCTACGCCGACTGGAGCGGCATCCTTTACTGGTATCTCGTCGAGAACGGAAACGCCGCTGCCAAAATGGACCTCGACAAAACCACAGGCCCCAGCGAAGCCCTCTCCTCGAGCATGCGCCTCGATGTGGAGCAGGCCGACCCGAAGAATCAGGCCGGCGTGCAAAATGTCGGCTACTGGGGTTTTGCCCTGCGGCCCAACACGGCGTACCAGGGCTCGTTCTATGCCAAAGCCGGCTCGACAGACCTCGGCCCAGTCACCATCGGCATTGTCAGCGATGACACCGGCAAAGCTGTCACCACCGCAACCGTTTCTCCCATCGGCACGGAATGGAAGCAATACGAGTTCACCCTGAAGACAGGCGCAATCGAGCCGTCCTCGAAGAATCATCTCGTTCTGTCTGTCGGTCATCCCGGAACTCTCTGGCTCAACCTAGTCTCTCTCTTCCCACCCACTTTTCACGATCGCGTCAACGGCAACCGCATCGACCTGATGGAAAAACTGGCCGCGATGCACCCGGCATTCCTGCGCTTCCCCGGCGGCAATTATCTTGAGGGTGATCGCATCGTCGACCGCTTTGATTGGAAGAAGACCATCGGCCCGCTCGTTGACCGGCCCACGCACCCCAGCCCATGGTTCTATCACTCCGATGACGGCATGGGCCTGCTTGAGTTCCTCGATTGGTGCGAAGACCTCAAGATGAATCCCGTGCTCGCGGTTTATGCGGGCTATTCACTCCGCGGCGAGCATGTAAAAGCCGGTCACGATCTCGAGCCCTACATTCAGGACGCTCTCGACGAAATCGAATATGTCACCGGCGGCCCAGACACAAAATGGGGTGCCGAGCGAGTCAAAGATGGGCGCCCCGCGCCCTTCAAATTGACCTATGTCGAAATCGGCAACGAAGATTGGTTTGACGAATCGGGCTCTTACGATGGACGTTTCGCCCAGTTCTACGACGCCATCAAGGCGAAATATCCGCAACTCCAATGCATCTCAACGGTCGGCAACGAGCAACCGGAAAAGAAACGCGTTCACAGCCGCAAACCTGACGTGCTGGATGAACACTATTACCGTTCGGCGGAAGATTTTGAGCGGGAGGCTCCCTCACGATTCGACAAATACGACCGAAATGGGCCTAAAATTTTCGTCGGCGAATGGGCGGCCTACGAAGACATCGTGCCGTGGAGTGAAAAATCCCGGCGGCTGCCACCAACGCCAAATCTCAAAGCCGCTTTGGCTGATGCAGCGTGGATGACGGCGATGGAGCGCAATTCTGACCTCATCGTGATGCAATGTTACGCGCCCATGCTGGTGAATGTGAATCCGGGCGGACGGCAATGGCGGCCCAACCTGGTCGGTTACGATGCCCTGAATAGTTTTGGCAGCCCGAGTTATTAT
>PLKY01000136.1 GCA_003140785.1 Acidobacteriaceae bacterium | reverse complement strand
ATTTCGTGACGAACTTCGGTTAACCGAGGGACTCGCCGTCCAGGGAACTGCTTCGCGTGGCTTCTTGAAAGCTCTCCAGATCGACGCTCATGCGAGTCGGTTTCCATTGGTAGACTGCGGCTTTCCAATATTCACCTTGGAAAGCAGGTCACCTATGTCGGAGAAGAACCGGTCAAGGTCATGGCGATCACAGGTCTCAAAGGGGGACCTGGGCACCCAGGTTTGCCAATTTGCGTTTGAGATGTGGGTTACCCGCCGGTGCTACCCGTGCATCATTCTTCGCTGAACGCGCTTTCACACGCGTGGCATGAATGCAGTTTAGAGGTATCCCAGTCACGCAGAAGAACCTCTCCGCAGGTCACACAAAACCTAACCTTCTTGTGCCAAAAATCTAGAGCATCCATATCGGAAAAGATGTTCTTCAGAACAATCGGACTCGACACGCCATAGACATTGCTGGGGCGGTTTCCTCGCTTCTCCTGTCTGTTGCCTATCTTCACAACTGCGCCAGAATCTTGCCACGACTGCACTTTTTGCAAGCCTGACGGCTGGGAAATCTTGAAGACGTCGGCATATATGTGTCTTACCGTAAAGTCCGCTCTCTTTAGCTTTTTCAGGTCCTTCAGAATGCTTGACGGAAGTGCCTCGCCCACCAATTCTTCAGCGATAGCTTCGATCTCCCTGAGTAGGGCACGCTCGCTGATAGAAACAGCACCCGCATCTATCTCACTCTGTTCATCGAGAACAGCTTTGCAGATTCGAATGATATTTCGTGGAGACCCACCGCTTAGTGTAACTATCAGATCGTCAATATCAACGTCCCGCTCGGAGGTGGTAATCGAAGTGATGCTATTCACACGCTCTGCGCTGTGAGCCAAGAGTCGCTTGGATAACATCTGCCTTAGCTGGGAGTGAGACCAATGTAATGTGTAGCTCTTTACCCGATCAGGTCGAGTAAACTCCCTTGCTTCGCTCTGCGGGAGATCCCAAAGGAATAATTTGAAACCTAACCCCTCCATCTCTAACAGCGGCAGATCGCTCAGCACTGGGCGAATGAAGGCTAACGACTGGCTGGCCTTTCCAGTGAGGCTACTTTCATCGATCTTATCGACCAAGATGTAAGTGGATTGAAATCCAAATGGCCGCGCTAGGCCCACAAGAAATGAAATCTGAGACATTAGGTCCCCGATCTCTCCAGTTGCAGCATCGAATTTTGACATTTCTACTGCCTTGAATCCGAAGTGACTCAAGACGGCATTCAGAGCAATGCCTATTGGACCGGTGAACCTGTTCCATGCTTCTTTCGCTTTGTCCGGCATATTTTGAACCGCGGAAATCGCATCTTTCAATCCAGCACGATCAATCCCGCCCAAGTGTACCTTTGCCATGAGATAGAGGAAGTGGCGGTCATTAGTTGTCAGGCCCTCTATGCCGACTGTATCTGCCGCACTCAGGATCGCAACTAGCAATATCCTTACCAAGTTAGTCAGATGGAATCGCTGGTCGATATCGCTAAGCTTGAGGCCCGAGGTTGGGAACGAATTGTAGGTTACACAAAGGAACGGGTCTGTTCGGCTAATTAATTCTATCTTTCGTTTCAACGCGGTTTTCCCGCCTCCGCGTGGCGCGTATACGATATTGCTCTTTGGAACTGCGATATCCCCATAGACCGCCTTGAAGAATGGCGGCTCAATGAAGTACGCCTCAAGCAACTCTTCTTCGTCGGCATTTGTTGTTGCAAATGGGTCGCGCCGAAAACCGAGGCTCTTTAGAAGATCCGCGTATCTCATGGCTATCGACAGAATACTAGCAAAACGCTAATCGCGCGTGCGTCGCGCCCTTAGAGGCCGGAGCGGGTTTCAGCGGCCATGTAGTCGACTACGGCTTTGAGGTCGTGGTTGGAGTCTTCGAAGACTTTGAGCTGGCGGTCGGCGCCTGTGCCTGTGGCGAGGATTTTGCGGATGCCGTTGATGGCTTCGCGGGAGCCGAGTTCGTCGACGACGGGATCGACTAGGGCTAGATACTCCTCGATGAGATCGCGGAGAGGGACTTCCTGCTGCTTGCCGAAGTCGATCAACGATCCATCGAGGCCGTAGCGGACGGCGCGGAATTTGTTTTCCATCAGTAGCGGACGGGCGTACTGGCGGAAGTCCTGATTGGACTCGTGGAGGCGATAGAGATAGGCTGCGGTGGCCTGGATGAGGGCGGCAATGGCGACCGTTTCTTCGGCGCGGAGAGGGATGTCGCAGGCGCGAACCTCGACGGTGTTGAAGAAGGGATGGGGGCGGATGTCCCACCAGATTTTNNAGGCTGACGTAGTTTTCGAATTCTGAATAGCTGGAGAAGGCGTCGGGGATGCCGGTGCGCGGGAAGTTTTCAAAGACTTTGGCGCGGTAGCCTTTGTAGCCGGTGTTGAGGCCGAGCCAGAAGGGCGAGTTGGTGGCGAGGGCCATGATGTGGGGGAGAAAGTAGCGCATCGAATTCATGATGCGGATGGCGGCTTCGCGGTCTTCGATGCCGACGTGGACGTGAAGACCGAAGATGAGATTGGCGCGGGCGACAAGCTGGAGATCTTTGACGACCTGGTGATAGCGCGGGTCGGGATAGATCTCCTGGGTGCGCCAGTCGGCGAAGGGGTGCGTTGCGCCGGCGACGAGCTCGAGCTTGTGCTCGCGGGCGAGCTTGATCATTTCGCGGCGCAGCTCGTAGATGTCTTCGCGGGCCTCGTCGATGTTGCGGCAGACGCGGGTGCCGACTTCGATGACAGAGGTATGCATCTCGGCCTTGACGCGTTCCTGCAGGCGCAGCTTGCCTGCGGCGAGCATCTCGGTTTCGATGTGGGAGCGCAGATCGCGCGTCACCGGGTCGACGGTCTGGTACTCCTCTTCAATGCCGAGCGAGAAGGAGGGGCGCATGGGGGAATTGTAAGGCAGTTCGCAGTTTCTGAGTTTCAAGTTCTTAAACTGCAGTTCGGAGTTCCAAGTGGACAGTGGCCAGAGAAGCATAGAAACAGTGAAACGGCGATCTGGAGTCTGAGATAAGGGGTCAGGGAAGAGGGAATAGAAAAAAGCAGCCGTTCCTCTGTTGAAGATGTACGATCCATTGCGGGGCTGGTTACGATGCTGTTCCAGAACCGTCAGGACGCGGGCAGGATTTTGGCGCAGTCTGTAGCGACGGTGCCGGACCTGAAGGATGCCGTTGTGCTTGGCCTGCCGCGCGGCGGAGTGCCGGTGGCCTTTGAAGTGGCGCGTGCATGCCAGCTTCCCCTCGATGTTCTTGTGGTTCGGAAACTGGGAGCTCCGGGACAGCGGGAGTTGGCCATGGGCGCGCTTGCGAGCGGCGGAAACTTTGTGCTCAATCCAGATATTCTTCACGCCCTGCATATCTCGGAAGAATCACTGCGAGCCGTGGTGAAGGAGGAGAAGCAGAAGATGGAGCGGCAGGAACGCGCATACCGGGATCAGTTGCCGACACTTGCGATTGAGGGACGGACCGTGATTCTGGTGGATGACGGGCTGGCGACAGGTGCGAGTATGCGGGCTGCGGTGCAGGCGGTCCGCCTGCGTGCACGGCGGGTCGTCGTTGCGGTTCCTGTGGGAGCAGAGAGCACGTGCCGGGAGCTTGCTCGTGAAGTGGATTCGGTGATTTGTCCGAACACGCCTGAGCCGTTTGAAGCGGTGGGGCGGTTCTATCGCGATTTCGAGCCGACGAGCGATGAGGCGGTACGGAGGCTGTTGGCGGAGGCGAGGCGAAGTCAGTGAACAGTGTTGAGTGTTCAATTGCCAGTGGCTCGTGGAACGGGATTCCGCGCTTTGCGTTTGCTTCTACGACTATTTTGCGGTGTGTGCCTTCGCAGTCGCTTTCTTTGGTGCGGCAGACGACGACTTTGCGGCTTTCTTCGCGGCTGGTTTCGGCTTCGCTGACGCGGATTTTGCTGGAGTTCCAGCGTGGCCGTTGAGGAATGCTGACCAGCGGAGCTCGGGGACTTGCGGGGCGGACTTGGCTTTGGCGATGGCGAGGTCTGCCACTTCTTTCACGATCCAGCCGAAGTTGGCCTGGCCTACGGAGTGCAGGTCAGCGTCGGGCGCGGGGTTCATGAAGTCGATGGCATAGGGGATGCCGTTCTCGACGGCGAACTCGACCGTGTTGAGATCATAGCCGAGGGCGCGGCAAAGGGTGAGGGCATCCTTCTCGACGCGCTTGAGGAGCTTCGGATCGTAGGCGGGCGGGTTCTGGATGTAGCGCTCGTGATGCGGAAGGCGCGGATCGTAGGGCATGATGTGGACTTGGCTCTGGCCGACGACGTAACAACGGAAGTACTCGTTGAAGTCGACCGCCTTCTGGTACATCATGCAGAGCTGGTGGGACTGGTTGTAGGCTTCGAAGAACTCTTCGCGATTGTGAATATGGTAGACATCGCGCCAGCCGCCCCCGTTGATGGGTTTCATGAAGCCGTGCTCGCCGATGTAGCTGAATACTGCGTCCCAGTTCAATGGGTATTCGAGATTGCGCATGGAGCGGTCGGTGGTGCCTTCGGGGTGCTTTTTGTGCGGCAGGATCACCGTGGGCGGGACGGCAACGCCGAGTTTTTCGGCGAGGGAGTAGTTGAAGAATTTGTCGTCGGCCGACCACCAGAAGGAATTGTTGATGACGAAGGTGCCGTTCAAAGCAGCATGTTTGAGATAGGCGCGATAGAAGG
>PLKY01000004.1:15201-16720 GCA_003140785.1 Acidobacteriaceae bacterium | reverse complement strand
AAACTCGTTGACACGCTCCGACACAGAATTCGTGCTGAGAATCCCCTCTCTTGCCAGCGGGACTCTAGCGCTTTGGCTTGCATTCGCGTGGATCCGGCGCAGCTTCGGTGCAATCCAGGCATTGGCTGGCCTCTTGTTCCTATCGGTATCACCTGCCGCAATCTCCGCATCGACTGAAGTCCGGCAATACGGTTTGCTTCTGTGTCTCGTATGCGGAGCTCTCTACGCAACCGAGAGGACCCTACGCGAGAATTCGGCCCGATGGGCAGTCCTCCAGGGTCTCTTTCTGCTCGCCGCCCTTCTGACGCATTACACCGCAACTGTGCCCATCTTCTGCATCGACCTCTACCTTCTACTATGTTGTTTTCTTTGTCGCGTGCCGCAACGCATTCTGTTCACCGTCCTTGCAGGACAGTTCATTCTCGCGGCGGCTCTTGCAGGGCTCTATGTAGCGCACGTTCGCCACTCCAGCGTATTCAAGCCGGAGAGCCTTTCCTACCTTAGGCGGTACTACTACGTGAGCGCGCATGAAACCTTTCTCTGGTTTTCCAAGCGCGCATTCATCGGGACTTTCTCATACATGGCTGACACGAGATGGGCAAAGCTCGTCATGTTGATTTACGCTACGGGAGTGTCTGCCTTACTCGCGCATCGAGGGGGGGACAAGGCGGCTTATGGCGTTTCTGGTCGTTTCGCCTCTGGCCGTCGGATTTGTCGCCGCACTGTGCCAGGTTTTTCCTTTCGCTGGTTCCAGGCACCAGGCATATTTCTTGCCGTTTCTAGCGGCGGGATTATCTGCGGCGTTTGAGTGGATACCACGCAGATGGGCGGTTCCCATACTGCTGCTAGGAACGAGTATTGCGCCGTTCTGGATCAGTCGCACCTCACCCGATAACAACCCACAGCGTCAGTCCATCAGCGACATGACTGAGGCAGTTAGCTATGTTCACTCGAACGTTCCGCGCGGTGCGGCGATTTTCGTCGACGACGAAACTCGCTTGGAATTGGAGCACTACCTCGCTCAAGATCGAGCGGACCCTAAAGGCGTGCACGTTTTGCCGGACGGCAGCGAAACCGTGGACGGATATCGTCTGATTCCGCCCGCCGACTACACTTGGTCGTTCAATCCCAGTGCCGTACTTACACAGGCAAACCAAAGGGCGAGCGAGTTCGCTATCCCTCGGAGCAGTCCGCTGTGGCTGGTTTCGGTGGCTTGGCTGGACCCGCCGCTCGCCCCTCGCCTTCCCATTGAACAAATGCATAGCAGTCGCGTCTTCGGCGTCATAAGCGTAATTGAGGTCGTTCGGAATTAGCTGCAGTCCGATTCGTTGACTGGCGTTTGACGCGGAGGCCGGCGTTTCGACCTGTGAAGCTCGCATGGTGCGTAGCTACTTACTTTTCGAACATATAGCTAGCTTTAAGCAGCAAGGATAACTCCGTATGCCATTTCCGTACAGCACCTGGGCACTCAGTCCGTCAAAGCCACGGCGAAGGTCCGTCACGCCGGCGGCGATCCAGA
>PLKY01000004.1:0-15166 GCA_003140785.1 Acidobacteriaceae bacterium | reverse complement strand
TTTGAAAGCCACTTGCTTGGGATTGCGCTCAGTTAGCGAACCAGCGCATCCTTCGCCTGATCAATCACTTCGTCGGCAATGGCGAGGCTCGCCGTCGCCGCGGGGCTGGGAGCATTAAGTACATGAAGAGCTCGAGGGCGGCGAACGAAACAGAAGTCCTGCAAAAGCTCCCCGGATGGAGAAAGAGCTTGCGCGCGAACGCCCGCGCCACCCTGGATGAGATCCTCTATCTGCAACTCAGGAACAAGCCGTTGCAGCGACCGGCAGAAGAGCGCTTTGCTTAGTGACCGCCTGGCTTCGCTCCAGCACATGGTCGGATAGCGAAGCAGGAAGCCCCAGAATCCACGGAAAGTTATAGTCTCGATCGTATCCCGCATAGAAAAATCGTTCCACCGATAACCTTCGCGCGCGAACGCCAGCACTGCGTTCGGTCCAGCTTCCACACCGCCATGGATCATCCGGGTGAAGTGCACGCCGAGAAAGGGAAAGTTCGGATCGGGAACAGGGTAAATAAGGTTGCGCACAAGATACTGCCTGTCTTCCCTTAGATTGAAGTATTCTCCACGGAATGGGACAATCTTCGTCGGATCGGTATTCCCGGCAAGCTTGCTCAACCTGTCACAATATAACCCCCCGCAGTTGATCAGAAAATCCGCCTCATATTCTCCCGTGGTTGTTTCAATTCGCCAGGAGTTTGACTCCCGAAGTCGAATAACCTTGGACGAGAACCGTATATCTCCTCCATGATCGAGAATCTCGTCAACCAGCGCCGCAGCGACGGCTTTGAAGTCGACAATGCCTTCTTGCGGGACTCGAATCCCGGCAAGTCCCGCTGCGTGCGGTTCAAACTCTCGAATCTGCTCTGCCCTAAGTAGTTCCAGCCCCTGCAAACCGTTGGCAACGCCGCGCTCGAAGAGAGCGTGCAGGCGCTGGATCTCTTCTGGTTCAGTAGCAACGACAATCTTGCCGCACAGCTCATGGCGAACATCGTGCTGCTCGCAGAAATCAACCATTCTGCGAATTCCCTGCACTGCCAGCCGGGCTTTTGTCGAACCCGGCTTGTAATACAACCCGCAGTGCAGGACACCGCTGTTGTTGCCTGTCTGATGCTGACCAGGGCCGCTTTCCTTCTCCAGAACAAGTAACTGGATTCCTGGAAACCGTTGGAGAAGTTGGTACGCGGTTGCCAACCCAACAATTCCCCCGCCAATAATTGCAATTTTCATGCGCGTGATGCGACAGTCGAACCGACGGTCGACCTATCGCGGCCCTCACTCCGGTCGCCTCGAGAATTGCTATTCGAGTGGAATTCGATGCGCTTGTGTGACGCTCGGGGCTTCAACACTTGACCCGTGCGATCCTTGTGCATGCAGCCTCCGGCATTCCTGGATCGTGGCAGCAACGCGCCATACGGCCACCTTGCAAGAGAATCTTTGGGCCGAATCCATTGCAAACATCCATTTTATAGACCACCGGCAAATTCTACGAAGCAAGACGATTGGGACACCCGCAACATTTTGCCTAAGATCGTCCGGAATCCCAGTTTGCCTGATGTCCCCACGCGCCTTGTCGTACCACCAAGCGAGAAAATACTCTTCTTGTAGACGCTTATCGTTGATTGAGTGATAGACAATGGCGGAAGGCTCATACCACAGACGCAGTCCCGCGGCCAATGCCCTAAAGCCGAATTCCGTGTCCTCACCGCGGATCTCCGAACCGGGACATGGACCCAGATCCGTGCGAAATCCACCAATTTTCTCGAACACCTCTCTTCGAAAGGCCATGTTCGTGCCAAACGGCGGCTCATGCATCTCGCCTGCTTGTGTACCGAGATCGAAGATAGCCAGAGGGGCCAATGCGTATTTTTCCTTTAAAGAAAGCCATGCGGGTAGCGTGAAATTGCGTTCGGGCAGAATGCGTCCACCCGCACCGAACCACTCAGGTTTCTGTAAGACCGCTGAGAGCGTCTGAAGCCACACGGCATCCACGACTACATCATCATCCATGAATGCAAGGACCTCACCGAAAGCTTCACGGATGCCTCTATTGAGGGCGTGGGACTTACCCTGTTGCGACTCAAACACATAACGAAACCGCCCAGGGTATCTCTGGTCAAATTCTTCAACAACGTCACTGGTCTTGTCTTTCGAGTTATTGTCGACGACAAGAACCTCCCACGAATTCGCATCTGCAACTCGAGATTGCGCAATGCTTTCCAGTGACGCCGAGAGGCTATGGCAACGATTGTATGTGCACAGGATGACTGAGATTCTCATGCTCGGTTTTCTTTGCTGCTCATTAAGCGAGGAGGCTGGTTATCTCCTGTTACGTTTCCTCGTGAAATGAATTGAAGGATTTCGGCGATTTGACCAAAATTCATCCAGACCATGCATTTGCGTTGAAATCGATGCCGAGAATCGATTGAGAACAGCCAGGAAATAGTGCGCCCTAAAAGCGTTCTCACGATGATCTTGAGAATCGTGAAATAAAGACCTGGGATGAACAGGATCTGGGGTGGCCGCTCTTGCTCCCGTATCGATGCGCGACCATGATCGTACAGAAAACGGAGGAAGTACTCTTTCTTTAACCGTGCGTCAGGAACTGGATGATGAACGATCGCGGAAGGCTCATACCAGAGACGGCTACCAGCTTTAAGCACACGACGCCCAAATTCAGTGTCTTCCCCGCGGATTTCCGAACCAGGACACGGTCCGAGATCAGGCCGAAAGAGCCCATACTGTTCGAACGTTTCCTTGCGAAAGGACATATTCGTGCCAAAGGGGGGCTCGGTGAGTTCCCTTCCTTCGCACCCTTTGTCGAACAAGGCAAGAATTCCCCCCAAATCGTGTGGCCCTTCGAGCGCAAGCCAAGCCGGAGGTGAGAAACCGAAAGGAGGAACAATGCGACCCCCCACACCCACCCATGTGGAATCCCGCAAAGGCGCAGTGAGATTCTCCAACCAGTCGGGTTCCACTGTCACATCGTCATCCATGAACGCCAGGACGCTGGCCTTTGATTCACGAATGCCACTGTTGAGCGCGTGAGACTTTCCTTGCCGCGGTTCAAAGATATATCGAAACTGACCTGGATACCTGCGACAGTAGTCCACCGCCACATCACTGGTTCGATCGCTCGAATTATTGTCGACAATCAGAACTTCCCAGTCGATCGAGTCGGGAAGTATCGACGCAGCAACACTTTCCAGCGCCTCGCGAAGGCTCTGACAGCGGTTATATGTACATAAGATAACTGAAACATTCATAGGTTAGCCTGATGATGAAGTGTAGGTGATGTCGCACTGCCACCGGAACGTTGCAGCGCTTTGATCTCGTCCTTCCCCCTTACGAGAACCTTGCTCCAGCAGACGTGGCAAGTCTCACCGCCTCATCCCGTGCAGCGAAGGACACCTCATTCGAAAACAGTTTTATGTACGCCGCACGACTCGCAAACGCAGCCTCTTTTTCCATCCGGAGAGCGCAGAGAATTGCGTTGGCAAACGCTTCTGGAGTATCGTGCGCCCGGAGCCCAAACTGTTCAAGTGCGTCCATGGGCATGCCTCGGTAGGCCTTCGATGTACCAACGAAAGGTTTCCCAATCGCGAGTGCTTCGATCGTCTTGCATGAGATACCGGTTCCCGACACCATGGGAGCAATCACACACCGCGCAGCGGAGTAAAACGGAGTGAGATCTGGAACTTCACCGACAAAGCAGGATTCGAATTTCCTAGAGAGCGTAGGCACGCTCCGATGTACAGATTTCGCAATGCTACCCACGATCTTAAGTCGGTATCCTTCACCTGATAAAAGCGGCCACACCTGCTCAAAAAGCCACTCAATCGCCTCGGCGTTAGGTGCGGTATCATGCCCCACAAAGAGTAGGTCTATGATCTCCATCGAAGCCTTCGAAGCAGATCTCAGATCGGATACAAAGGATTCATTAATTGTTGGCATTGAAAGGACGTGCTGCTTCTTCGGAAGATGTCTATCAAAGAACTCAAGATCGTCAGTAGATACGTGGATCAGCACCTGTGTCTTCTCAAGACGTGCGATCTCCGAGCGCACAAGGTTATCCAAAGAGTCTTTTCGATGTGTCCAGTCATTGATCTCACCGCGTTCCGTTAGCGCATAGGCTTGAATATCGTGTGTTTCCAGTATCATTGGCACGGTGCTACCCGAACGGATCGCGTGCCTGAGTAGATTTCGCGCGAACTCTAGTGTGAAGACGTGATTAACATGGATTAGAGATAC
This sequence comes from Acidobacteriaceae bacterium, assembly GCA_003140785.1. Taxonomy (GTDB): domain Bacteria; phylum Acidobacteriota; class Terriglobia; order Terriglobales; family Acidobacteriaceae; genus Telmatobacter. The sequence continues at coordinate 10,919 of PLKY01000004.1, read as the reverse complement.
GTTCAGCCTTCCGATGAAATTATAGGCATCCTCGGAAAGACGCGCAGCCGCAGCCGTGAAAACGATCCAGTCAAGCGCCGTTCCGCGAAAACACAGTCTTATCCATTCTGTATACTTTGCGACGACAAACCGCCCGTGATCGATGTACGCATGAAATGTTCGATCTGCGCCAAACTCTTGCATGCCCGTCTTTAACATATCCCAATCCGGATGACTCTCGTTATAGGAACAGTGAACCGGAACGGAGATGAAGACGACATAATAGCCGCGACTTCGATAGTAGTCGACTTGATTCTGCATCCCCCGCCCAGTACCACTGCGGGGCCAAGGTGGACCTACTATAATCACCGCGTTCGATTCAGCTGACGGTTTTTCCGCCATTTCTTGCGGTGCGAGAACTTCCATCTCTTGCATGGGACGATACTCCTATTTCAAATTATGCTTGCACAATTCGAGTAAACAGCAAAAGGCACCAATACAAACAGGAGCCTCAAACGCTCAACGGCGCTGCCAACAGCTTTTTCTGTGAAAGCATGGACATAACGGTTCATACCAGAGCCCTCCGACCAATCCCAACTCCGAGCATCCATCTTCGAGGGGATGTTGCCACGGCCGTCCGCTTTAGCGGGGCTTTGAGATTATGATCACCATACTGGACTTAGATACGCCGAACAATATATGTACTCACAACTATCGCTGTGCGGGGGAGGATTCTTTCAAAGCCACCGCGAGGGCCTGAGTTCGGACTCCAAAAGAAGCTTCTTTTGAGAATAACTCTTGGTACGCCGTCCGGCTAGAATGTTCCGCCGCTTTCACATTGTCTAGTGTTGAGACAATGGCATTTGCGAACGCCGCCGGTTGGTCAAAGTAATAGATTCCCATTTTCTCCAATCGTTCCATCGGCATACCCCGGAACGCCTTCGAAGTTCCAACGAACGCCTTCCCGAGGGCAAACGCCTCAATCGTTTTGATCGAAATACCGGAGCCAGATACCATCGGTGCGATGACACACCGCGCTGAGCGATAAAATGGTGCGAGATTTCCCACTTCCCCAACGAACCAGCAGCGACACTTATCGTACAACTGGGGTGCTTGCCCTTCGACCAACCTCCCGATACGGCCTACAACTTTAAAGTTGTAATTGCGTTTGGCCAACAGTGGCCAAACTTGTTCAGAGTACCATTGAATTGCGGCGAGATTCGGAGGGTGCCAGTCTGCAACGAATAACAAGTCGATCGGTTCGGTAAGCGGAGTAGTTTCGTTGACCAGAGAAATAAATCCTTCGTCAATCGTTGGAAATGCCAGAAAATGCGCTTGAGACGGCAATTTTCTTTGAAAAAAATCGAAATCGCTTGACGAAAGATGGATGAGGGCGTCGGGAATGCCCAATTGCGCGATCTCCGATTTGAGCAAGCGCTCTACCCGATCAGGACGTTTAAACCATGGATTGGGCTCCTGCTTTTCTTCCAACATATGGGACTGTACATCGTGTGTTTCCAAAATGATTGGTATTCGACTCCTTCTCCCGAGCAACCGCCTTTTCAGTCGGAGCGCGAATTCAAGAGTGAACACATGATTCACATGAAGCAGCGCCACAGGCACACTTCTGAGGAAGCGCATCGACTCGGTCGTAAGCCGCCCCAATCTGCCAACCGCCACGAGCCAATCAAGCGCGGTACCCCGGTATCCGTGCCGTATAGTCGCCGCATACTTGCCCAGTGTCAATTGTCGCGGTTCAATTGTAGCCAGTAAAGTGCGATCGGCTCCCAGTTCCATGAGACCCTCGCGGACGTCGTCCCAAATCGGGCTATCTATTCCATAGCTCGGTCGGAAAGGTGCAGCGATGAAAATAGTCTGATATCCGCGCTCACGGTAAAACTGGATTTGGCTTTCTATCACCCGGCCAGTGCCGCTTCTCGGCCAAGGTGGTCCTGTAATGATCACTGCCGGCAGTGCATGTCGGGACGACAGGTCTCTATCTCCCGGAATCGTGGCGGCATCCAGGACAACTTCATTTTTCCCTTCTATCGCGTTCATTGAACAATTCGATCCTATACCTCCACTCGTGTATAAAGTGCTTCTACAATTAGCTTTGATCAACGTATTTCGAAGCATCGAATTGTTCATCGAGTGAGATCCGGCTTGGACAGTGCCGAATTCTTGGCAAGTCTTTGCTGTCTCCTCGTTAGTCGGCTCCAGCCTTCAATAATTTGCCCAAGAGCCTGAAGCGCGTGGACTTCGCAATAGAATCGCCCTTGTGCGCTGCGATACCAATACTGGTCCGCCATAGACATCCAGCGAAGTCTCCGTCTGAACTCAGCAACGTAAGCTCTTGGGACCATCCAGAACGAGAATTGCTCACCTCTCTCACGGACCAACGAACGCCCAAGCCCATACCAATACGAACGAAAGTACTTTTTCGTCAGCCGTTCCTCAAAGACTGGATGATAGACAATCGCAGAAGGCACGTAGAGGAGCCGCAAGCCGGCCGTAATCAATCGCATGCCAAATTCCGTATCCTCATTGCCAATCAGGCTCTTCCCCGAGCGGCCCAAGTCCGTACGGAATCCGCCGAACTTCTCAAAAAGACTCTTCTGAAACGCCATTGAGGCGCCGAATGGCGCTCTTTCGAGAACAATCTGCTCTTCTCCGAGATCGAACTGAACCAGCGATCCGCCCAAATCGTGCGGACCCCTGATCGCCAACCATGACGGAGGGACAAAATCTCCCAAAAGGATCCGTCCCGCTGTGCCGACGCAATCATTGTCCAGTAAAGGCTGAGTAAGGTTCTTCAGCCATCGTAGATCGACAGTCACATCGTCATCCATGAACGCCAGGACGCTGGCCTTTGATTCACGAATGCCACTGTTGAGCGCGTGAGACTTTCCTTGCCGCGGTTCAAAGATATACCGAACGCGACCGGGATAGCGAGAGATAAACTCCTCGGCAACAGCACGCGTCTCGTCTCTGGAGTTATTGTCTGCCACCACCACTTCCCAACTGACAGACTCCGGAACGTCCGAGGCCAGCACGCTTTCAAGGGCCTTAGCCAGACTCTGGCAGCGATTGTAAGTACACAAGATCACCGTTACATTCATATGTGCAGCCTAAGGAGAGGATCAAATTACTAATTCGAGCGAAGCTCAGATAATCGTTAGAAATCTATGTGGTGATCCCATGCGGGGGGATCTTTCCCGAGTCTTTTAAAGGCTGCAAAGTTTGCTATTGGTGTGGTCACTTCCACGCTGTCCTTGCGGGGCGAATAAAAGATGCAGTTCGCTGAATCGAGCGCATCCACTTGTTGTCTAAGACAACATAACCATCCAAAGGGCAGACGTCAACGGACAACTTGAAATTCATGAGCGCATTGTTAAATCTGTGGTTTTCATCAACAACGATAAACTCGAACATCACTCACAGGGATCTTCGAAACCGTAACCGATTCCGCTTTCTCCGACTGAATCGATTGCGGAATTGACTTGAGCGCAGTCTTTCAACTGTTCGCAAAACAATTCAATTGGGTTCTTAGGCACGAGTGCCTCGACCTTCGCGCGGGCTGCTTTGCCCATACTTTGCCAGTCAGATCGCTGCTGCCACGCCCTCTCAAGAGTTTCGTCGACTGACGAAATTGTCGTGGCAGGAGCGATGAACCCGGTCTCACCATCCACACATAGTTCGGCGTTCCCTCCGACATCCGTGACCAGCGCCGGACGGCCGCACCACATGGCCTCGACCAATGCGAGGGGCAGACCTTCGTATCGCGAAGGAAGAACGAGCAGATGGTTTTCCTTCCAGATTTCTTCAATATTGGAGACATGTCCACGAAATCTAACGACTTTCAAGTCCATTATTTCGGCCATCCTTCGCAGATTTCTCTCAAACGATCCCGATCCAAAAAGATTCAATTCGATTGGCCGATCTCGCCATTTCGGACTTGAAAAGATCCTGAACAAAATGTCCTGCCCTTTAGCTGCAGGATCCAGTCGCGCGACGCACGCCAGCCGCCACAGGCTCGTATCACTTGGCCAAGCCGGTGCACATTCGGGCGACACGCCGCAAGGGTTCCAGGCTACCTCAGCGCTTCGGAGTGGTTCCCCCACTTGCAGGCGGAGCAGATCCAGATTGCTGTGCGACACGCAATAGATCTTCCTCGCCTTCGTGTAAGCCGCTACCGCATCGTTCATGACCGGGTCCACGAACCACCAAAGCTCGGAATTGCAGTGAACGATCAGAACGTAAGGAATTCCCGCCTCAATGCAGACCTTTGCCCAATCAAATCCGCCAGCATTGAAACCCTGGGAGATAATGGCTAAGTCGGGACGGAAATGCCTAAGCCACTCAAAACCATAGGGACCCTTTCGCGCTATCATTCTTGCTACTTTTCTGATCGACCCGACGGGACGCAAAGGCCGAGATTCTACTCGGATGCCCTGTTCCCTCAACATTGTCACCTTGTCTGAATGCCCAGACCAGTGCGCGACCGAAGCTTGAACTTCGTGCCCAGCTCGCTTCAGCCGGCTCGCGGACTGACTCCAAAGCTCCTCGCTTCCGCCCCACGGCGAGCCATCCATTGTGCTGATAAAGGCGAATCTCATTTCTGACAACCCTGCGCTTCGGATTCCTTCTCAACCCCAAGAAGACGCTCGAAACTCGCGGCGCTGAAATTCAAATTCGACCCGTCGGCATAGTATTCACGCGCGTTCCGAAGCGCTAAAGCCTGGGCCATAGCATACGCATTCGCATCTGTCAGGACTCTCTTGATTTCGCAAAACGCAGCGTCAGGAAGCAACGTTTGACCGGGCGAAAAGCATTCGAGATCCCCTGTCGAGTATCCGTTCTCGGTCTGCAAAAACACCGTTGGCAATCCACATGCTGAAGAAACAGTAAGAACGCCGCTGAATATGCCTGCAACAACCGACGAGCGGCGCAGGTCGTCTTCCAGCGACCACGACGGGTGAGACAGTTCACAGCGCGCCGAGTGTTCCAGAATAAGGCGTTGGCATGCATCAAATTCAAGGTCACTCCAAAATGGATGCGGTCGAATTACGATGCGGCGAAGCGGTAAGTCCGCACTCAAGAGCCTCTCCGCAAGGCGCAGAAGGGCCGAACATTGTTCGTCTATGCCATAAAAGTCCCCTTGCGCGGCGGGAACATCAACGAGGAGCAAGGTTCGAAGATCGAACTGATCCCGGAGATCGAACACAGTATCATACAGGCACCCTCCCTTGACGAATTCGACCGGAGGCTCCTGCGATTCTGTCGACTGAAAGAACCTTCGATTCGCATCCGCCAGGAACGAAGCGGAGGACGCTCCAAAGGACACATATTTTGTAGCAGTGACTGGAACATCCAAGGTATGTCCGATCACGCCTTGCTGAAAAGTGACCAACGGTTTGCCCCTTTCGAGGGCAGTCCGGCAAAGGGAGCTACTGAGACCCTGCCAGTGGCATCGAACGATAGCTGCCTCAAATTCAATCCATGGCGCCAGGTTTTCCCAAGCTTCCACATAACGAGCACGGTGTTCGAATTGGTAGACGAGATCTTTCTCTGGACTCAGGCCGTAAGGTTCGAGGATCTGTACTGCATCTTCGAATGCAGCACGACCACGCATTCTTGCTATTCCGGGGATTAGTCGCGCTTCGACCCGACTCAAAGGCGCCGTGACATCGAGAAACTCAACCTGACCGCTGCGTCCCGCAGCCAGGAGTCTCGCATCCAGCTCAGCCCGACACGGAGAACCATCGGGAATTAGGCAAAGAACTTTTGCCCCTGTTCCAGCAACGCCGAGAACGGTGCGAATGAAGAATTGCGTTTCCGTTTTCCTGCCAAGATGCTGAATTGGACAAATAAGAACATCCGTCTTGATCCTGTGCCGGGAACTCTCTGTGCCTATCTTGTTGACGGTCCGAAATGCGCGGAGCCGAAATCTGTTCGATTGCCGTGAATCCCCTGATGAGGCGCGTGGGCCGCTGAAGGAACCCATCTGAAGCGGATGAAAATAATCGTGAAAAAAAGCATTATGCCGATAAAGAAGTGTCTGAGTCTTGGCATAGTCTGCTAAGTGTCGTCCCGTCGATCGAAATAAGCCATCGATATCCATTTCAGCTATCGTACCCTCATAGAGGCTCGATACGTGTCGATGACGCTCTTCAGAGCCTCGATCACCGTATCCTGTGCCTCCAAATTCAGCCCCACGGAGCAAGGCAAGCTCAGTGCCCTCTCATGAAGTTCGTCAGCAACCGGGCACAAGAAACTAACATCGCTCCTATGAGAAGGTGAGCGATGAATTGGCTGCCATAGCGGACGTGCCTGAATCTTTCGCGCACCCAGTCCGCGAAGAAGATCACGCGCGCCGATGCCCAATTTGCGTTCGTCGATCAACACCGTATACATCCAATAAGTGCTGTACGCCCACTCCGCCTCGTTCGGCAGTTGAATTCCGGGAATCGCAGAAAGCGATTCTCGATAGTGTTTGGCGATTTGGCGCTTCGCCTGAACAAACCTGTCGAGCTGTTCCATTTGCGCGCAGCCAATTGCCGCCAGTACATTCGTTAGGCGGTAGTTGTACCCAATCTCATTGTGTACATATTCAATCGGGTCATCTTTCGCCTGAGTTGTAAGATACTTCGCGCGCTTCGCCAGTTCCGCATCATCGGTGACCAGCATGCCACCGCCGCCTGTCGTGATGATCTTGTTTCCGTTGAAGCTGAAGCAGGCAGACTGCCCAAAACTGCCAAGGCTCTTCCCTCGATAGCGCGCCCCCAATCCTTCCGTCGCATCCTCGATTACCGGTAGAGAGTACTTCGCCGCGATCTCAAGAATAGGATCAATATCTACCGGGTGCCCCAGAATATGAACGGGCAAGATTGCTTTGACGCGCCGTCCGGTCTTGCGATTCACTAATACATGACCGTCCCAGCGACACCCGTTCTCAAGAAACTCAACAACTGCGGCAGGGTCAATTTGCCAGTAACTGGGTTCTGCATCGATGAAGACTGGCCACGCACCCACATAGCGAATTGCGTTCGCCGGCGCGATAAATGTGAGCGCGGAAACAAGCACTTCGTCATTTGCCTCAACGCCTGCAAGCATTAGGGCGATGTGCAATGCCGCGGTACCATTCACGGTCGCAATTGCATACTTCGTGCCCACGTGCTCGGCCGTCAGTTTCTCGAACCGGTCAACAAACGGTCCAACCGAAGAGACCCAATTTGTGTCGAGACACTCTTTGACGTATTCCCACTCGTTCCCGCGTATTTCGGGCACGATCAAGGGAATAAAATCGGCGGCTGGTGGTGCGCCCGGTGCCAGTTTTTCAGTCGAGTTCAATTGCGGTATCTCTCGTCGGCGAAGTTATGAATGATTCCACTGCGTACAAGATGCGCCACTTCTTCAATTCCCTGGGCGACGCTTCGTGTGATGTTGAATCCAAGCTGATCGTAAATGCGCTTGAATGACACCCGGTAGTCTCGTGGGTCTTCTGTCTTGTGCACAAACTCGACCTGTGCATCGGGCACATAGGGGCAGATCATCTCCACGAGCTGCTGCTTTTGGAAATTCTGGTCAGTCGAGCCCACGTTGAATACCCGTCCTGCAACCTTCTCGGCAGGCGAGCTGAGAACCAGTTGCATGGCACGAGCGGCGTCCAGCACGTGCACGTAAGGACGCCAGAATTGTTCGCCGTAGACCTTGAGATGTTTTTTCGTCATCATCTCCATCGTGAATTCGTTCACCGTCAAATCAAACCGCATGCGGGACGACACACCGAAAATCGTCGCAAATCGTAACGGTGTCGGGCACCAGTCTCGGCTTCCGGCGCTCGCAAGCAGCGCTTTCTCCACCCCTACCTTTGTCTCCGCATAGAGCGATACGGGCTGCAACTCAGAATCCTCGTCCACGTATTGATTTACATCGTTCATCTTTCCGTAGTTGCTGCAGGTCGACGCAAAGATGAAGCGTTTTATCCCGGACAGCTGACTCTCTTCGATGAGCGCAAGAGAGCTTTCGAGATTCACGGCTTTCGCGAGTTCCGGGTTACGCGCACAGGCAGGGTCGCCCACGATTGCGGCCAAATGAACCACTGCATCTATTCCAGCCAAAGCTGGTTTGAGGGTTTTGCGATCGCTGATATCGCCACGGGTGAATTCGAAACCTGGGTCGGCCCACACCCCCAGCAAGGCATGACCACCATGCAACAAGGAGTCCAGCACGCGAACCTGGTGCCCCTCGGCCAAAAGTATCCGAACCAGTGTCGAGCCGATATAACCAGCGCCGCCTGTGACGAGTATTTTCATAGTTGTCCCTACTATTAACTTATATTCGGAATTTGGCGATCCCGCATGCGACCAAAGTGGGATAGGAACCGCTGCGGAAGGGTGATTAAAGCAGCTCGATCAGGCCTTTTGCGGCCCATTTTTCCAGGTATTCCAATGCTTCCCCTTCCGGCAAGCCGATGTGGTCGGCGACCGCCTTTACACTCACTGGGCGATCCAGCGCCGGAATCAAATCCATCAAACTCCGCAATTTCCGCCGGCTTTCACTGAGGTGATCTCCGAGTGCAACTTGCCCGTAGTCCACATAAAGATCGTAATCCGGGTTGGACAAGCAGACATTTCCTTTGAATTTCTTCCGGATGACCGGTGATGCTTCAAGCCGATCGATCATGCCGAGCAGTGCTTCCACAGATTCGTTCAACGAGTCTACTTTTATGATGTCCACACTGTCGTGGCTTGAATGATACTCGGGGTACGGAAACCGCGAAAAAGAAAGCATGGGGATGCCATAATTCTCCCACACATACTCGTCATTCACGATGATGCTTTCGAATGGGCCAGTCCGGTACGGGAGATCAAGGTGATCGAGGCTCGCCTTTAGGGCGTGCAACGAATTGACCATCCCTTGCCGTGATTCCTGGACCGCCAAAGGGGTTGCGGACCCCAGCATTTCAAGGAAAATCCCCTCCAGTAGCCGTTTCCGTCCATGTTCACTGATACCAGCGAGATAGATCTCAGATCCAAGGATCCCAGGTGAAAGGACCAGCGAATAGCTGAACTTGGTCTTGCGCCCAATCAATTGGCGCATCACTTCCAGGCCTACGACACACCCTGCTAATCCGTCATTCGCCACCCCGGCATGGTCAAGGTTCCCGCCCAGCACGATTGTGAAATCGGATGTCCCCGAATGCGTGTATTCAAGAATCTTGAGCACACCTGGACTCTCAACTGTCCGAATTTCAACATCGTAGTGACCCGGAGTCAACCGATCGTAGAGGCGCTTTGGCACACAAAAGCCCCAATCACGAGACCAGCTCCGGAATTGCTGACGATAGTGAAACGGGATCGAGTCGTCATTGCGGTGATCGTAGTAGAGGTGACGCCTTAATTCTTCGATACTGACAGTTCCGGAAAAACTCGAAGATAGCCCGATCACTCCGACAGGATGCTCAGTGCCGTCGTAAATGAGGCGCCCGTCTTTCACAATTCTCGCTTCCTTGACATCCCAGGAAGGAGGGATAACCCATCCGTTGTGCTGAAACGTGCTCGGAACAGCGATCACCCGGAATGGCAGAACTTCACACAGATAGTCGACCGCCTGGTCATATCCAAGCGAACAGACCGCTCGATTCAGCGGCGTTAAATCCTGAAGAACCTGCATCATGGTCGTCATTTTGATTGCATTAGCTAGGTAGGTCATTTGTATCTATCCTTGGTAGTGCCAAACGATGATCGATATCGAGGTTCGCAATGCGAGCCTCAACACTGAAACCCAGACGGCACTTTCGATCCTCGACGACTCGAAGCGCCGACTCATTGAACCCGCCATATGGATAACACATGGTCCAGTTTTCCGTACTCACGCCGGTTTGCCGCAGAAAATCGAGAGACCGATCGACCTCTTCTATTTGCGTCTCTAGAGAAACATGACTGAGCCACAGATGCGAATATCCGTGGCTTCCAATATGCATACCGTGACGCTGCATGCAGGCAATCTGTTCTACCGAGACGTACAGTTCACACGCGAACGCGGCCTCATCTGCACTCACATACTCTGCAAACAGTCGCCGCACAATCTCTGCGCGCACCGGCTCCGGAAGCTCCCGTTGAAGTAGCCGCTTGAAAAGGATAATTTCTCGCGGATCATATCGGTGTTCTTCAACTACGGTTGCGGCATACTCTTCTCTCGTTCGCAATGCATATTCCGGCCTGAATTCATCCAAAGCGGAAAGTACCTGGTCGAGCAACCGCTGCATGTCGGGAACCGCTGCTAGAACAAACTGAATCTTGTTGACATCCAATACAACGTGCTCCAGAACCGCTTGAGCCGAAGGAAAGAAGCAACCTCGCATGCCGCGTGCATCCAGCATGGGGAACACATTCAGGAAGTGATCGCTGTATCCGTCATCGAATGTCAAAAGAATCGGATTCGCCGGCAATTCAAATTCCGGAAAGGCCAAGGCCTCGAGCACGTCTTCGACTCCGATCGGCGTGAAGTTGGCCTGAATGTGATCAAGCTGGCGGCGAAAGCGTTCAAGAGAGAGGCCCTTGATTGCGGGAAAGCGCGAACGCTCCAGATCGCGCACGTAGTGATACATCACGATTGTGACGGTTCGATTCATCTTGAAATGCGAATCAGTTCACGCGGTAGATCTTAAGATCTCCGGTATTTTGCTGTTCGACTAACCAGGAAGGCAGAGGTCTTGGTACGGCGATGTCTGTGCCCGGACGTGCGACGAGCCAATGGACTTGATATGTGTCTGCAATTCGATGCAACGTCGCTGGATCTTTTGTGCTGAACAGTGTGTCGTTATCTCTGAGCATCGAATCGAACCAGGGCAATGCTGTAATACCACGGTCCAGATATCCCTCGAGCAGTACGGGCCTCTCCGAAAACCCACCGTAAGCGTAAGACCGCTCGCGGCG
>PLKY01000429.1 GCA_003140785.1 Acidobacteriaceae bacterium | reverse complement strand
GGCTGATCGACAACGCGCAGTTAAATGCAGCGGCCACGCGGGCAGGTCTTGTCGCGCTGGGGTTCACGCTGTTCGCGCCGTCTTCCCCTGCAGCCGCAGCCACAGCCGTAGCAGTTCCGGAAGGCATGAATTCCAGCGACGTCGTCAAGACGTTGAAGACGAAGTTCGCTCTCGTCACCGCCAATGGCCAAGGCGAGATGCAGGGCAAAATCTTCCGCGTCGCGCATCTCGGCTTCTTCGACTATCTCGACACCGTGGCTCTTCTCGGTGCAATGGAGCACATCGCCAAAGACACGCTGGGCCTGCCAGTTGAATATGGCTCGGCGGTGGCAGCGGCGCAAAAAGTCTATGCGGAGGCAGCGCAACAGTGAAACAGAGAAATAGAGATACAGAAAAACAGCGAGCGGCAGTCCGGCATCGCTCGAACTTGAAAGGCCTCTCGCGCGGCCGTCTCATCGATGGCTGTCCACAGCGGCATTGTTTCTCTGCTTCTCTGTCTCTCTGTTTATCTATCCCACTGTCCAATGGAAACTGACATGGCAGAACTCACTTTCGGAGAAAAGCTGCTCATCGCACGCAAGCAGCTCGATCTCTTTCAATACCAGATGGCCGAAAAGTTGGGCGTGCATCCCAACTCCATCACCAAATACGAGCGCGGCGAGGGCAAGCCCCACGCAGCCGTGGTGCGCATGTTCGAGCTGCTGTGCGAGCAGCAGGCCGTCCGATTTGATGATTATGAAGCTGCGCAATTGAGCAAGGGAGACACAATGAAGATCGTTCTGGCCGAAAAAGTTTCTCCGGCGACGTTGGCCGTATTTGCGGCCGAGCCGGGCTGGGAAGTGCTCACGCACGACAAGCTGCCCGACGGTTTGGCCGCCGCTCTAGCGGAGGCCGATGCGCTGGTGGTGCGCAGTGCGGTGCAGGTGGACGACGCGCTGATGGAGAAAGCGCCGAAGCTGCGCGTCATTGGGAGAGCTGGCGTGGGCGTGGACAATATCGACGCCGAAGCCGCCACCCGCCGCGGCATCGTCGTCATGAACACCCCCGGTGCCAACGCAGTCGCAGTCGCCGAACTCACGATCGCCCTCATGCTGGCGCTCGCGCGCAAGCTGCCCGCCGCCAACGCCACTATGCATGCCGGCAAGTGGGAAAAGAAAAGCCTGCAGGGCGCGGAACTGCGCGGGAAGACACTCGGCATCCTCGGCCTCGGCCGCATCGGCCTTGAAGTCGCCAAGCGCGCTCGTGGATTCGGCCTTGAAATCGTCGGCAGCGATCCATTTGTGTCAGCGGCAGTGGCACGCGAAAACGGAATCGTTCTTCTGCCTTTGGAGGAACTCTTTGCCAAGGCGGATTATCTGACGCTTCACGTGGGACTGACTCCTCAAACGACAGGCGTGATCAATGCGAAGACCCTCGCAGCCATGAAGAAAGGTGTACGCATCATCAACTGCGCTCGTGGCGAGCTGGTCGACGATGCGGCATTGGTAGCGGCGCTCAAAAGTGGTCAGGTCGCGGGCGCGGCGCTCGACGTCTTTGTTCAGGAACCGCTCAAAGACTCGCCCTACTTCGAACTCGACAACGTAATCCTGACGCCCCACATCGCCGGATCGACGGCGGAGGCGCAGGAGGCAGTCGGCATTCAGATCGCCATGCAGGTGCGTGAGTATCTCAAGCTCGGCGTGGTGCAAAACGCCGTCAATCTCCCCTCGCTCAGCCACGAGGAATACGTTCAGCTCGCTCCTTTCATCGATCTCGCCGGCCGCCTCGGCTCCTTCCTCGCGCAGACCGGCAAAGGCGGCATCGACGCCATCCATCTCATCTACGGCGGCGCGCTCGTCGACGCCAAGACCGACCTGGTTCGCAACGCTGCCATCGAAGGCCTGCTGCAGGGCTCCGAAAACGTGAACCGCATCAACGCCGCCGCCGTCGCCCAGGAGCGTGGCATCCGCGTCCACGAAGACAAGCGCGAGAGTCATCGCGGCGGCGCGGCCACCGTTCTCTCCATTGAGCTGCACGCCGTCTCAGGCGTACGCCACGCCACCGCCACCGTGATTCACGGCGAACAGCCCCGCCTCCTCGAGTTCGACGGCATCGACATAGAAGCGCCGCTCGAAGGCAACCTCCTCGTCTGCCGCAATCTCGACGTGCCCGGCGTCATTGGCCGCATCGGAACGATTCTCGGCGAACAGGGCGTGAACATTGCGAACTTCGCATTGGGCCGAGAGCGTGCCGGGACCCAACCTGTGAAAGCTCTCGCCGTGGTCCAGGTCGACGCGCCAGTGTCCGACAACGTGCTGGAAGCGCTCTACACAATCGAAGCCCTGCTCGAGGTAAAGCTGGTCACGCTGTAAGGGCGGCAGCGAGCAATTTGGCGGCCGCTAGCCCATCACGCCCACGTGGCCAAGCCAACAGCGCACATACGAAGCCTGGCCCACGTGATAGGTCTCGTGGAGAGCCATAAAATTTACCACTCCGGAGAGCTTTCCGTCCGCGGAGGGTGGGCCCTGCGTCGCAGGCGTATCCAGTCTCTCTTCTGAAGCTGCTTCAATGGCCGTGTTGAGCCTGCTGCACGTTTCGTCCCAGGCAACCATCGCCTCTTTCGGTGTGGGGCAATCGGGCGACTCGATGCATTTGGCGCCGCGCGCGTAAAGTTTCATCCACGGTGTCGTCCATTCGTCTCCCAGGCGTGCAAGCACCATGGTGCGCGACCACGCCATGTGGCCCACAATCCAAAGCATGTGATTGGTGTGGTCGCAGGGGCGGCGCACCCACTCCTCGTCGCTAAGCCCGTCAATCGCCTGCTTGAGAAATCTGGCGTTGTGGTTGAAGCTCTGGGACGCGATAACGATTCGGTTTGAGATGGGCATCGGGAAGATACTCCTTCTAAAAGCGGTCAACTCCGTCGCGCAATCAGGTTACACGGAAGACCAGCGGGCGCGTGCGAACTTATTTGTGAATTGTGGGTGGGATTTATTGAGCCGCGCGCGGCAAGAAACCAATCAGCGCCCTGCGAGGTGCAATGCTGTCGCGTGGCGTGGCTGATAGAGGCCGAGGCCAGCGCCGCTGGGCAGGCGTACGGTCGTGACTGTGCCCCAGCGCTCTTCTTTGACCTCTGTGGTGGCTGCACCCTTGCCGTTGAGCGATGCAATGGTTGCGGCTAGATCGTCGCACATCAAATAGAGAACGCTTGCTGCCAGGCTTTCGCCGACGGCATTCTGAGCAACGTTGCCGTCCGAGGGATGCACGGCAAGTTCGGCAGGCGGCAAGCCGAAGATGAGCCAGCCGTGACCCGCATCGACAGAGGCGAAACCAAGAACATCGCGCAAAAAGGCGCGGTCGGCCTCCGCGTCGCGGCTGTAGAGCAACAGGTGAACACCGTGAATCATGATGGGCGGGATTCTACCGCAGTTTCAATCACCCGCCCATCAATAACCCGCTATTCGAATTCCACTACTCGACCGGATGGGCTTTGCCGTTCTGCAGGCTCTCGTCGATGATCGACCGAACCTTATGATCGGCCTCGCGGGCAATCCTACCCTGTTCCGCGCCGAGGCGTCCCTGTTCTGCCCCGAGCTTGCCCTGCTGCTCGCCAAGCTTGCCTTGCTGGCCGCCGAGTTCGCCTTGCTTGTCGCCGATCTTCCCCTGTAAGTCGCCAAGTCTGCCCTGCAAATCTCCGAGCTTGCCCTGAAGGTCACCCAGCTCATCCTGCGTAATGTTCTTGCCCATCTTGGCCTGCAGCTTCGCCATGGCTGCGGCAATCTCGTTCATCTCCTTTTGCATGTCGGGTGCGGGAACGCTTGCCTGTTCCTGCAGCCGGCCCAGCGCCTCCTGCTGCTTGCCTAATTCCTCCTGCTGTTTGCCAAGCGCTTCCTGCTGCTTGCCCAGTTCTTCTATCGGCTTGTACATCGCTTCGATCTGCGCAATCGTGGCGGCATCGTCGACGAAGTACTGCTTGCCGTCCCGCTCGAACCACAGAAAGTCGCCGTGCGCCATCTTGCGCGCCTTGTCGATTTCGCCGGTGTGAATGTCGCCGGAGAAGTTCATAGAGTTGCGATGATCGCCGCTGATGATGGCGTACGAATCGCCGCCGAACGAGTAGCGATAATTGAATCCATGATGGTGCCTCGCGTCAGATTCATCGTCCTGCGCCACCGCGATCACCTTACCGTTACTGGTCACGATGCGGGCCACAGAAGGCATCGGAGGAAACGGCGCGACCGCAGCGAGCGGCGCGAGGACATGAACCGTCGGCAACGGCGGAACTGCATTGGGTGGAACCGGCGCCACAACAGGACCGACAATCTCCGGTCCAGCGGGTCCACCGGTACGAATCTCGACTGAGGGCTCAGCCGCCTCCGGCGCAACAACCGAAACGGGCTCCGGATTGGAATCGCCATTCGCGGATGTCGCAGCTTGTGCGGACGGCGCGGATTGTGCAGCTGGCGCGGGCATCGCGGCAGGAGCAGCCTGCGTGGCTTGCGCAGCCTGCACGCGGACCAGAGCCGTCGCCGCATAGAGCGCGACCGGCACAAGCAGGACAGCGATCAGAACGCGACGGCGTCCACCGGCGAAAGCTTGCCGGAACGCGCTGTCGTTCAGCAGCCGCTCAATGCGGCGAGAGAGACTACCGGTGCGAGCCATGGCGACTCCTATGGGGGTTGGGCGCGGTGCTGCCGCGAATTCAAGAAGAATCTGCGCGTAAGAGGTACCGCTCGCAGCCTGCTCAAGGCCGGCGCGGTCGCTGATGGTTTCGGCCAGATCGGAAAGTGTGCGCTTGATCCACCAGCCAAGTGGGCTGAACCAGACCAGCGCGGCATAAAGCGCGGCAAGTAGTTGCAGGTAGAAATCGCCCTGGCGAATGTGAGAGCGCTCATGGGCCAGCACGATGCGAAGTTTTTCTGCGTCCCAGTCGGCGTAGTCAGCAGGCAGCAGAATGCCGGAGCCAATAGTGACCGGAGAGGAAACGCCGCGGCTTGCGCGCAGAGATATCCCGGCGGCGCAGGACGCCACATCATCAAGAGAGATGGGCTTGGCGTTGCGCCAGAGATCAAGCGCCGCGGCCAGGCCGTAGAAGAGCCGAAGGAGCAATCCACCAGCGACGCCAAGATAGAGAAGCCATGCAATCGAAGCAAGCGAGATTCGCGGGCGGCTGTGTACGGGCGGCACAGATACGGCGGAGACCGGAGCGCCACTGTAGACATCGGAGATAACGGACGCGGGCGCAACGCCGGAAGGCGCGGGAACGGGCTCTGGATCGTCGAACGAAACCGCAGTGGTCGCGGAGGACTTTTCCGTTCGTTGAATCGCCGCAGCCGGAGTCACAGATTCCGGCGCGATTGAGGCAACAGCCTGCGGAGCCGGTTGCCAGTTCTTTAGCAACTCAATCGGATGCGGGGGCAGCACCACAGTGGCGCTTGCAGGCAAAAACTGCCAGCGCGCCGCAAATGGAGCCAACACGGGCATCAGCAGCGCCGATGCGAGCACCAAGCCCCAGGCGAATTTTTGCGCAAGCACGTTGCGCACCCGGAAGATGCGCAGTCCCGCCCAGACGGCGAGGGCAAGAAGCAAAGAGCGAAGAGCAGCTTCAATCATCGTGGGAATCATGATCAGGCCTCCTTTTTCGGGTGCGGGGCGTTCTTTTGCGCTGCGGCAATGTGTTCGGCGAGCCGCCGAAGCTCGGCGCGGTCGAGCACCTTGGAGTCAACCATGCCCACAAGCAGCGCTTCAACAGAGCCCTCGCAGAACCAATCGACGATGCGCTTGACGGCGCGGCCCGCCACGCGTTGCCGCGACTCAGCGGGACGGTAGATGAAAGTTCGGTCTTCCACGGAGTGCGCCAGGTAGCCCTTTTCTTCGAGGCGGCGCAGCACCGTGCGTACGGTCGAGTCCTTGAGTGGACGATCGAGGTCTTCGCGCACCTGCTCAGCGGTGACCTTGCCGAGCCGCCAGACGATCGAGAGGATGCCGCGTTCCAGTTCGCCGAGCTCGGCGGGATCGTGGCTGGAATGATTGTTACTCACCATAGTGTTACTGACTGTAACATACAAAAGAGGTGAGCAGGCAAGAGAAATTTTTGAGGAAATTTGGAGCTAATCAGTGCAGGTCCTTATCGTTCTGCTACGAGCCGGTTCAAACGGTCTCTCCCGACAAGCGCAGCTCAGCGAATACGATACACGAAGGCGTCCTCGAGGTATTGATCGCCAAATGTCTGGCCACCTAAACGCATTCCATAAGTGTCGGCCGCCTGTGCAAAGATGCTGCGCAAGGCTTTAATAAATGGCTTGTCCATTGAGCGGAGAAGAATCGATGGCTTTCTATGGATCGGAATCCCAGCCTTCTTAATGGCCGCATTGATTTCGGTGTAGCCCAGACGCGAGGATGATTGGTCGAGATGATCGGAGGCAATCACCAGTCTCCAGTTTTCGTATTCTGGAAGCTTTGCCCAAAGAGCGACTTTAGGGGCCTTACCGTCCCGGTCCAGCGCATCGATCGCTTCTTTTCCGTTTTCGATGTCAAAGTTCACCAGGAGTGCCTGATCCATCGCAATACCCCGCCCTTTTCCGATTCTACTGCGTCGATCAGCATCTGGGCGCTCACGAGACCGCCTGTTGGATCGCCGTCGAAGAAGTCGTACCGGCTCTGCTCCGACCATTCTCGAACAGTTTCCCAATCCAGTTCGAGCTCTTCATTCTTGGCGATCTCATTTTTCAGCAAATCAGACAATCCAGCAGCGTCAAGGAGCTTCTCAACATCGTGTGTGTAGCTTTTGTCCGCGAGTTTCTTGTCTGGAAAATCGTGCTGTTGCGTCCTCTTTGCAATGCACGCTTTAAGCGCACATTCAATTGCATAGCCAGCGAGATAGTACGCACCGTCCGGCAATTCGGCCGCGAGCAAAGCCTTCGATTCCCTGAGTCGCAGTTCTGCAAGTCGCTGGAAATCGATGCGGTTCATTGCTCTACATCACCCTCTATGCCCGGCTCAGATAAGCACCTTCGCTGGTATCGACCTTAATCTTCTCGCCTTCGTTGATGAAGGGCGGCACCTGCACGACAAGGCCGGTCTCAGTCTTTGCGGGCTTGGTAACACTGGAGGCAGTAGCCGATTTGAGTCCAGGCTCGGTCTCGACAACGGTAAGTTCGACGGTGCCCGGCAGTTCGATACCGACGGCTTGCCCGTCGTAATAGCTCACCTTGATCTGCAGGTTGGCGGTGAGGTATTCCACGGCATCGCCCAGCGTGGATCCCTTGAGCACGGTCTGCTCATAGTCCACAGGATTCATGAAGTAGTAGTCGTCGCCGTCGGCGTAAAGGAAATCCATGGCAATTTCGTCCACCACGACGCGTTCAATGGCATCGGCAGAGCGAAAGCGGTGCTCGAACATGGCCCCAGATTTGAGGTTGCGCAGCTTGGCCTGGATGAAGGCGCGCANNGGACGCATTTGAGTGGCGGGAATCGCCATAAGAAGAAAACTCCTTGCTATGCTTGCGTTTCTCTACGCAAAAAATCGACTGTAGCCCAGCCTTCATTGTAACTGAGGGAAGGATGCGAAGACCGATCGTCTGCGCCGTAGGGTTGCAGTCGCGGCCTCGGGCGGCTATCGTTTCATCCAGACGATGAACGCGGAGCGAGGAAAAGGAATCAGAGACGCAGTGCCGGTGACGGCGCTCTTGCTGCTCTGTTTTCTCTGGTCGCTCGGCTCGCTACGCTCCGACTTGATGCCGACCGTGTTTGCTGACGGATTGCCCGCGTTTGAGCGCGAGGCCATGCACCTTGGAACGCTGGCAGTAGTAGCGGGACTGATCGCACTGGTAGTCGGGGCAGCATGGCCACGCGGCCGGCAAATCTGGGATGCAGTTCTCGTAGGCATCGGCCTGTTTGTCGTGCCGGCTTTGCTTGGCGAGGCCGCGAAAGATTCGATTCCTGACCTGACGCGCGTGGCCCTCTACTCGCTGGCGCCCGTATTCGCAGTCGCATTCGAGCCGTATTTGGGGCGCTTGACGGAATCGCAAAGCAAAGGCGGCCTCCTGGCGGCACTCGGCTGTGTGATCGGAACCTTGGGTGTCTTCCCTCTCGTGATCCCGCGCACTTGGGGGGGCGCAGGGGCCTTTTTCAC
>PLKY01000227.1 GCA_003140785.1 Acidobacteriaceae bacterium | reverse complement strand
TGCACGCTTACCGGTACGAATCAAAAGATATATGTTGAACTTGTTGATATTACAAGAGATGAACCACTGAGTTGCCCCCCGTCTCATTTCTCCTCGATAACGGGCAAGCGACACACCGCAGGGGCTTTTCACGCGGTGTCTGAAAAGCCGGCAGGCTTCTTTCGACAGTGTCGCGAGAGGTCGATGATTCCAAGCAACCCCATATACAATCTAAGGTCTAAAGTGAAGATGGATAGGAGAGGCAATTGCAGTCCAGGCCCCTGATCCCCGGTATGGTGACAACGCCGTTAGATGGCAACATTGACGAGTACCTGCGTAAGAGATTGATGCCAGTGGAGGGTGCGATCCCCCGGTTGGCTGGGATTGAGATGTACGGTAACTCGATTCCTGCAGAGAAAGTGGGCGGCGATCTCTTTGAGTACATAAACTTTCCACAACGCTATAACATCGACGCACGTATAGCACGCGCTTACAGATTATCCAAGGAGTACCTGGAACCTCTTCCGGAGGGCGCGGAACCGCAAAACTTAGTCGATGTTCATGTGCAGTGGTTGCAATCCAGACCGGACTACACCCCCACCGACGCCGCCCAATACAGGAAGGCGAAGAGCTCGGAGCAACTGAGCATTGCCGAGAACCTGCAAGAGCTCAATACCACTGCGGGGGTGTTGTTGGTCGATGCCCAGGGACATAGCATCATCGCGGCCAAGATTGCGTCGACGGTGCATGACACTTTTCATACGGCCATGCTCTCCGAGCTTGATTCCAATGGGAGAACAACGCTGGATTTCTTCGAGAGAATTAACCTCAGGCTTGCGCAGTCCGTTACCGCCAGGAACGCTTTGAGCCGAGACGCGGAAGACAGTCCCCGCGAAATCGCGACCATGCTGTATGGGGAGATACGTCCTGATGGACCCTTCCGCTTTATCAACTTCGGTCATCCACCACCGCTTGTATTCTCCGCAGAATATGGGAGGTTCATGGAGATCAAGAAGGATTGCATGGTGCAATTTCCCGCGCTTGGACTCGAAATTCCCGAGGACCATCCTGACCGAAGCAAGTACGTTTCTATTAAGCTTCGTACGAGTCAGATGAGCTCCTCTGACGTGACGGAAATCACCCTGATGGGCAGAGGAGACGTCCTATTCCTTTATACGGACGGCGTTTATGACGGTAGCGATGAGCGCGACAAGCAAAAGATCGAGCAGATTATAGAAAAACACAAACAGGAGCCGGCAAAAGAAATCTGCAACGCGATCCTGGAGCATGCGGTAAGGAATGACGATCACCTGCGGCAGATTGATGAGGCTGACCGCATTGATGACAAGACCGTGTTCATCATCAAGGGTGGGTAGCAACTTGTCGCAACGATGAACGCAGATTTATACGACTACGGCTGTGATCAACGAGAATCTGACTATTCAGGGCCCGGGTGCGAACCCTATGGATCGCCGTAACAAGTTGATCTGGATCGCGATGCTTCAGAAAAAAATCCCAGATGCACCTGCTTCCATGACTTGCAGAGTGACGGCATCGGTCATGCCTGCCGTTCGAGCTTATATTGACGTTCGTTCTTTGGACTTTTGTGATGGTGTTTGGTCGACGGTAGTCATCCGTTTTGCGCGGGGCGCATCACAGTCGCCATGCCGACTCCTGATGAACAATAACCTACGAGTTGGTTTCCGGTACGGGCATTAACTGAAAGCCGAGGTTGGCAGCCTGCCTGCGCAGACGAATCTCAGCGCGATTGTTAGCTTGGCGATCGGATTTGATCAAGACGCTCTCCGAGTATGGTTCTTTTGTAGACAACAGGTGATACACGATGCGGGCAAGTTTGTGGGCTGTTGCAGTGACGGCTTCAGGCACGCCCAACCTCCACTTCATTCTGCGGTGGAACTCTCCGAGATAGTTCTTGGCGCGATATAGACAGTGTGCTCCGAGTCGCGGTGCGATTGCCGCACGGTTCTTCACCTTTCGGGAGTGCGTGGAAAGGGTCTTGCCTCCACTTACCTGTTTTTCCGGGCAGAGCCCGAGCCAGGAAGCGAACGCAGAGGCGTTTCGAAAGCGCGAAACATCCGGTCCGACCTCCATCAGGATCGTGTGTGCAGTAATGGCGCTGATGCCGGGCACATCCGTTAAGTCCACGCCCGCGATGCGAAATAGCTCCGCCTTTAGATCGAATGCCGGTTCGTTGCCTGCGCGTTGGTAGACACAGGCCTTGGTCCGCGGGGGCATCTGCGCGGGCGCTCCCTCGGCTCGCGGAAGGTCGTGCATCCTTAATTCCAGTTCTTGGTCAACCTCGGAGATGAGCTGTTGATAGAAGCGATAGCCGACAAGGGATTGCCGCAGCGTAAACAGGTGCTCTGGCCGATAGTCTCCTTCCAGGGATTTGGCGACCGTCTCACGCGAACTTCTTACACGCCAGTTGCACAGGCGCGCGAGCTTTGTCGTATCTCGTTCGCCAGCTAGAATCGCATCCAGAATTGCAAGACCGCTGACGCCGGTAATTTCACTGAGTACGTGGTGCAATTGCAGATTCATCTGGCTCAGCGCTTTCTGCATGTGCATGATGTGCTCGGCGGCCATTTGCATAATGCTCTCCCGATGCCTCCACAGCGAGTGGATAACACAGATCTCATCAGGAGGACGAAAGCTGGCCTTCAGTAGCCCAACCGAATGTAGATACTGAATCCACTGACAGTCAGACACGTCGCTCTTTCGGCCAGGCACATTCTTTATGTGCTGCGCGTTCACCAGAAAAACCTGGAATCCTCGTGTTTCAAGAATCTGATAGAGAGGAATCCAGAACACGCCGGTGGATTCCATCGCGACCGTGCGTACTCGGCATTGCTGCAGCCAGTCAACCAATTGCTGTAGATCCCGAGTAAACGTCTCGAAGGACCGCACCGGCTCAGCGTCACGATCCGGAGGGACGGCAACGTAGATCTCTTCTGCGCCGATATCCACGCCGGCCGCATCTGGATGCAATACCGGAAGCATCCGGCCTCTGCCTTTTGCTTTGCTCTTGCACTTTCTGGCCATAACAGGCTCCCTTCTGCCGGCACCTGAGGCCCGAGGTTACGAAGAGAGCAAACTCCTGAACGAGATCGCCGCGGGAGCGGACGTCATCACTGACCTGTACGTGACCTCAGACCCATGCTTTAGGACGGGCTTGGAATCGAGCACCAATGTCGGCCGCGGGCTGTAGCTGCCGCAGGCGCCAGCACTACTATTGTCTACCGAAATATGTTCCTCTCGTCCCTGTTGAGACGCCTCATCCAGTGCTTCAGGGTACCGATTTTGAAAGAAAGACTGCGGGACCGAACGAATGCGAAGACCTTGGAAGAACAAAGCGTAATTCGGCGAACTGGGACCCAGAGGGTCCCCAGTTCTGCCGATCGCATAGCAGCTTAAAAGCTTAGGAGGCCGGTGAACTGAATCTGACGAGCTCCACCGATAGGATTGGTTACGACGCCGACACCCTGGTCGGAGAACGTGGCTGGATCGGCGCCCGGTCCGATTGGGAGGTAAGGAGGGCCAAAGTTCGGAGCGCCAGTGAAGTTATTTCCCGGAGTGTCAAAGCTCGGCGTATTGGTAATATTTAGAACCTCCATAGAGAGACGGAGACTTGCTCTTTCATAAATCTTCGTCTTCTTAACGAAGGCGATGTTAGCGCTCTTTTGGAACGCACTCCGGAAGATATTGCGATCGCCATTGGCGAAACCCGACTCATATGGGTCGTCGGCCGGCACGCCATTTGTGCCCGGAGCCAACAACGGATAGGTAAAGGAGGTCGGGTTGAACGCCGCATCGCTAGCGCCAAAGGCACCGCTGCGCCCCGTTAGGGCTTGCTTCTTTGTCACTCCAGGGGCAAGCGGTAGGACAGGGTTAGTCAGATAATCGCTGGAAGAGAAGTAAATGCTCCCAACTGTTCCGCTAAAGTCGTAGACGTTATATGGCTGCCCGCTCTGAAGGATCGAGTATCCGTTCATACCCCAGCCATTTGAGACCACGTTGAGGGTTCTATAGCCGGTTTGGAACTTGGGCAGTTGATAGCTGAAGCTGATCGCCGTAGTGTGCGTTTGATCGAAGTCGGACGAAGCATATCCCGAACGCAGATTCCTTGGATCGTTGCCGTTATAGAAGAGACCGAAACCGCTGCTGTCATCCAGGGAATGCGAATAAGTGTAGGCAACATACATATCCAATCCATAGCTGATTGTCTTGTGAACTGAGGCGAGCAGCGCATCGTAATTTGCGATACCTACAGTGTCCCAGGAGACAGAGTTGGGATTGTAGCCAATGTACGGTGTACGCAGATCCGTATTGCCGCCTGTATAGGTGTTATAGATTTCATCGGCACCAACCTGATAGCCGTAGGTTGCTGTTTGGGGATACATGCCGCCAGCGTAAAGCGGTGACTGCGGCGTTGCGATCTGCGGCTGGTTGAACGGCACGGGAATGGTCTGTCGCTGTGAATGGTTACCCGTATAACCGAGCGTAGCGGTAATCTCCTTGAGCGCCTGCCACTGCAGGTCGACACTCCAATTCTCGGTGAAGGGAAGTTTGTTGTTCAGGCCGTAGGCGCCGAACAAGTACGGCTGCGCCCCATTGATGAGCGCGGTCATCCCGGGGAGGTTCTCAATGAAGTCGGCTGGGTTGGTATCAATTGTTGGAGGCGCAGTACCGAAGGGGTTATCCAGTGTGCCTGAAGACGTCGCATTAACCGGTTGTACAAAAGGCGGTTGCAGCGTCACGCCGAAGGGCCCGTTGAATCCTCCGCCAGCGCTGGGCGAGAACTCTGTAAAGAATTCCCCGCGATCGTAGTAGATGCCAAAGCCGCTGCGGACAACCAACTTCGGAGTGACGCTGTAGGCAACCCCGATTCGGGGAGCGACGCCCCACTGCCCCTGCTTGAGTGTCGAGTTGCTCGCTCCCGGCGTGTGATAAAGCTTGTTGTTTCCCGCAACAATCAGGCCGGCGTTGGTGATTGTGTCTGTCGCGGCGTCATACGAGTATTTGGTTGGGTCGAAGTTGACTAGATTGCCGTACTTCTCATACAGGCCGCCATCGTCGTCATAACGCACGCCTACAGTCACGTTCAGCTTGCTGGTTACACGCCAATGGTCCTGGGCGTATGCGCCAACCTGTGGAGCACGGTAATAGCGATTGCTGGCGCCCTGGAAGTAGACCGTGTGGCCCCCCGTCCGCACGGGACCACCCTGCTTAAGGAAATTTCCAAGACTCGTGAAAGCGAGTGACGCGACCTGGTTGGCACGGTTGAGAATGTTCAACTGCGTAAAGTCGTAGTTGGCGCCGAAGGAAAGTGTGTGATTGCCCAGCACCCAGTTCACGTTGGTTGTGCCTTCGAACGTGTCCTGTGCGAAGCCGGTGTTCGAGAAGTTCGAAGTTGGCCCGATGCTCAATGCACTGCCTGCGCCGTTAAAGCTCCCAACCGAGATTCCGGGGAATAACTTGCTGCCGAACAGGTTGATAGCGGCCCCGGTGCCGTCGATATTGGAGGGACCAAAGGGCTGCGAAGTGAAGGAGGTGGCAGTCTCCCGCAGGAATCCGAACTTCTGATCCCAGGTGATCTTCGGTGAAAAGATGTGGTTGTTCTCGAGGGAGAACACCTGGCTACCCGATTGGAATGTCTGCGGGAAGCCTAGCAATGGTCCGCTCGAAAATGGGCTTGAGGTTGGATCGTGCTGGTAATAGTACTTGGCCGACAACGTGTCCTTGGCGCTTTTGGTCCAGTCCAGATTTGCAACCGCCTGGTCAGAAAAGAAATAAGCTGTGCCCGGGCTGATCGCGTTCTCCGGGAAACTTGGGGTCGGTATCACGCCGTTGGCCGACGGGATCATGTACTGCCCGTTGGGNNGATCGTGCTGGTAATAGTACTTCGATGAGATGACGTCATTGTCCGAGAGATGGTAATCCAGATTCCCATTCGCCTGCGCGGCATTGAATTTGGATGCAGGTCCAAGGAAATTGACATTGGCTCCGCCCGATTTGGGATTCACGGGCGAAGAAATCAGATACTGAGTCGACGACGCTTTTGCCTGTAATAGAGCCACTGCTACCGGGTCAAGCGGAGTATTTGCGGCTAGCCCTGCGCCTTGCCCCGTAGGCTCTGTGGCGAACGCCTGCAACGCAGCGGCACTTCGATCATTGGTTAATCCGGTCGGCACATAATAGCTCGTCAGCGACTTGAATTGGTCGCGCACGCGTGTGTACTGGTAAGACGTGTAAAAGAACAACTTCTGCTTCTTGAGGATCGGCCCGCCCAACTCAGCACCCACCCAATAGCGGTGTAGATCGGGAGTAGGCAAGCCAATTTGCCGGTTGAAGAATGGATCGGAATCGAGCTTCGAGGATTCAAGCAATCCGTAGATCGAACCGTGGTATTGATTGGTGCCAGACTTGGTGGTCACATCGAGATGTGCGCCGGCAGTTGCGCCTTCCGACGCATCGAACATCGACGTATCCACGCGCATTTCCGAGATAGTCTGCTGCGGCGGCGTTGGCAAAGCCTGACCGATCGCGTCATAAATCGAAGTGTTGGTGCCGATCGTGCCATTGCTCTGAAACGACTCGCCGGTGTTGAGCACTGCGCGGCTGGCAGCGACATTACTCGAAGAGTTTCCATTGAACAGGTTGTTTGAGACCACGCTGTTGAACGTAAACGTATTGCTCGTCGAGCGCTGCCCATTCGCAAAGAGATTCTGGTTACCCAGCCCATTGTTTGTGCCGGTGCCGGAGAGCAAGTCGGCGCTGACACCAGGGGAAAGTGTGGCGAGTTGGGTGAAGCTTCCGGTTCCCAGAGGAGTGGATTCGATCTGGGCAGCATCCATCACGTTGCCATTCGTCGTATCCACTGTATCCAAAGAGGCGTTGGCCGTAACCTCGACAGAGGTCGCGATTGAACCAACCTTCAATTGCACATTCAGAGTGGTCTTGCGGTCGGCCTGAACGATGACGCCGTCATACTTCGAAGTATCGAAGCCGTCATGCGTAAAGGTGAGCGTATAGCTGCCTGCAGGCAGATCGCTGAATGCAAAGTCGCCATTGGCTTTGCCAAGAACAGAGCGCGTCAAACCAGTCGTGTTGCTGACGAGTTCGGCCTTTACGCTGGATACGACTGCGCCGCTGCTATCCGTTATTGTGCCAAGAATGCCACCCAGGGTTTGCTGCGCATCAGCGAGGTGGTTGGAACTGACCAAGATACTGAGCCCGAACAAGGTGCACCGGGCCATATGCCTCCAAAAGGACTGATTCATGGATTCCTCTCAATTGGGATGAAACCGTAGCTGTTGGGCCAAGCAGTCGATGCAATGGACTCCGGAGCTTCTAGAGGAGGATCAGGGGCCGATCAACAAAGGATTGTTAAAGTCGGAAGAAAAGAATGTAATTGTTTTGTTATTGTTCGTGCGCAGAAGGTCGCCGTGATCCGGCAGATCAAGGATGACTCCGGGCTCCTTGCAGAAAGCGGTGTACCCACACAGATCGTCACATTTGATGCTTCGGGCGTTTTCGAGGCGATCGCCTATATCCTGTGGTCGGACGGATTGAGATATGACAGAGGACTGGCATTGAGAGTCGAGAATAGAAAATGCTGATTTGTCCCGACAAACGTTAGGTCTCTATCGGGA
>PLKY01000025.1 GCA_003140785.1 Acidobacteriaceae bacterium | reverse complement strand
GTGCCTGAATTGGTGCGGGACGATTAGGGTGGAGAGACCGAGTGAAAAGCAAACCTGATGCAGGTAATCGCGCAGTTGGCGAACGAGCGCATTCTTGCTGCTTGGACGGGCCAGTAGCCGTCCATCGGCACGCAGCGGATCGAGGGAACGAAAGAATCGAAGCCGTTGTACGAGTTCACCCACAGAGGCATCAATGGGGACCATGCGTTCGGTTTTGAGCTTGCCGAGCGGGACATGAATCGCCCATTGGTCGGGCGCGGGGGCGCGAAGGCAATCGTAGGACAGATCGGCACACTCACCAATACGCATGCCGGTGTGGCGGAGCAACAGAAATACGTTTCCGCCGAGATCGTTGCGGCGCAGAAACTCTTGCTGCAGGGTCTGATCCTGTTCTGCGGTGAGCGGCCGTGGAAGTCTTTGCGGTGTGCGCGGGATGTCTTCGCGACGAATGAGGCGAGCAAGTTCAAAACTCTGGTTCGACCATGCCAGTTCGTTGAAGACGCATCGGAGAGCGATAAGCCGGCCGATACAGGTCACGGTCGCCAGTGGCGGCTTTTGCGAACGCATGCGGGACATCCAGCCCAGGATGTGGGGATCACGGTGTAGTTGCTCCAGGCGCGTGACCTCGGGGTGAGAGGCGGCGAGATAACAGAGGAAGTTACGCACCGTTGCGTCGTAACTGCGAGCGCTTCCTGGACTGAGCGCGGTACAGAGGGAAACGACAGCTCGGTCGAAGGCGCGAGCCAAGGGATGTTTAAGGCGAGGACGGCGCCGGCGGCTCACGATGGATTCCCTGGCAGCGGGCGGATGCACTGCGCCACCGCGCGAGCATACTGAAGGTAGACGTCCTGCGGTGTGACCTGTACATAACGCAGCGTGGTTTCGATGTCGGCATGTCCCATCAACTTCATGAGAGCCGGGAGGCTCATGCCGGCGCGCACCATATCCGATGCGAAGGTGTGTCTGAATCGGTGCGGGTTGGCAAGTTGGATGCCGGTGGTCTGACGATGGTATCGGAACAGGGAGCGCAATCCAGCAGGAGTCATGCGTGTTCCATGTGCGGGACCTTTCAGCACGACAAACAGCGCTTGAGAGCATGGGTTGGGCCGTTCCAGGCGCAGATAGTGATCGATCAGTTGCGTGGTCTCAGGTGCGAGGGGGAGGAAGCGCAGCTTGTTGCCCTTGCCGCGAACGCGGAGCTGAGCTTCGGACAGCAGCACATCCTCCGGGTTCAGAGCCAACACCTCGGCGGAGCGAAGCCCATGCATGAGCATCAGGCCGACGATGGCCAGGTCGCGCGCGGTATGGAAGCTTGCCCAGAAGCGTGCCACTTCATCGACGGAGAGCGGCACGATATTGAGCCTGGGCTGCCTCACACGCAGCCTGCTTATCGCCACACGTGGACGGCCAAGACCCATCGGCTTGCGCTGCAGGAAAGTCTGTTGAAACCCATGAGCGACCTGACAGGGAGCATCCGGGAACGCGTTTCGAAGTGCGCGATCGGCGTCGGCAACGCGCTCGTTGATGCTGGCTGCGGAAGGCCGCGGTTGCAGGTTGGACTGGAATCGCAGGTAGTCCAGAAGGGTCGATTCAGTAAGGTCTGCCACCGTTATCTCGCCGGTGTGATGGATGCTCTCCCACCAGCGAACGAAGTGCAGCAGGTTGTAGGCGTAGATGCGCAGGCTGGTGTTTGCCAGCCGGCGAACATGCTCGCGATCCAGATAATTATTAACCCACTCGACTTCCTGTCCGGAGCTTTGCTCGACCACTTGATACGGGCTATGTGCGCTGGCTGCGTTCTTCTGGAAGATCACCTGGAACTTCATGGGTGAGCTGCCTCCACGAGGTACTTGAACTGTCTTGCGTCTCCGCCCTGAACAAAGAAGGAGTTGGGATCGTGGCCCTGGGGCAGGAGGACGCGGCGAGTGGCAATACTCTTCGCGTCAAGACGATGGGCCAACTGCTCGGCGGCTTGCTGGCCGCTCTGGTTGTCATCGACATCGAAGGTGAGATAGACGGTGCGCTGGCCTTCACACAACTGGAGAAACTGGTCCAAGTTGAGATGGGTTCCCAACGAACAGGTGACGTTGTCAAATCCCGCCTGCCGTAACACGGCATAGTCAAACAGTCCTTCGACAACAATGACCTCGGGACAGTGCCGGACCTTCTCCCATGCATACAGGCCGCCCTTGGCGCCGGGCAGAAAGCGATGTGCGAAGGCGTTGCCGATGCTGCGGCCGTAGAGGTTGACGATGTGTTTCCCTTCGCGCAACGGAAAGACGATGCGCTGATAGAAAGCGTCGGAACCCTGCGCGTTGAGCAGGCCGACTTGCCGTAACAGGTCGAAGGGATAACCCTGTGCTGTGAGATGACGGCGAAGGCTTCCGCCGGGAGCGTAACCGATCTCCAGTTCCCTGATCAGTGCGGGATAGTGCACTCCGCGCTGGTTGAGATAGCTGAGCGCCTCTGGGTAGTTATCGAGTTGCTGTTGATAGAAAGCAACGGCCCGATCAAGCACGGCGGAAGCATCGACTGCAGGAGCAGTCTGCGGATCGAGAAAGGTGAGGCTCTGGCGGAAGGATAGATGATGGGATAACTGGACAAAGCGAATCAGATCGCCGCCCTGGCCGCAGCCGTGGCAATAAAAGACATCTTTGCGCGTGTTCACATAGAACGAGGGCCGGGTCTCTTCATGCAACGGACAGAGTCCGACGAACTCGGAGCGACCCACAGGCCGGGCCGTCCAGTTATGTTGCCGCAGATAGTCCAGTAGCGGCAGCCGCCGCTTGAGTGTTTCGACGTCTTCGCCCACGGCGCTCTTTTGCCTCCGGAGCCCAGCGTAGGAGCAGGACGCCGACAGTCCAAGGCAAGGATGGTGGGTGAAGAGATTTTTCTTAAAGACGCAGCGGCCAGAGATTTTCGAAAACCGGAGTTATCCAGGACAACGGTCCAGTTTGGTCAAGGACCTGACGACCGCGACCCAGCCAATGAACTACACGGGAGACGGTCTGACTGAGAAAGGAAATAGCCAGTTGGGTCGAGTCCAGCCCACTCGCCCAACGCCGGATAGTGGAGGAATCGGGTAATCGATCAGGATCCTTGAGCTTCGGCAACGCCTTGTCCCAGCAACAGCCCTCCACAAAGCGCAGTAGCAGTGCCTGGCAGCACGCAAGCAGACTGTAATGCGTGTAAGGAAGAGAGAGCAGCGGAAGGAAAGTAAAGGTCGTCCCGCAGTCGGCGCAGCGGCCGCGATGGATCCAAATCCAGTCGTGATGCTCGTCGTGGGCCTGCTTGCGGCGGCGGCCATGACCGACAATCGAATCTCGTTTACAAATCGGGCACTGGCGTAGAATGATCCCGTCGCAGTCGTCCGCCCAGCCGGTTGCAAGCTTGTAAAGCGGGACGGAAACTGGGATAAAGAGGATCGTACCTCACAGGGGTTCCGCATCTGGCTTCGACCCGCCAAGATCATCACCGGAAGCGGAACCCCCGCCTCCTGATGAAAAATCCAACTGAAAGAAATATAGCCTCATATCTGCTGCCTTCACGGTTAAGTCAAAGGATATTGGCCGGTTAATTACGGCATTGCGAATGTAATCTCGTAGCCCGTCGTCGAGTGAGGATCGACAGTACCGATTCGAACAATTGTGGCGTTAGGCTTGAATCCGGAGAATGCGATAGTGCGCTCGATGATAAGTTCAACTATGATTGCCTGTTAAATATAGCGCCAACTCCTTTTCGGCCTACCCATCGATAGGATGGAAAACACTTATCGCTGGCCCAACGACCCGAGAGTGACATGTCTGAAACGCGGAAAACAATTACGCGCAGGGACGTCCTGCAATGTGTGCCTTCTGTGACGGCACTACTGATCCCAGCGGCCTCTTGGACGCAGCAGTCGAAAAGCATTTTGCCCAGCCCTTCACAAGATGACCTCGATCTGCCAGTCCTCGCGCAGCCCGACCTGGTCTTTGCACTCGTGGGCGATTCAGAGGCAAAGCGCCTGGAGCTCAGCAGATCAGGGAGTACCTGGACGGGAACCAAGCGGGGCGCGGGCATTAAGGTCGATTTCGCCGCTGCTGCACAGCAGGCTGTGGTTTTCATTACTGCACCAACTGTGTTCGTCCAGCGCGTTCAACTCCGCTGGAAGAGACGACTGGCAGAAGATGTCCTTGCACTTGGTGACGCGTGGGAACGCAGTTACGGAGACTTGGAATGGCGTCCGCTGCAAGCAGAACGTGTGTTGCCCTGGTACGCACTGCTGCATTCGCAAGGGCGAACCTCCGGTATGGGTATCAAGACCGGAGCGGCTTCCTTTGCCTTTTGGCAAGCGGATCCATCCGGCATCTCGCTATGGCTTGACGTACGTAATGGTGGAAACGGCGTATCGCTCGGGAGCCGCACGCTTGAGGCGGCGACAATTGTGCAGTGCAAGGGGGCGTTGGAAGAAAGCGCCTTTGCCGTGACACAACGCCTGTGCCATGTAATGGCTGAAGGCACTCAGGTGTCCACCAACCGAGGTGGCTTACAAACCGATGCCATCATCGGGAGCAACGATTGGTACTACGCCTACGGGCAAAACACGCACGACGGCATTCTGCGCGACGCTGATCTCGTCGCATCCCTTGCACCCGCCGGCGGAATCAAGCCGTTCACGGTAATCGACGATGGTTATCAGGACCCATCCCGATTTCCAAGCCTCCCCAGGCTCGCTTCTGCCATCCGCGATCGCGATGTGATTCCGGGCTTGTGGATTCGGCCTTTGCGTGCGGCACCAGGAACCCCTGCGAATCTGTTGCTGTCGGACTCTCGCTGGAGTGGATCCAGAAATGATCAAGGGCCAGTAGCCTACGATCCGACAATTCCGGAGGCACTTCACGCCGTCGCGTCTGTAGCAGCCCAGGCATGCGAGTGGGGCTTTGAATTGATCAAGCATGACTTCACAACCTGGGAGCTGTTCGGACAATGGGGAAGTCAAATGGGCGCTTCTCCGACCCGGGGCACCTGGCACTTCAATGACCGCACGGTCACCAATGCCGAGATCGTGACCGCGCTCTATCGACAACTCCGTGCAACCTGCGGGCAAGACCGCCTTATACTCGGGTGCAACACCGTCGGACATCTTTCGGTTGGACTCTTCGACGCGTCTCGCACTGGCGACGACGTAAGCGGAAAAGAATGGGAGAGAACACGCCGGACGGGTGTGAACACTCTTGCTTTTCGCGCGCCCCATCATAGGACTTTCTATTCCCTCGACGCCGACTGCGTCGCGATCACCCCTGATGTGCCGTGGGCCTTGAGTCGCCAGTGGCTCCAGGCAGTAGCGAACAGCGGAACCGTTCTTCTGATTTCACCTGATCCAAGGGCCATCGGCCATGAACAAAAACAATCGCTCCATGAAGCTTTCGAACGCTGCCTCGCGAAACCGGCCAGCGAGCCGTTGGATTGGATGAAGTCCCGCACACCTGCCTCATGGCGATCTGCTGAGACGGCTCAGAATTACGGCTGGATTCAAGAAGAGGGAGAAAGTCCATTCCCCATTGGGATACAGCGTGGACCGGATTAAGTAATGGACTCGGATAACGGGACTGAGTGACTCTCGTCTTTGGAACCGCCTTCCAGAAGGGCGGATATCCGCATGGTTCCTTATCAAGCCAGATTTGTAATGGAAAGTCGGCAAGTGTCCTGGGATCCCTTCTGGCGGGATTG
>PLKY01000062.1:6775-9691 GCA_003140785.1 Acidobacteriaceae bacterium | reverse complement strand
AAAGCCTGTGGGATATCGACGGCTGCGCAGATTGCTTCTGCGGCGAGATGCCCAGAACGAGCGGCGCTTTCCATTGTGGAAGCCCAGCCGGTTGCGGTCCAATCGCCGGCGAGCACGCAATTGGGCCAGGGAGAAACGGGGCCTGAGTCGGCGGCGATACCGGGCGGTGCGCAGGATGTGGCGTGCACTTCCTTGATCAACGCGGCCTTCTCCAATTTGGCTGAAGCCATGGCTGGGAAGAACTCAGCCAACTCGCGGACCGCGCGCGCAATTGCTTCGTTCCGATCGAGGGCCGCGAAGGATCGTGATGCGCTGACGACCAATTCCAGATAGCTGCCACGGAGTTTGCGCCAGGGCTGAATGCGGCCCTTGTTATACATCCAGTGAATCTCGCGGTCGAGAAGCACTGCATGATCGAGGTCGGTGATTTCGCGATCGAACCAGAGATGTACGCTGCAGATGGGCCAATGCTGGCGATGACCGAGGCGTTGAGCGNNAATGGTCCGTTGGCGACCGCGCCCTTCAATCCGATTTCCTGGTGCCAGGAAATCGGATTGAAGGGCGCGGTCGCCAACGGACCATTGCAAAGCTTCTTCGTCCCATGTGATTGAGTCGATATTTGAGTTGTAGTGAACGGCGCAGCCGCGCGCCTGGAGATACTGATCTGCGTCGCCATAGAGCTCGCTGAGCGGGACGGTGCTCATGCCCATGTGGCCGGCCTGTGCGGATTTGAGAAACACTTCGCGCAGCACGTGGGCTGAATCCAGGACCGAGATTGCATCGAGATCCGCGTTGAGTGCGCTGGCGATCACGAGCCGCCAGAAGCGCTCGATTGCGCCGGGGGTCTGGCCGTTTCGTTTGAGCCATGACTCAAGAGTCTCGGCCGAATGCTGTGTGACTGGCCGCATGAGTTTGCCGAAGGCTTTGGCGAGGGCGAGTTTGTCCGCGAGTGTGAAGGCTTTCGCGGCTAACAGCTTTGGCAAGCCATGTAACGGAGCCGGCAGCCAGGATGGGCCGAGAACAGAGCGACGGCCGCCGGGCTCGATCATCGTCATCTCGTGGGTCCAGTGAATTTTTTCGAGGACACCGATGCGTTTGTACAAGCCAATGAGGTTGGTGCAGCAGCCGAAGAGCACGTGCTGGCAGTTGTCTATGACTTCGCCAACGCCGGGATGCAGATAAGACGAAGCGCGGCCACCGAGATAGCCGCGGCGTTCAACAAGCTGCACGCGGAAGCCAGCCTCGGTGAGAGCACAGGCAGCACTGATACCGGCGACTCCGCCGCCTAGCACTGTCACGGTTTTATTCAAGCTTTTCTGCAAATAGTTCAATCTTGATTTTGTCCTGATTTGATTTATCCGAACAGCCTGGCTGCCGCGACGCGCACCATTCCCAAGGACAAGATGGCGAGTTTCTGCCGGAGGGGAACGGATGCGCGTTTCGAGAATACATCGTAGTCGGCGCGCTCAATGCGGCGAAGAAGCGCGTGATAGATCGAGACCAAGACCCAGAGCGCGGGACGGCTTTCGCGATGGATCAGTGGTAGCAAAGCCTCGGCCGAACGATAATAGATCTCCGCGCGTGTTGCGATTTCTGCGAGCAATGCTCTTTCATTCAAGGTCGGCGGCGCGCCGGGGGGGCGGTGCAAGAGTGATTCCAGAGCGATGTCGTGGTCGGCGAGGTTCTCGATCGGTAAATAGACGCGATTACGAGCGGCATCTTCTTCCACGTCGCGCAAAATGTTTGTGAGCTGGAATGCGATGCCCGTTTCTTCGGCGAGCTTCTCTGCGGAGGGATCTGTGTAACCAAAAATGCGAATGCAGACGAGCCCAACAACGGATGCGACGAGATAGCAGTATTGATAGAGATCGGCGAAGGTGGCGTAGGTGTCAGGGGCGCTGCCGGTGGCTGCCTTAAGGTCCATGGTGGTGCCGGCCACAAGCTCGTCGAGCAAAGCGAGCGGGATGTTGAAGCGCTGCGTGGCGTCGCGCACGGCAATAAAAACAGGGTCTGCAGTGGCGCCGGTTGTGTTCGCGTCGTGCCAAGCCGAGAGCCACGAGTCCAGGCGCCGGCGGCGCTCGGCATGCGGAAGACTTTCGTCGTCGGCGAGGTCGTCTGCCTTGCGCATGAACGCATAGATCGCACAGATGGCATTTTTGCGCGGCGCGGGCAACGTGAGGAAGGCGTAATAGAAATTCTTAGCTTCGCGTTTGGCGATTGCCCTGCAAATCGAGTACGCTGCGTCCAATTCCCGTGATTGCGTCAAGTCGCTTTCCCTATTCAACGCGGACCCAGACGCAGGAAGGGCAAAAACTTGCCGCTGACGGCGCGAAGCGCAAGGGCCATTTTGGTTCGTTTCGCGATGGCCGGGCGCGCGCTGAGCACATCATAGTCCTGCCGCTCGATGGCGCGTAGAATCGCGAGGCCGCCGCGGCTGAAGAGGTCGAGATCGACAGCTAGTTCCTTGCCGACCATGCCGATCAGTGGCAGGCCTTCTTCAAAAAGGCGGCGCGCAAAATCGACTTCATAATCGAGCAGAGCGCGAAAGCCCGTGGTGGCGACTCCCGCAGCTATGGTTTCGTCGCTGACACCGAAGCGCCGCATGTCGTCCTGGGGCAGATAGACGCGGTCCTTGGCAAAATCAACGCGCACATCCTGCCAGAGATTTGCCAGCTGCAACGCCGAGCAGGTCGCGTCAGAAAGACGGAAGCGTTCCTCGTCGCAATAGCCGCACGCGTACAACACGAGGCGGCCTACGGGGTTCGCGGAATAGCGGCAGTACTCGAGGACTTCCTGCATCGTGCCATAACGCGTGATGACTTGGTCCTGGCGGAATGCGGTGAGCAAATCGGCAAACGGCTGCTTGGGAATGGAACAGGAACGAATGGTTTCAGCGAGAGCGACAAAGACGGGATG
>PLKY01000062.1:0-6757 GCA_003140785.1 Acidobacteriaceae bacterium | reverse complement strand
CGTGGAAGTTCTCGTAGTGCGATTCGGCCAACTGCTTGCACCATGCGCGCGCCTCATCGAGTGTAGGCGCAACGTCGGGCATACGATACGAGGCCGGCAGCGCGGCCCAGCCGCGGCGCAGCAATGCATCGTTGTCCGGGTGCAGAATGGCAGTGGTCATGCGAAGGACCTCAAGGCACGATCGCGGTTTTGATTTCGCTGCTTCGCTTCATCAACTTCTCGAAGACGCGATTTAGTTCGTAAAGATGGGCACGGCCGGTAATGAAGGCGCTCGCCTGGAACCGACCGCCGGCAATGAGATCGAGCGCTTTGCGGCAGATGGCCGGCGTGTGGTGAAAGGTTGCGCGAAGTGTGATGTCGCTGTAGTGGATGCGNNACGGCTTCAATGGCGATGTCGACACCGCGATCCTTGGGCGTGAAGGCGCGGGTTTCGCGGATGGCTTTGCGGATTGAGCTGGCCTGCACCACGTGTGCCGCTCCCAACTGCTTTGCTGCTTCAACCTGGCCATCGTGCTTCACGATCGCGATAGTTTCGCATCCGGCTAGCGCTGCGACGTGAAGCATCATGAGCCCCAGCGGGCCTCCGCCGATGACCGCGACCAGGTCACCGGGACGAGGATGCGAATCTTCAAAACCGTGGACAGCACATGCAAGGGGCTCAGTCAGGGCCGCATGTTCGAGGGGCACGTGATCAGGTACGTGAAGGGTGTTTTTTGCGACGATGCGCGCTGGGATACGGATGAACTCGGCGTAGGCGCCGTTGTTGAAAAGCAGGTCGTCGCAAAGATTTTCCTGTCCGCGTTCGCAAAAGTAGCATGCGCCACAAGGTGCGGAGTTGAGCGCGACGACACGATCGCCTGGAGTGAAATCGATGACGTCCGCACCAGCCTGAACGACGGTTCCGGCAAGCTCATGGCCAAACAGCGCTGGGGGTACGATCATGCGCGCGTGATATCCGCGGCGAAAAACCTTCAAGTCCGTTCCGCAGGTGAGGGCCGCGCCGACCCTGACAATCAACTCCCCCGGAGCCGCCTCGGGGACGGGCACGCTTTCGATGCGCATGTCTTCGCGTCCATGGAGAACCGCGGCCCTCATGGTTGTTGCCATCAGGAGCTTCCTACTCTGCTCCCGCACCCAAGCTAGGTTCGATCATGATTTTCATCGAATCTGCCTTGGGATGCGAAGCCACCTCAATCGCCGCCACCGCTTCATCGATCGAGTAGCGGTGTGAAATGAGCCGAGTGAGATCAAATCCGTTGCGATAGCCACCGAAAACCAGATCGGTTACTTCATCGAGAATGCTGAAGGATGATGAATAGGAGCCGAGGAGCGTCTTCTCGTCGACGCAAACAGCAGCAGGGTCGATGGTGGCCTCGCCGTGTTGCGTTTGTGCGAACAGCATAACTTTACCACCGGGACGGGCTGCATCCATCGCGGTACGAATCAATGCAGTACCCCCCACGGCGAGAATTACGGCGTCTGCGCCACGACCATCGGTTTCCGCGAATACGCGCTCGACTACGTTTTCAGTACCTGCATGAATTGGATGCTTCAAACCGTAATTAGCTGCAATCGCATGGCGCTCGGGATAAAGATCCGAGGTGAGGACCTTGCCGGCGATGCGACTCGAGAGGACGGCGTGCATCAGTCCTATCGGTCCCTGACCGATGACGAGCACCGCGTCGTCTGGCGCGAGGTTGAGAAGCTTGACGCCCTTAAGGACGGTGTTGACGGGTTCGACGAAGGCCGCCTGCTCGAAGGGAACTCCGTCGGGGATGCGCACGACGCCGCCATTCGAAACCACGAAGTCCATCACGCGAATATATTCGGCAAAGCCACCACCTGACGGCTCGAAGCCCGCAGTGACGCCGGTCTTCTTATAGAGCGGACACTGCGCTGGCGTTCCCTTGCGGCAGTAGTAGCACTCGCCGCAGGGAACGTGGTGAAAGGTCATGACACGTTCGCCAATTTTGAAACTGGAAACGCCCGGCCCGATGGCGACGATGGTGCCCGCCATCTCGTGACCGAAGATGCGTGGGGCGGAATGGGAGCCAAAGTGGATCTTCTTGAGATCGGTGCCGCAGATGCCGCAAGTGGCGATCTTGACCAGTAACTCGCCGGGACCGATGTGCGGCACGGTCACGTTTTCGACGCGCATGTCGTTGACGCCGTGGTAGACCACGGCTCGCATAGTGGCGGGGAGTTTCTGTTCCCGCTGGCGCGCAGGGTTTGAGGTTTGAGTTGCCATGCGTCGGACTGATTTGACCTCATTCATTCAAAAAATTGGAGAGCGACTCGGTGATGCTTTGGGAAGCCTTTCTGCTATTTTCGCCCATCCGCGCCAAGGAGGGCCAGTACCAAGGTCGCAAGGCTGCATAAATACTGAAACGAAAGGTCCGAAACTGTCCTTGCTGGGACAGGAAACGGTTGAAATCGGGCAACTTGGCGCCGAGCGGGTCACTAATTGCCTTGATCGCATAGAAGGGGATGCCGCGCATTTGGGCGAGGCGGGCGATGGCTGCGGCCTCCATGTCGACGAGTGCGGCTGAGTAGGTGGAGGCGATGCGGCGTTTTTCGGATTCGTCGGCGACTTTGGGGCTGGTGGCGAGCCAGAGTTCGCCTGCGCCGGCGTCGCAGCGGAACCGCTCGCCGGTCTGGACGTCGATGACACCGGCGAGGTTGTGGGCGGTGCCGGGGGCGAGGTCGGGCGTGAGGGCTCCGGCCCAGCCGATGGAGAAGACGAGATCGATGGGGCTGTCTTTCTCTATTTCGGCGAATGCGCGGGTGGCGGCGGCCTGGCCTGCACCGGCACAGGCGGCGACGTAGAGGTTGTCGTCGCGGTGGGCCCATGTGCGAATACCGTTGCTGGATTTGTGTTGCCAGCCGCGGACTAGAGGCTTGAGTTCGCCGGACATGGCGGCGATGATGGCGGTGCGGGTCATGCGGAGCCTTGAGGCGCATAGCCGTTGGTGCGAAACCAGTCAATGGCGGCGCGCATGGCGGGGTAGACGGGCACGATACGGAAGCCAAGTTCCTGCTGGGCGCGGGCCGAAGAGGCGAACATTTTTTTACGGCCCATGCGGACCTCTTCGAGCGTGGCGCGCGGTTCTTTGCCGCGAATACGACCGGTGATGAGTTCTTCAAAAAACGCATAGGTGGCGGCGACGGTGAAGGGAATTTTTGTGGTGGGCGATGGGATGCCGGTGATGGCGGACATCTTGTCGAGGATCTGCTTGAGAGTCAGGTTTTCTCCGCCAAGGATGTAGCGGCGGCCCGACTTGCCCTTTGTAAGGGCGATGACGTGGGTGCGGGCAACTTCGGCCACGTCGACAAGGTTGAGGCCCGTGTCGACGTAGGCGGGGAATTTGCGATTGAGAAAGTCGACGAAGATGCGGCCAGTGGGCGTGGGCTTGGCATCGTTGGGGCCGACGGGTGTTGTTGGGTTGAGGATGATGACCCGCTGACCGTCCTCAGCGGCGGCGATGGCCTGCTGCTCGGCTAGGAACTTGGAGCGCTTGTAGTGTCCGACCATGTCGGCGAGCGTTACGGGCGTGTCTTCATTGATGACGATGCCGTCAGTGCGGAAGTGCATGGTGGCTACGCTCGAGGTGTAGACGACGCGCGGGATTTTGGCTTCGCGGGCGAGGCGCAGCAGATCGCGGGTGCCATCGACGTTGGCGCGGTACATCGTGTCGGGATCGCGAATCCAGAGACGGTAGTCGGCGGCAACGTGCATGACGGCATCGCAGCCTTTTAGCGCGGGCGCGAAGGATTCGGGGCGCGAGAGATCGCCGACGACGGTGTCGCCGGGGATGCCCTCGAGATTTTTGAGGTTGCTGGTTTTGCGGACTAGGAGATGGAGGTCGGCACCTTCGGCGGCGAGGGCTTTGGCCACATGATGGCCTACGAATCCGGTGGCGCCTGTTACAAAAACTTTCATCAGGTGTTCTCAGGTTCCATACTAAACCGAGGGTTTCTGCTGGACGTGAGGCCCTATTTCACGAATGCGGCTCTGCCGATAGAGGCGATATGGGCAAACGATTCATTCTCACGACGAACAAGCGCGGGCAGGTCACATTTCCAAAGGAAGTGATGGAACATTGCGGTCTTCCATCGGGAGGAAAACTCAACGTAGAGTATCTTCCAGATGGAATTTGCAAGTTCAGCCCGATTCACCCTCGATCACGCGCGAAGGCATCCCTGAGCCCGCCATCATCGCGGCCTGATTCAACCGGCCTTGCGGCAGAGAAGAAACGATGAAGGCACCTTACGATTCTCGAAGGGTTACTCTCCTGAAGTGATATTCAAGCTTTCGGTCTGGTGCACTGGCACAGGCATGCCGTCTTTCAAGGCTGGTATATGCCGGATGGATTGGATCATTCTGGCGGCGATTGGAAGAAGGTTCGGATTCGTCGATTCGAGAACCTTCTCGATATGGTCAAGGCCGTGTTCATCTACCAGGACTCCAAAGGCAAAGGAGCCCGACATTCCCTTTGAGTCAAACATCTTGTGCGCAATTGTCTTGGGTGTGGAGAAGCTAGGGCCCGGGTTTTCAGCGTCTGCCAATGCATCGGGCGGCATCTTGACTGGAGCCAGATTAGCTTCGGCTTGGGCATGACGCCAGCCGCTGAACTTTTCGGTTTTGGGAGAGCGGAGCCGAACCAATTCAACTGTGGTTCCTGGCTTCTGATCGATGCATACCTGAAGATGCATCTCCACATCGCGGCCAACTGCAACTGGAGAGCCATTCAGCGTTGCAGGCTGAAACCGGCTGTCCAGCAAGATCTGAAGCGCAAGCAGGTCAATCTGGTTTGCGAGCGCCTGCTTGAAGACGATGTTCCTAGGCTGGCCTTCGGCGTCGACGATGAAGGAAAGGGTGACGGATCCCGAGTCCTTCGTGCCCTTGCATTCATTTGAAAGAGGCAGGGTCTGGCCAGGAATCAAAACTGGTTCAACCACTTCCTTTGCGCTGTTGTAGAGTTCAACTTGCTCTGGCTGGGGAAGATTCGAGACGCGTGTCTCCAGGTATCGAGGAAGGGTATTCAATGCCGCCGGAGGTTGCTGCGGGCTCGCCACGATTGCAACCGAGATGAACGCAGCAA
Source organism: Acidobacteriaceae bacterium (assembly GCA_003140785.1). Lineage (GTDB taxonomy): Bacteria > Acidobacteriota > Terriglobia > Terriglobales > Acidobacteriaceae > Telmatobacter. Next base: position 1,655 of record PLKY01000062.1, on the reverse strand, counting down.
GTGATTGCTTGGAGACCAACATTCGCGAGCGCATATAGAGTGGATGAGAATCTGCGATCCGATTCTAATCTAGCTTGTCCGGGAGGAGGGCGATGTTCTTTTCGCCGGCGGCTTTCTTTTCATTGTAGGCTTTGACCCAGTCTTCCCAGTGCTTGCCGGCGGCGCGGTCTTTGCCGCTGAATTCGAGGCGCGCGATGTCGGCGTAGCTCACTTTGCGCTTCTCGGGTGCGCTCGGCGTGAAGTACTGGACGTAAGAATCGGCGAGTGTCGCGCCGGTTTGGCGATTGAAGATGTAGGCTTCGAACTTTTCGCCGGACTTGAGGGTGAGAGTCACATCGCCGCGATAGTCGAAGGCTTTTTCAAGAGCCACGCGGAGGTCGTCTTCGTTGGCGAGGGTGGGAACCCAGCCTTCGAGATTTTCATGCACGGTACCGGGAGCAATTTCCAGCGTCTCAACCTGCTCGCGCGTGTATTTCAGCACCTCGGCGCTCATGCGTTGGTCTCCTCGAGGATCTCGGCGGAGTTGGCGATCTGGACGAGTGACGCGGGCGCATGCGTTCCCCACTCGTTGAGTTGCTTCATCGCGTGTTTGCTCTTGTACGTGCTGAAGTTTCCCTTGACCATGCCCCAGAAACCGCTGAGCGATAAGAAGCCGTCGAGGATCGCGGTGGGCTCGTAGCCGCAACTCACCATGCAGTTGGCGCATTTGGGATTGCCGCTGCCGACGCCGTACTCTTCCCACTTGGTGGTTTCCATCAGTTCCTTGAAGGTCTCGGCGTAGCCATCCTGGAGCAGATAGCAAGGCTTCTGCCAGCCGAAGATGTTAAAGGCCGGCGAACCCCAGGGCGTGCAGTCATAGTTACGGTCGCCCATCAGGAACTCGAGGAACAGCGGCGACATATTGAACTTCCAAGACTTCTTGCGGTTCGAAAGGATGGCGCGGAATAGCTTGCGTACGCGGGCACGGCCCATGAAATGCGTCTGGTCGGGCGCCTTGTCGTAGCTATAACCCGGCGACAGCACGATGCCTTCAACGCCGATGGCCATCATCTCGTCAAAGTGGGCGCGCACGCTGTTGGGATCGGTGCCATCGAAGAAGGTCGAATTCGGTGTCACGCGGAAGCCGCGCCTGACGGCCTCTTTAATCCCTTCGATCGCGATTTCGTAACCGCCTTCGCGGCATACAGCGTAGTCGTGGTGTTCCCGTTGACCATCGAGATGGACGGAGAATGTCAGATACTTCGAAGGCGTGAATTCGTGCAGGCGCTTCTTCAATTCGAGCGCGTTGGTGCACATGTAGACATACTTCTTACGCGCCACCAAGCCATTCACGATGTCGACGATTTGCGGATGCAGCAGCGGCTCGCCGCCTGGGATCGCCACCATGGGCACGCCACACTCTTCGACAGCGGCGAAGCACTCTTCAGGAGTGAGCATGCGCTTGAGCACATGGGGCGGATATTGCACCTTCCCGCANNAGGTTGCAGCGGAAGAGAGGCTCAAGCATGAGCACCGTAGGATAGCGCTTGACGCCCTTGAGCTTCTGCTTCCACACGTAACTGGCAACCGTCCACACCTGGGAAATCGGAATAGCCATATTCGAAAAGATCCTCCAGCGCCCAATCTACGCGGCGCGTTCCATGGCCCGCTTGTAG
>PLKY01000128.1 GCA_003140785.1 Acidobacteriaceae bacterium | reverse complement strand
CGGCCTCGAAGTGAAAGAGATTATGCTCGGCACGATTTATGCGGATCCCTCGTACGCAAACGGCAACCACTCGACCGAACCAGATCTGAAACTCGCGAATCTCTTTGGGTCACTAACCGTCACGACGCCAGAGTTCCGCAACACGCACACAACCCGCGAGAACTTCAGCGCCTTTGTTGAACAGACAGAAGCGCGGCAGCCGATCGATGCCAACGACCGCGTCTGGCAACTGCGCGCCGTGATCCGACACGACCTCATTGGCAATCGAACTCTGGCTGAGGCGGCGCGATCCACGCATGCGGATTTCCTGGTCATCGTGTCAGGCAAAGATCACCTGGTCAACCCGCAGCCGGCGTTGGAGTGGGCCGCTGTACTGGGAGCGCCGACTTATGTTTCGCAAGCGGAATGCTCCCATCTGATCATGACCTGCGATGCCGAGGCGGTCTCTTCCCGCGTGAGGCCGTTTCTAGACCGGGGCAAGACGAAGTAGGACCTTCTTAAAACTGAGAATAGTGACAACGCAAACTAATCCGGAACATAGAACACAGTCCAAACGACCAGGCTATACCGTCATGATGCGGATTCCTGCGGTTTCAAAAGCGCGGGCTGTATCGTTCTCGATACCGTCGTCCGTGATCAGCAGATCGATGTCGCGCGGAAGGCAAATGATCGCCGGGCTCACCATGCCCATCTTGCTCGAGTCAGACACGACGATCACCTCGCGCGCCTGGCGGACCATGACGCGAAACACAGCGGCCTCCTCCGGCTCGATCATCGTTGCCCCGCGCTCGGGGTGCATGCCCGTGACGCTCAGGAAGAGCCGGTCCATGACAAACATGTTGAGAGTTTCGATAGCCGCCGGTCCTACAAGAGAAAAAGCCCCGGCCCAGCGCATGGCGCCCCCTGTAAGTGTCGTGTCGACATTTGTGGTGGAACTCAGTTCCATGCCGATGTTCACGGCGTTAGTAATGACGTGAATGCCACGCCGGTTCTGCAATTGCTTGGCAACCAGGGTGGTCGTGGTGCCGGCAGAAAGGCCAATGGTGTCGTGCTCCTTCACCAGCGAAGCAGCAGCGTGCGCGATTCTTTGCTTCTCGGCGGCAAAGCGATCTTCGCGTACTTGGAAGGACGCATCGAATCGGAAGGGCTCGTAAACAGCTCTGCCCGTCAGCATTGCGCCGCCGTGCGTACGATGAACAAGGCCCTGCGTTTCAAGGCGAACAAGATCGCGCCGGATACTCGCCGGCGAAGCTGCTAGCGCCGCTGTCAGGTCCTCAACGGACGTTTTGCCGTGCTGCAGAAGAAGACGCAGAATCTCCTTGGCACGTATATCGGTCTTCGAGGACATTCCGGCGGCTCACTCGACGCAATTGCGATTGAATTCCAAGTGTGCGGTTATTGTACGAAAGTTGCGCCCCTTTGTTGAAATGGCAATCGGGTCCAATGCACTCTGGCCAGTGGGAAATAACTCCGAGTTTTCCCTTCTCGTGATCCGCCCCAGCGGCGCCGATTTCTGTTACACCACAAATATCGGTATTCTAAAAGAGATTTAAGTGTCCACAATAATGACTGCGTAGTCCACAATTGTCTAAGGTCATTCTTCGCACTCTAGATCGTCCATTCCACTTTCGGCAGGCTCCATGCATCGATTCTTCTTCCTCGCTCTTGTGCTCGTTTGTTCGCGTGCGGGCTTCTGCGCTCCTCCATCCGCGCTGTTTTACATGACCGATAGCCCCGAGGCGATCCGATCGTTCCTAGCGCATGCAGACAAGATCGACCTACTCGTGCCCACCTGGTATCACGCCGACGAAAACGGCCTGGTAACGGGCTCGCCGAACCCGTTGGTACTTGAGACGGCGAAGCAACATCATGTACCGATCATGCCGATCCTGGCGTTATTCAACAAAAAGCAGTTTCACGAGCTGTCGCTCAACCTTGCTGCACAGGATCGAATGAATGAGGCAATGATCCGCGAATCGCACGCGCATGGTTACACGGGATTCCAATTCGATTTTGAGAATGTGGATTGGACTGATCGCGACGGACTCACCGCGACGGTAAAGCGCTCCGCAGAGGCCCTTCACCAGGCGGGCCTTCAGATAACGATCGCCACTGTTCCTAATGCGCCCGGCTATCCGTCCGGAGAAGGATTTGCAAAATGGATTTACACCGATTGGCGAGGTGCCTACGACTTAATCGAGCTAAGTAAGGCTGTCGACCTGATCTGCCTGATGACCTATGACCAGCAAACGCGTTGGACGATGCCGGGACCGGTTGCGGGTTGGCAGTGGACCATTGAGAACCTCGACTACGCACTCAAGGCCGTTCCCAAGGAGAAGCTCTCTCTCGGGATTCCACTCTACGGCTATCACTGGTTTACCGGCGCGCCGACTGTAGACAAGGTGACCGGCGTTGAAAGTCCAAACTTGTCCGCGAACTACATCGGCGAGCCAGACGCTCAATTACTGGCAACCACGTATAAAGCCACGATCGCGTGGGACGCGGCCGATCGCGATTCCTACTTCTTTTTCTATCGCGATCAGATGCGCGAATGGGTCTTCTTCACGGATCTGCGCACGTTCCGTGAGCGCTATCAACTCGTTCAGGACCGCGGGCTGCAAGGATTTTGCTCGTGGGTTCTCGGAACCGAGGACCCTGCCATCTGGGACTTCTTGCCGAATCGTCATTAGGACGGCCCGGCCCTCCGCCAAAACAGGCTAGCCGCGGTCGCCTCCTGTGCTCTCGATATGCGGCGCCAAATACTCAAGAACCATGGAGACGTGAATGGCTTACTTTCTGGCGGTCGATGCCGGAGGAACAAAAGCGGAATTCCTGCTCGCAGAGGAGGACCGTGAACTGGCCCGCGTCACATGCGGAACTGTGAAACGTCTCAACGCGACGGAAGATCAGGCGGAACACAACCTCGATGACGCCTTGGCACGCTTGTCGAAGGAGACCGGAGTCCCGATGAATCAGATTGCGCGCACCTGCATTGGCACGTCGGGCAACACAGTTCCGCTGGTCACTAATTGGCTGCGTGAGAATTTTGCGGCTCGAGTTTCCGGTTCGTTGCTGATCGCGGGCGACGTGCAGATCGCCCTGGAAGCAGCTTTTCCCGGCGGACCCGGCGTTCTCGTTTTGTCTGGAACAGGCTCGAATGTCGCAGGCCGAGGCACCGATGGCAAAATCGTTACCGCCGGTGGATGGGGTCCGATGCTCGCCGACCAGGGCGCGGGTTACTGGATTGGGCTAGAAGCGTTGCGGCGTGGATTTCTTGCCATCGACCAGCAACGGCCAACATCGCTTCTTGAGCTGGCGCGGGATTATTGGCAACTGCCCTCGGTTGAGGCCTTGATTGAATTTGCCAACGCGGAGCCGCGGCCCCACTTTGCGGACATTACGCCACTTGTAGTTCAGTGCGCTGCGGAGGGCGATAAAATCGCGGGCGAGATTCTCGATCGAAGCGGAAAAGACCTGGCCTGCCTCGCACGCATTGTGATTGAAAGGATCATGTCCGCAGACGATGAACTGCATCCGTTACCGTCGGTCGCGATAGCAGGCAGCGTACTCGGAAAGATCGAGCGTGTCCGCGATGCGCTGATGGCTTCGTTGCGAATGCACTACCCTACGATTCAGTTTGTCCTGGAACCTGCGGACCCTGTCGTGGGAGCTCTCCACTATGCCCGCACGAGTGCATGACGAAAGATCACCCGGCCGATGTGCCGCCAATCAGGTTGCCGCGGTCTCGAGTCCGGTCGTCCAGTCAGAAAGATGCTCACGCAGAGCCGCCACGTTACGAAATGCCGATGTGCCGCCGCTCGCAGAGGCCGACCAAGCGCCCGTGCGATTTCCAAATGCAAGTGCCCTTTCCACCGGCCAGCCACGAACCCAGCCGTGCAGAAATCCCGCGTTGAAACTGTCTCCCGCGCCAACGGCGTCAACCACCTGAGTCTCGTCTGCGGGAGCATCCCAGCTCTGCGCGCCCATGAAAGCAGAGGCTCCCCTTGCTCCTCGTTTAATCACCAAAAGCGGAACGAGTTCACGCAGGGCTGCGATGGCCCGATCCAGATCTGCCTCACCAGACATTAAGCAAGCTTCCCGCTCGTTCGGCATGAACACATCGACTAGGCGAATCGCTTCAAGAATGTTGCGATCCCAGCGTTGTTCGGGATCGTCGTTTGGATCGAGCGATAGGGTGACGCCCGCTTGCTTTAATCTCGCGAAGATCTCTGGAATTTGAGCCGTGAGCCCGCGTTGCAAGTAGTAAGACGACATATGGAAATGTCGGGAGTTCGCAAGATAGTCAAGATCGAGATCGCCGAAGGCCAAATGCGACGTGGGTCCAGCGTAGGTGAACATGTGGCGGAGTTGCCGGTGTTGCAGGTGCACCGTAACCCCCGACTGCATGTGCGGAGCAGGTACGCACCGCGAAAGATCGACGCCGATCTGCTGCAGCTCCGACTGGCACATGCGTCCAAAATCGTCTCCAGGGACAGCCGTGATAAAGCCGACGGCGTTTCCAAGCGCCGCCAGGTTATGCGCTGTAATCGCTCCCGAACCTCCGACGCGAATGGCGATTCCGTCTGCGAGCAACTCCTGCTCTGGCGGTAGTTCGTCAGGAAGGCCGTACATCAAAACATCAAGAGCAGTATCGCCGGCCAGGGTAACATCGAAACGGCGCGAATTTTGCTTCAGGCCGATTGTTCCTGGTTGGTCGTTTTCCGCAGTCGCCATGCGCCTCCTTAGCGCGCCGCGGCTGTCACTGTGGGCGCAATAGAACCGGGGGCTACGTTCCAGCCCTCAATCTGAACCCGCGGCATCTGCGATTCCCCTTCCGGCAAGATCGCGGTCAGCGTGGTCGATTCGCCAGGAATCAACTCGATCCAGTTGTCCGACCAGAAAACCGGAGCAATCAGGCCACCCGACGCAGTCCGCACCGCAGCACGCAACTGAAATGCAAGTACAGAAGAACTGTTGTTGAGATGCACACGAAGCTCGCGGCCATCCGCCGAGTTCTCAATCTCCGCGGTTGCCTGCACCGTCGCCGGCGGAAGGCTCGCAAGAGCCGTCAAATCCTCGTGGCGCGCGGCGGGCGTATGCGTGTAATCCGTCTTCGGCCAATTGAATGTCGTCAGCGTTCCGGGCACCCAATAAAAGTTGTGGCTTAACACCTTACCGTGCGCGTCGGCCAAAGAAAGATCGATGAAGAAGACCCTCTCTGCGCCCGCATACAGACTCTCTGGCAGCGAGAACACGCGCTGTGCGCTATCGGGAGCGGGCTCTATTGGAGCTTCGGCACTGTAGAGTTCCTTCCACGAAAGGTTATATACATGGACCTTCGCGCGAAGCTCGGCAGCGCGCTCATACGTGCTGTTCACCACAACGATGGACTGGTCGTCGTAAGAGTACTGAATGTGCAGAGGCTCGCACGCCTTCTTGACGGCAAAATATCCGGCCCCCGCATCGAGATAATAGTCGTATAAGTGCCATATCATGGATGGCCACGCGTTGTTGAGCATCCATTGAATCACGCCCGTCGAAACGTATTTATTCTTGCCGTACGCCTCGAACATGGCCCGTTCCGAGTCGTATTCCATTGTCTGCGCAATGCGCTCATATTCAGCAGACGAACGCGGCTTGGCATAGACTGCTTCCATTGCCTCATCGAAGACTTTCAAATTCACAAACTCGCCGCCTCCAAAATGTAGACTCCACGTAGACGATGGCGGCCAGGCCTGTGGATCGGCCAGGAACTTTTGCCTGCTGGCAAGCGACGGAATCGCCGGTCCAGGGCTTGTTTCCGTGTTGAAGCCAAAGGCCCCGCCATTGTGCTGGTCCACGTACCAATAACTTGGAGCGACATAGTCATACGGGCCCGACATCTTCACTCCGCTCTCTCCGGTAACGGTAGTGGGAGTACCTGAAGCGGACGAAAGAATTGGATTCGGCCAGTGCGTTTCTGACTCGATCTGAAGATAAGCCTGCTCCACACTGGCTGGCGGAGGGTTATCACTGCCATTCAGCCAGACGAGCAGACTGGCGTGCTGGCGCAGTCGCAGCATCTGCGAGCGCAACGAAACTCTGGCGATCGTCAAATCGTCTGCGGTCCAATCCTTCCAATGTTCCCAATGGTCGCAGCAGCACCAGCCCAGCATGACAAGAATTCCCTGCTCATCGGCGAGGTGAAAAAAGTCTTCGGTATCTAGTTTGCCTTCGAGGCGAATCGTATTCAGCCCAATGTCGTGCACCATGCGGAACTGGTCGCGCAGGCGCTTGTCGTCGCTGCGCAGCAACATATCCTGCGACCAGCCGCCACCGCGAATCAAGATGGGCTTGCCGTTCACGCGAAACAGACGGCCGCCATTGGCCGTGTACTCCGACGTAATTTCGCGAATGCCGAATTCGACGCTCTGTTCATCCGCAACATGACCTCCCGAACTGAAGCTCATCGAGAGATGTTCCAGATGCGGCTCACCCATTTGATAAGGCCACCAAAGCTTCGGCGAGTGAATCCGCAATTGAGGGAATCGCTCAGGTGCGAAGACAACAGTGCGATCCTCATGAGCGGCCAACTCCACAGGTTGGTCAAAGTGTGCGCCAGCCGCAGTTCCCGCGACGATTCCTTGCTCAGGTCTGTCCGTCGCGTTGTGCAGCTCTGCATAGACTGTCAGATCCGCGGTGCTCAGCGACCCGTCGCTGAAATGTGTCACAGCCATCGGCGAACGGAGCGCGACCGGCCCGGTGGTCACCAGGTCGACTGCCCCCCACAACCCCATATCTTTGTCCGGCGGGCACGGATTCCAGTCCACCCAGTTGATGCCAAGATCCTTCTCAGTCGGCGCGCTTGTCTTCACGGCAAGCACATTTTCTTTGCCAGGATGGATGAGCTCGGTAACATCGAAATCATAAGTGCGATAGGCCCCGGCGACGGTCGTGGAATCCGCCACTTTATGGCCATTGAGCCAGACCTCGCCGCGATAGTTGATCCCTCCAAAGTGCAGCCAGATGCGGTCATCGGATGACGAAGACGCGGGAACCGTGAGTTCTTTGCGGAACCACCAGTCGCAGTGATATGGGCTATCCGGAGACATGGGCAGATTTGAAAAATTTTGCCCGATCGGATAGGTCGTACCGGCAATCTGCCGAAGATTATCGCCATAGTACGGATCGGACACTGCTCCTGCGGCAACCTGTGCAGCAAGGACCGTGCTTGGGACGGAGGTCTTCAACCAGCCATTCACGGGAAAACCCGCGGTCGCAATGGTATCGCCAGCCGCCTGAAACTTGCAGCCCGATTGCAGCCGCCAGTCCTCGTGCAAATGCGTCACCGTTCCCGCATGCAGAGCCATTGACCCTGCAAGCAGACTTATTAGACAGGACAGTGTCTCTCTTTTCATAATTACCTGCATTCTATTTCCGCCATTCTGGTCATCGATCGCCGGACTAAACAAACTGCTGTTCCGAATTGAGTCATTTTCTGCAATCGTGATTCAATCGTTTGAATAAAGGAAATATCGCGAATGTCACCCGGTGTCAAGCTTGTTCTTTATTCCTTCGGCGGTTCTTCGCCGAAACTAGACTGGCCGTAGACTTCCGCACCACCAGTTCAGGAAGCGCTTTGTGCATCCGCGCTGGATTTCTTTTCCCTATTTCTCGCGCATCGATTCCCTGCACCGCCCACTGGGCTGCCAATAGCCCCATTTCACGCAACGGCTGATGGATCGTGGTAATGCCCGGAGTGGCCACGATCGCAGGAAGAACGTCGTCAAATCCGACGACCGAACAATCCTCTGGCACCCTCAGGCCTGCCTCCGTTAGACCACGCACGACACCCAGAGCAGTCAGATCGTCGAAGGCGAGGACTGCCGTAAACGGGCGCAGTGTAGCGAGTATCTGCTTGGCAAACTCCAGCCCGCCCTCAAAACCGGAAGTGGGATCTGTGAGGTTCGGCAGTTGAAAGACCAGGCGGGGATCGATCTCGATTCCGGCTTCCTCGGCTGCACGCCTTACGCCGGCCCACCGCGGTTCGCTATCGAAGAGTTCCTCCGGCCCTCGAATGACCGCGATCTTGCGATGGCCGAGTTCGCTCAGGTGCCGCAGAGCAAGTGCACCTCCGGCCTCGTTGTCCACAAACAGCGAACTGATCTTCCTTCCCGTCAGGTCCCTTCCTACGATGACGATTGGGACGTGATTCTTCTCGATGTCTGCGAGTAGATCGGTCTCCTCAAAGATCCAGCTCGCGATGACGATGACCCCTTCCGCGCGCCGTTCGAGGATCATTTTCAAATAGGTATCGAAAAGCCGTCGCTGCGTCTGCGTGTCCATCAGAAGCGGCAGATAGTTAGCCGGCTGAAGTCCAGCTTGGATTCCCCGTACGATCGGAATGCAGAAAGGATCGGAAAGATCGTAGGCAAGAACCGCGATAGTCTGGCTGCGCCTGCGGCGAAGTGAGCGCGCATAAGCATCTGGATGGTATCCAAGCTGCTGCGCCATCTTGCGAATCCGTTCTCGCGTGGACGCGGCGACGTTTTGTGAAAGCGGCGCCTCGCTCAGCACGATCGAAACTGTCGAAACGGAATAACCACAGGCGCGGGCTACGTCGAGCAGCGTGACATGGCCGGACTTTCGTTGACCCAATTCTCAGCCTCCTGGCACGTCTTCGTCATCTGCTGCGGCCCAGCGCCATTCTGCCATAACCGCACCGCAAGTAAAGGGCAATCGTGTTCGCGGACGGAAGTGCGGCGCAACCGAGGCTTTGAAGTCTCAACCTTTGCGCAATTGGCGAAGCATTTTTTCCTTGACATGAAAATCAATCAATTTTACAGTCTTTTCACCAACATTCAAACGTTTGAATAAATCGTTTGGAGCGGGGACAACCCATGACATTCAGAGATGCAGTCACTCGTATTGCGCGGAATTCCGTCATTGCCGGGGCCTTCCTCTCAACTGCAGTCGCTGCATTTGGGCAGGCGGGAAGAGGTGCGATCAGCGGGCTAATTACTGATCCCACCGGGGCGATCGTTCCCGGCGCGAAAGTTACCGCGGATGAGCAAGCGACTGGGACCAAGCTGTCCACCGTGTCGACGGCTGCGGGCATCTACACCTTCGTCTCCCTTTCTCCGGGCAAATATCAGTTGACCGTCGGCGCAAAGGGGTTTGAAACGGTCGTCCAGAAAAACATAGATGTCACATTGGACCAGGTATCAACGGTGAACGTTACTCTGACACTCGGCAACGTCAATGAGGTGGTCACCGTAAACGAAGCAACTTCCCTGGTGGACACCAGCAACTCGACTGTCGGCCAGCTGATCTCCTCTGAAACCATCGACCGAGTTCCACTACTTACTCGCAATGTTTTTGACCTTGTGCAGCTGAGCGCGGGCGTCACTCCTGCCAATGGAGCACCTAACTCGTCGAGTTCGTTTGCCATTGAGAACATCTCCAGCGGCCGCCCCGGCGTTGACGTTTCTTCCTACACCATCAACGGAGCAATTGTTGGATCGGTCTACTACATGGTGGACGGCAGCCCTTTGGGAATCGCCGAAAACAATGTCGCTGCCATCATTCCTGCGCTCGACATTCCCGAAGATGGCGTCGAAGAGACCCGCGTGGAAACGCAGAATACACCAGCCTCCTACCAGAGCGGAGGTGCCGGCGTGATCAGTCTGGTAACAAAATCGGGCGCCAATCACTTCCACGGCGATGCCTTTGGCGTTTTCCGTCCCGATGTCCTCGCAGCCAACGAATACTTCAACAAACAAAGTCAATTGGGCAACGGCACTGCCAACACGCCGCCCTCATTCCACCGCTATCAGGAAGGCGGCGCCTTCGGCGGCCCCATTCTCCACAACAAGCTTTTCTTTTTTGGCGATTACGAAGCAACGCAGCAGCAACAGTTCGATGGTTCAAATACCTTCACAGTGCCCACCACCGCCGAACGCACGGGCGATTTCTCGGCCGACAACTTCACCATCTATAACCCGCTTTTACCAGACAATCCTGACGGAACGCGACAGGCATTCACCAATAACATCATCGCAAATCCAAATCCTATTGCGTTGAAGTTTCTCTCCGAATTCCCAAAGTGCAACGTCGGGCCTAGCTGCGATTCGGATCCGACCGGAGCGGTGAACAATCTCTATGTTCCGGGACTCGATCCAACCACGGCGCAGCGATTCGATGTTCGCATGGACTGGGCCGAGAGCGAAAAGCAGCGCATCTTCGGCCGTTTCTCGTTCGACCGGCTCTTCAACTCCACCTTTAACGCATTCGGGAATATGTGGGACCTCAACTACGCCCAGAACGTGACAAATGGGCGCAATATCCTGCTCGCTGACGACCTGACACTGAGCCCAACCACCTTCTTGCAGCTACGCTATTCTTTTACTCGCCACTACGAGAATCAGGGCGGAGATCCACGGCAGGTCGGTTTCGACATAACTACGCTCGGCTTTCCTTCTTCGCTCGCGGCCCAAGAGGTTTACAAGCTACTTCCCTTCGTGATCTTCAACGACGTGGGAGGAGGCATTGGCGGCACGGCGGACTACAACACCTTTCAATATGCCAGCGAAAATAGCGACGCCAGCGCCAGCATCACGAAGCTGAAGGGTAAGCACGAAATCTCAACCGGTTTCGAATATATGAAGCGGCTCCTCAATGTTGGCCAGCCGCCCGCAGCGTCAGGCTCCTATCTGTTCGATATCTCGGCAACGGATCAAACGGTGGCTTCGGCAACGGGTGGCAGCGATTTCGCGTCGTTCCTCGTCGGACAGGGCACGGTACCCGGCACCGAATCGAATGATTACCCCAACTTCACCAAGGATCTCTTCGCGGCAGAAGCGAGCCCATATTACGCGGCATTCGCAGAGGACACCTATCACCTGACCAAAGCTCTCACCATTACAGCGGGCCTGCGCTGGGATATCTTCGGTGGCAAAACGGAACGCCACAATCGCCTCGAATACTTCAACCCGGCTGCGACAGACACAGTCAGCGGTGTTTCCTATACCGGCGCAGAAGTCTACGTCAACAGCGGTAATCGTTCTCCATTTACCGCAAATCTCAAGGACTTTGCTCCGCGGCTCGCTCTGTCGTGGCAACCTGTCAACCATCTTGTAGTCCGCGGCGGCGGCGGCTTCTACTACGGTCCCAGCCCGCACATGGTCGGCGGCGTTGGGCTCGACAGTGACGGGTTCTCCGCAGACACGCAGTGGAACGCCACCTGTTTCAATGCCGACGGCAACACAGTCATCAACGGCACAAGTGCCTGCGCAACAGCAGCGCCCGGCGATCCTGATCCCAGCTCAATTGGACCTTACTCACTTAGCAATCCATTCCCCAATGGCGTCGTCCCTCAACTCTCTGCGCCCCCAGCGGGACTTGCGAACAACCTCGGGCTCTCGCTGAACACCATGCTTCGCTCGCAGCGCACTCCTCTCACCTATAACTTCAACTTCGGCCTCGAATATGAGTTGCCCCATCAGTTCGTCCTCAACGCGGGCTACGTCGGCAGCCGTGGACTTTTTCTGCCATTGGGAACGGCCGATCTGAACGAGCTCGACCTTGCCACCATTGGCAGCTATGGCGCGTCCCTTTGTGTCGACCCGTCAAACTCCGCCTGCGCCACTGTTCCCAATCAATGGGCCCCCATCCAGCCCGCCACGAATGCAAACTCAGGCGCGGCCACCGTTCCGCTGTGGGTCTCTTTACAGCGATTCCCCCAGTACGGCAGCGGCAACTACGGGTCAGGCAATGGAGTTGTGGTGCACGGCTATCCAGGCGGCGACTCCGAATACAGCTCCCTCCAGACAAAATTGCAGAAGCGCCTTACGCACCACTTCACCGCTCTGGCCAGCTTCACATGGGCCAAGCTGATGACGGATGACGGCAATCCTCCGCTCGGCTTTGTTGGATCTCACCTGGGTACCCCGCAAGACTGGAGAAATCTCAATCTCGAACACTCCATCAGCCCCCAAGACGTAAAGTATCAATTCACTGGAGACCTCTCCTATGACTTGCCCGTTGGCAGAGGCCGCGCGCTCGATCTCGGCGGTGCGGGCAACGCCATTGCCGGCGGATGGACCGCGAATGCGATCGCCTATCTAAGTACGGGCGTTCCCATAGCTTCGCCAAACTCCGGAGTTGCGCCGTCCTATTTCAATCAGCGCTCCGACCTCACGTGCGACCCGAGTCATGGCGCTCCGCATAACGCAACCACCTGGTTCAATTCGAACTGCTTCGCGATACCCGCTAGCCCTTTCGTGGCCGGCAATGCCCCCGCATATCTCGATCATGTTCGCACCATGGGCGCGCAAGATTTCGACATATCTCTTTACAAGCATTTCTCGCTGGGCAAGGAGCGTGATGTCCGCCTCGAAATCTCGTCTTATAACCTCGCCAACCGCGCACAACTCGGCATGCCGGGCACTCCGAGCATAACCGACGTGCAATCGAGTCCTGCGGAAGCGGCCGTGTTTGGCCAGATTACCTCGACCGTGAACAGTCCTCGGCAATTCCAGTTCGGGTCGCGCTTTACGTTTTAAGCCGCGCCCCCCTTCCGCGTCTTGTTTGAACGCCGGTTATTCGGCCAAGGATTTATACTCCGGCCATGCGTAACCCAGCTCGTATAGCGGCGCTTTCGTTCAGCTTTGCGTTCTGCTTCGCCTCCGCACAAGGACCAGCGACGAGCAGCACTGCGACTGCAGCGGAGGCGCAAGCCTTCGTTGACCGTGCGAATACCGAATTGCTCAAGGTGAATACGGATGCCGGCCACGCGGATTGGACCGCCGAAACAGATATCACGGACGACACAGAGGCCACCTCTGCGCGATTGAACGAACAGTCCACAGCTCTCACGCTGCACTTGACAGCGGAAAGTCGCCGCTTCGATCACGTCCAGCTTCCTGCGCAGCTGCGGCGACAGATTACGCTCTTGCAAGTGACTGCGCCCGCCGCTCCGAAGGAACCGGATCTTCTGGCCGAGCAAACACAGCTCGCGGCGCAATTAACCGGGATGTATGGCAAAGGCAAGTTCTGCCCTGACACTCCAGTCGGAAGCGAGCCCACTTCCGGAGCCAAGTGCATGGGCATCGACGAGATTTCCGCGATCATGGCCAAGTCGCATGACCCGGTGGAACTGACGAAACTCTGGGTCGGCTGGCACGCAATCGGGGCGCCGATGAAAGACAAATATGCGCGCTTCGTCGAGTTACAAAATATCGGCGCCAAAGAACTCGGATACAACGATACCGGTGAACTTTTGCGTGCTAATTACGATATGACACCCGCCGAGTTTTCCGCTGAACTCGAGCGCGCGTGGAAACAGCTCGAACCCCTCTATCGCGAGTTACACGACTACGTTCGCGCGCGACTGATTGCGAAGTACGGCAAAGCCGCTGAACGACCCGACGGCATGATCCCCGCGCAACTGCTGGGCAACATGTGGGCGCAGAGCTGGGATAACGTCTACCCGATGGTTGCGCCGAAGGATGCGGATCCGGGCTACGATCTCACAGCGATTCTCAAGGCAAAAGGCAAGCAGCCGCTGGATATTGTGAGGTACGGCGAGAGCTTTTTTACGTCGCTCGGATTTGCGCCGCTTCCGAAGACGTTTTGGGAGCGGTCACTGTTTGTGAAGCCGCGGGATCGGGAAGTGGTGTGCCATGCGAGCGCGTGGGATGTGGATCAGGTGGAAGATGTGCGGTTGAAGATGTGCATCGAGATCAACGCCGAGGATTTTTCGGTGATTCATCACGAGCTCGGGCACAACTTTTACCAGCGTGCTTACGATCAGCAGCCGTTTCTGTTTCGGGATAGCGCGAATGACGGATTTCACGAAGCCATTGGCGATACGATCGCGCTGTCGGTAACGCCCGAGTATCTGCGGAAGATCGGGCTGCTTGAGAGCGTGCCGGATCAATCGAAAGACATTGGGCTGCTGCTTTACAAGGCGCTGGAGAAGATTGCGTTTCTGCCGTTTGGGTTGATGATCGATAAATGGCGCTGGCAGGTTTTCTCGGGCGAGGTTCCGCCGGAGAAATATAACGAAGCGTGGTGGCAGCTCAAGTTGAAGTACCAGGGCGTGGCGCCGCCGCTGGATCGGACGGAAGCGGATTTTGATCCGGGCGCGAAGTATCACGTTCCGGCGAACATGCCGTACGCGCGATATTTTCTGGCGGATATTCTGCAGTTCCAATTTCATCGGGCGCTGGCGAAGGAGGCGGGGTGCAATGGTCCGCTGAACCGGTGTTCGATTTATGGCAGCAAGGCGGCAGGGCAGCGGTTGAATGCAATGCTCGCGATGGGCGCNNCCGCAGATGAACGCTGATGAACGCGGATAGGAAACGATTATGACGGTCGAAGAAGTTTGCGCGATTTGCGGAGGGTCGGGGTGGAAGATTATCGAGCGGGAGGGGATTTCGGGAGCGGAGAAGTGCGAGTGCGTGATTGCGGGACGGGTGGGACGGCTGCAGGATCGGGCGAATATTCCGCCGCTATATGAGAAGGCGTCGGTAGATAATTTTGTTCTTCCGCAGGACAATCCGGTGGCGCGTACTGCGCTGGCTACCGTTGCGCTGACGGTGCGCGGGTACGTGCGCGATTATCCGAGTGTTCCGAAGCCTGGGTTGCTGTTTATCGGAGCGCCGGGATGCGGCAAGACCCATTTGGCCGTGGCGGCGCTGGCCGGTTTGATCGAACGCGGGTTTGAAGGTGTATTTTTCGATTTCCAAGCACTGCTGAATCGCATACGCTCGGGGTACGATCAAGCGTCCGGCACTATGGATCGCGAAGCATATAAGGCCGCGCTCGATACCGAGATTCTGTTGCTGGACGACGTGGGGGCGCATCGCGTGACGGACTGGGTGGAGGACACGGTGACATCCATCGTGACGCATCGCTGCAACAATCGCAAGGCAACTATCGTCACCACGAACCTACGGGATCCGGAGGCGGGCAATCAGCGCGGGTCGGGACTGGAGTCCGATCTTTACAGCAAATTTTTTTTGGAAGAGCGGATTGGGATGCGGGCACGGTCGCGGTTGTTTGAGATGTGTAGGTTGATTAGGATGCCGGATGTTGAGGATTATCGGTTGAAGAAGCGCTGAGCCGACCTGGGGGTCGGCTGCGGACCGGGGGGTCCGCCCCACTGG
>PLKY01000099.1 GCA_003140785.1 Acidobacteriaceae bacterium | reverse complement strand
CGGTGTCGTGTGTATTCGCCCTGCGGGCCATGAGTTAGGATCAGGCTATAGCAATGTCCAGCCAGTAGCCTAGCGGTGGTCTCTTGAACCTGCTCACGCGGTAGCGGCACCTGATCCGGCTCATCATCCAGATTCTCCATCTCACCGGTCGCCCCCAATTGCTTCAGGACTTGACGGAATTTCGGCGCACGATCTGCATCCTGTGCCCTGCAAAGAGTCACAATCCGCCNNCGTCCGGATGGGCGACGACAACAGCGGCTCGAAGACGTGGAATTGTTCCCAGTTGATCGACCCCGACAGCGCTCAAATACTTCTTCCAGAAGTGTCAAGGTGTTGACATTGATGCCGGTGGCCGAAACAGACTCGTTCTGAACAAAGCTCAACCGGCTTCGAATCTGAAACGGTCAACTTCATCACCGCTGCGTCCAGGAAAGGCGATTGAATTGACATTGCATTCAGCACGGAGATCTCCATCTGAAATCCTTTCATTATGGCGATGATTTGTCCGGTCATAAAGGATCAGGACTCCATTTGGCCTGCAACCACGTCCCAACAACCACGTTTCCAGATCTATTCATAGTTTTGTCTTCCGCAGTCTGAGCGCATTGGCAATCACTGAGACGGAACTGAAGCTCATGGCCGCCGCGGCAATCATCGGATTCAGAAGCAACCCGAAGGCAGGGAAAAGCACACCCGCGGCCAGCGGCACTCCGACGGCGTTGTAAACAAATGCGAAGAACAGGTTCTCGCGGATGTTGCGCATCGTCGACTTGCTAAGATGACGGGCACGGAGAATCCCGCGCAGATCTCCCTTCAACAACGTGATGCTGCCAGACTCCATGGCCACGTCGGTGCCTGTACCCATGGCGATGCCGATGTCAGCCTGGGCGAGTGCGGGAGCGTCATTCACGCCATCTCCTGCCATCGCCACCACAGCGCCCTTTCGCTGATAGTCTTCGACCACCTCGGCCTTCTTTTGAGGCAATACGCCGGCCTCAAATTCGATGCCAAGCTTTTCCGCGACCGCTTTGGCAGTTGTTGCGCTGTCTCCCGTGACCATGATGACTTTCAAGCCTGCCGACCGAAGTTCGCGAATCGCATCGGGCGTGGATTCCTTGATAGGATCGGCGACGCCCACGATTCCAGCCGCCTTTCCATCCACCGCAACCAGCATCACCGTCTGGCCTTGTTTGCGCAGCTCTTCTGCCCGATCGAGGAGCGGGCCAGGATCGATGGAAAGGCCGCTGAACAGTTCTGCGTTGCCAACTGCTATCTGCTTGCCGGTCACAGTTCCCATCACACCCTTGCCGGTGATGGAGTTGAATCCAACGACAACGGCCAACGCAAGATGCTTTGCCTCGGCTCCCTTCACGATGGCCGCTGACAGAGGATGCTCGCTGGAACGCTCAAGGCTGGCGACGAGTTGCAACAGGCTGGATTCATCAATCCCCGGCTGAGGAATGACAGATGTTAGCGTTGGCTTGCCTTCCGTGAGGGTTCCCGTCTTGTCGATGATGAGGGTGTCGACTTTGCCGAAGATTTCGAGTGCCTCCGCATTGCGGATGAGAATGCCGGCGCTCGCGCCACGGCCGGTGCCCACCATGATTGCCATCGGCGTGGCGAGCCCAAGAGCGCATGGACAGGCCACAATCAGCACTGCAACGGCGTTTACGAGAGCATGAGCGAAGCGGGGCTCAGGACCAACGGAGAGCCACACAAAGAAGGTGACAATGGCCGCCACGATCACGGCCGGTACAAAGTAAGAGGAGACGCGATCCGCAAGCCGCTGAATGGGCGCTCGGGACCGCTGCGCCTCGCTGACCATCTTCACAATCTGCGACAACAGAGTATCGGCGCCAACGCGTTCTGCACGCATCACGAACCCGCCCGTACCGTTGAGTGTCCCAGCGGTGACCTTCGCGCCCGCGTCTTTCTCCACTGGAATTGGCTCTCCGCTGATCATCGATTCGTCAATCGAGCTGTGGCCTTCCACGACGATCCCATCCACAGGAACCTTTTCGCCGGGGCGAACGCGAAGCCGGTCGCCGACTTGCACCTGGTCCAGCGGCACGTCAGCTTCGCCGCCCTTGTCGTCAAGTCGCTTGGCGTTTTTCGGGGCGAGGCCGAGCAGCGCTCGAATCGCACTGCTGGTCTGGCTGCGCGCACGCAGTTCCATCACCTGGCCCAAAAGAACGAGTGCGACAATCACCGCTGCCGGCTCGAAGTACACGTCGATTTGTCCTCCGCTCCCACGAAGCGAGGCCGGAAAGATTTGCGGAATGACGGTAGCAAAAACGCTGTAAAGATATGCCGTGCCGGTGCCAAGGGCGATCAGCGTAAACATATTGAGACTGCGATGCACTATCGATTGCCAACCGCGGACAAAGAACGGCAGCCCGCACCACAGGACTACCGGCGTCGCTAGCCCGAACTCAACCCAGGCCCACGTTCTTGGCGAAAACAGGTGTTGCATCGGCATGGAAGGCAGAAACGCTGAGACCATCAACGCCAGCATGAGCAACGCAAGCCCGACACTGATCCAAAGCCGTCTGGTCATATCGACGAGTTCTGGATTAGTGTCTTCCGCAGTCACCTCTCGAGGCTCGAGCTCCATGCCGCAGATCGGGCACGAGCCAGGTGCATCGCGCACAATCTGCGGGTGCATCGGGCAGGTATATTCAGTGTGCGTTGCAGGGGCGGTGACGGGCGCACTTTCGAGTGTCATGCCACATTTCGGACAGCTTCCCGGATCCGCCTGCTTGACCTCCGGGTGCATGGGGCAGGTGTACTCCCCCTGCGGCTCAGGATTTCTCTGCAGGTGTGACGGAGATGCGACCGGCTTGGTCTGCGTGTATTTCTCCGGTGCTGCCCGGAACTTTGCAGCGCAGCCTTGACTGCAGAAGTTGAACGTGGCACCTTGATGCTCAATGCTCGCTGCCGCTCTCGTGGGATCAACCTTCATCCCGCAAACAGGGTCGCACTTTTCAACCGTCTGCACTGGGCGATCATGGCCGTCTTCGGTCATCGGGTTACACATCCAGACTAGACGCCGATCTCGTGCAAAGCCAAGAATGCTTCCTGCAAGACACGAGGATTGAATTGTCCCTTGATTACAGACGGCGCTTTACGCTTCAAGCCAAGCAATGAGTAGACCGCAGTCTGCGCGGAACGAGTCGAGTAATCAACCGTGAACACCACAACCTCCGGCAGTTCGCAATACTGTCCCACGAAGGCCAGGTTCTTAGATCCTTCAGGCACTATCTGCGGATGATCGCCCACGCTCCGAGGGAGAAATTGACTCGTAATGAAGGGCATCATGCGCGGAATACATGTGCAGGTATCGAGGATACGAGCCGCATTCTTTTCCAGGCGCAAATGCCCCAGGATCTCCGTCATGATCTCGCGCCCGGTACATGCCGACATGGGCTTCTTCACGAAATTGCCCGGTACATCTACGAACAAGGCATAACCCCAGAAAACCTGTACGCCTTCAGGCTGCCCGATGAAATGTGGCTGATGGGGCAACACGATCGATGCCAGCTAACTGGATTCTGGGAAAGTAATAAGACAACCCTCTCCGGGGACGTTGCCTGTTAAATCCCGGATCAATTCGAAGAAGTGGACTGCAGGTCAGAATAGCCATCGTCCCTTTTTGCGTTCGACAGACGGTTAGGCAATTACAAACCTGCGGGCGCAGTTCTCTTCAACAGCTTCTACGGAGAACCCCATGCGAACAGGTTGCGTGCAATCGGCGCTCGCGTGTGCGAACGCCCGCATGTAGGAGTGCGCCACTCGATTCCACACCATGTCTCGTCCATACAGGTACGCAAGTCGGCGCATTGCCTGGCAGGCTGCCTCGTTCTCCAACAGTTCAATTGCCGCGGCTGCAATAGCGCGCGCGTCTTCAAACGGAACCAGCATCCCGCGCCCATCGTCCAGGAGTTCGACGGCATGCCAGTAGGGAGTTGAGATAATCGCCTTTCCGGCGCCCAAGGCAAACGCGAGTGTTCCGGATACTGCCTGTGCCTCGTGGCAGTACGGTGTGATGTAAATGTCGGCCGCACCGACCAACGAAGCCATCTCCTGAGGGGCGAAGAAGCGGTTGTGGAAGACCACGTTTCTCTCAACTCCCAGTTCCCTGGCCAAGGCCTCCAACTGACCCCGGTATCGGTCGCCCTCGCGGAGCCTGACATGCGGGTGAGTAGCACCCGCGATGATGTAGACAACATCGTTGTGTCGAGACAAGATGAGCGGCAAAGCTCGAATCACGCTCTCGAACCCCTTGTTCGGCGACAGCAAACCGAACGTGAGCATCACAGTCTTGCCACAAATGGAGAACAACTCCTTATAGCTATCGGGATCCGCAAATTGCAAATCGGGAATACCATGAGGGATTACTTCAATCTTCTCGACTGGGACTCCGAATACAAGCCGCAAAAGAAGAGAGGAATGTTCGCTCATGACAATAAGACGCTCGGAACGCCGGCAGATTTCTTGCATAACAGCTCGTTGAGCGGCATCTGGCTCGCGAAGTACCGTGTGCAGAGTCGTCACCACTGGCATCTTGAGGTTCTTCAGCAACTGCAAGACATAACTGCCGGCTTCCCCTCCATAAATCCCATACTCGTGCTGCAAGCACACCACATCGACACCGCTCGAATTAAGGGAGTCGGCTGCTGTCCGGTAGGAAAACAGGTCGTTCTGGGCTATTTCAAGACGCACGCGCGGAGGGTAACTATAGCCCGAACGTGAGTCGTTGACCGCTACCACAAACACTCCACCGGTCCCGAATTCAGCGGCGATGGCATCGCACAAGTCTGTCGTGAAAGTCGCAATTCCACATTGTCGAGGAAGGTGGTTTCCGACCACCGCGATCCGCAATGGATACGCCCGGCGCGGTGCCACAAGCAAGAATGGCGCCGGCGTTGTCCCGAATACCATAGGCCGCGCTTCGTGCCTGGTCATGGCACTCGGATGCGACTTCAACGATAGGTTAGGCGCGGACATTCGAGACTCCTTAGGTGCTCTCTGGGTCGGAATTGGCCCAACTGAAGAGGATCGCGGATTCTAAAGTTTTCCCTGGGCAGGCCTGAAGAGGCCTCTACGATGGGAAACAGTCCAATTACCTTTTTAAACAACGAACCGGCCAGTCTGCTGATCACTATTGACCGGATTCCTTGTCGCATTGTCTCGGATAGTACAGATGGCAGCCCCGCGTCATCGCGCTCGATGCAACCACGCCTCTCGCCGCGATGAATACTCGGCTCACCGGAGAAAAGATGACCGGAAACAGGCACAATCCCGAGGGGAATAGCAGCAACAGCGGTGAGCCCGATCCTGGCCCTTACTGGAGAAGGATGCACCGTGACTGGCGCTTCTGGGTGGGCGCTGTCTTGATGGCTGCGGCGCTAACCATCTACGTTTTGAGTGGCGATCTGGCATGGGTTCCAAACGGTCATCAGCAGCCAGCGATGCCTGCAAGTGCGGCGAACTAAGTCCACACGTTTATCTGGCCCACAGACTGGACCGTCGCAGTCAGGATGCTGGTGTCAAAGTCGTCGCAGTCCCGTTAGAGCGGTTCCAC
>PLKY01000404.1 GCA_003140785.1 Acidobacteriaceae bacterium | reverse complement strand
TCCAGTCGTGCCTACCATATTTTTGAATAACTTATGGTATTTTCTCCGGAAAACCTCAACCCACAATCCAACCCACAATTTGATTAGGCCGCCGCCGAGCGCGTTCCCATAGCCTTCAGGTACGCGCCCTGCGCCGCCCTTGTTTCATCGGAATCATCCTGCGTATAGAGGTCCAGCGTTGTCTGAATCCGGCTGTGCCGGAGGATGCCCTGGACCGTCTTGGGCTCTACCTTCGCCTTGTTCACCATCCAGTTGGACAGCGAATGGCGGAGGTTATGGAGTCCGAAGCGGTGGCCCTCCGGAATCGGCACTCCTGCGGTTTTGGCAGCCAGGCGCAGATGATCGCCCGCGAAGATGCCCGCGCTCAAGGGCACCCTGCCTCCCTCCTTGAAGGAAGGGAACACGAAATCCGTGCCCCTCCCGTAAGGCGTCCGGTCGCGCCAGGCCCTCAGGTGACGCGCCAGGCGGGGGTGCAGCGGGACATAGCCGTCCGAGCACTCCGTCTTGGTCGCGCCGTCTTTGCCGCGCGACCATCGTTTGCAGACGCGGATGCGCTCCTCGTCGAACCGGAGATCCGCCCACCGGAGAGCAACCAGCTCCGACGCCCGAAGTGCGGTCGCGGCGCAGGTATACACCAGGATGCGGTGAAGCGGGCAGGCGAGGGCGCGCAGAATAGCCCTTGTCTGCTGCGGGGTGATGACGATGGCCCGGTAGTCGGACTTGCTGCGGGTCTCCACCGGCTGCGCCGGATTCTTTGTCACCAGCTCGTGCAGGATGCCGGTCTTGTAAGCCCGGAGCATGACGCCCCTGACTTTCGAGACCGATGTCCAGGCCAGTTTCCTGTCGGTATGCAGGGATTTGAGCCAGCGCTGGATTTCCAGCGGCTTGATATCCTCCGCGATTTCCGCCCCGAACCGGGGGATGAGGTAGTCGCGGACGATATGTTGAACGGTGAGAGCGGTGTTTTCGGACTTGGGACGTGCGGCGTCCGGCCCGAAATCCGCCTTCAGGTAATGCTCGCCAAGGGCGTCAAACCGGATGCGTCCGGCGGCAGGGGCGTCACTGTTGACGCGGTTGAGCAGGCCGAGCCGGTCCACCTCGCGCCATGCGGCCTTCTCGCTCGGGAAATCCCGAACCAGGCCCACGGGCAGGGTGTTTTCGACCCGCCGTCCATCCGCACTTGCGACCCTGTACCTGAGCACCCAGGTGTCTCCTTCCTTGCGCGGCACTTTCTTCAATGATCCACGCTGATAAGCCATAAAAGCTCCTCTCAGCGGGGACTGCCATGGATCAAATGATACCGCTTCGAGTCGATTGACTCCGCAAGTTCAGAAAGGCGAAATACCCATATTCTGCGGATACCGCCTGTACCAAGTGCATACGCACCGGCGATACCCTTGCGGGCCAGGGAGAGCAAAAACCGCCGCTTGATGCCAAGAAACTTGGCAGCCTCGTCTGCGGATACAAATGGTTCTTGGTTCAAGGTCATTTTCTCCTTCCGCTTTCCGTCTCATACTGCAATGTACATCGCTTTTAGTGTGCCATAATCGCTCGCTGCAGGCAAATCGGCCATCGAGTAAAATCGTGGAAAGAATACCGAATACAGCGACGTGCATGGCAGTTGCGGCGTGTCATGATGGATGAGGTTGAGCGTATGACGTGGATGCGGCACCCTTTGCGAAAAGGTTCGGACAGATCGCGTTCGCCTCTTTGAGGTCAAAGGAAGATTGCGGCGAGAATGCAGGAGGTTCGTTCTTGGCAGAGAAGAAGAAAACCCGGACTGCGATCAAAAGGGCGCGAGAGACGGCTGACGACAGGCCCGGAATGACGCTCCGGCTTCCGATTGATTTGCGGGAATCGATCACCGAGGAATCGCGCGTGAAAGGCGATCTGGCACGGATTGTGCTTTTCGCCCTGAGCCAGGTTGATCGAGAAAAGGTGGAGATTCAGCAAACCCGCAAGGCGGGTCTGGAACTTTCCAACCCGCAACTCCTTCATGTCGGCGCAGAGGCCAGGACCGCGCTAAAGGAATGGGCGGAATCCGAGGGGGTCAGCATCAACGCGATTGTCGTCAGCGTCCTCGAAGAGTTCTTCAAGCGCCTCAAGCGCAGCAAGGCGTTACGGGAAGAATTGCGGCTTGAGCTTCGTGCTCATCGGAGCTTCACTCCGCAGTAGGCTTTCATTGAATTCAAGGAATCTTTTCCGGGAAATCTCCCGGAATGTCACCCCGGCGCAGCGAGTATCGGCCTGGCCAGCTCCGCGTCAAGGCTAAACCGCGTAGAACGCGGCGCTACGCGGCCTTGACCCGGAGCTTCAACCCAGGCCGAGTCTCCCACTATCCGGGCATGAGCATGGAAGAACAAAAGCAAAGGCCTGGCCTTTCCGTTTTCATTGTCAAGGTCTGCGTCAGCAGAGTAGCAACGGCGGCGAAGCAGGCCGCGCTCAATCCTCGCTCCTGCCCACAAATGCGCTCGGCTTGAATATCTTCACAGGTTGCAATCGCGCCTCTCTCTGGCGATTCAGTTCCGCTTCGCGATCCAGCCTCGCCATTTCCTGTTCTCTCCGTATTTGCCATTCGGGTTTTTCCTGATTCCTGTTGATCGGCTCCGGTTGCTCTTCGGGTCGAAGTTCGTCTCGCATCGTTCTCTTTCCGCTCGGAGGAGTGGGGAGGTTCTTGCGCCCCTGCGATCTGCGCGGCGTCACCCCATTCAGCAGCAGCGCCATGCGCCAGAATTGCTGGTAGCTACCTTGGTATCCGTGATCGACAAGTACACGCCAGATGTCTTTCCACGGAAGCCCAATCGCGTGTGCCGCATTCAACTCGACTGCGGCACCCTTCAGAAAGAGCGCCTTCAGGGGCAGCAACTCGCGCCGCGCCTGAAGGAGTTCTACAAGCTGTTTGACTTCCGGGATGTTCTCCATAACCGCCATGTACATTTCGATAGACGCGATGGCGTTCCGAGAGTCGCATGCCCGCAGGACAGATTTTCCCTGATTTCGCCTGATTAAGACTGATTCCTACTGACAATGCCTGACTCGAAGCCAATTGGACGTGCAATCAGGCAAAATCAGCCAAAATCTTGCCCGATCAGGCAAAATCAGTCCGGCCCACGTCTCAACTTTGCGGCCTGCCATGTCTCGCAGGAGCATCGGTCTCAAAGGCGGGTCTGTCAGAGTGGTGTATTAGTGGAACATAAAGCGCAGACGCACTTTGAAGGTTTTCTCCGTGCATCTCATTTTCTATCAATCATGATGTGTGACGCACTGATGTACTTTAGATTGGCCGTGTGCGTCATCTTGCTACTGCAATGCACAGTGCGGTATAGTGTTGCTATGTCGAGACCGAAGCCACCCCATACCGTTCGCTACACCGTTCGCCTCAATCGCGCCCAGGGGGAGCGCGTTGCGGCCTTGAAGGCCCAACTCCACGCGAAGAGTGACAACGAGGTTTTCGACTACCTTGTCACGGTGGGCACCAACCAGCGCGACGACCTTGAGCAACTCGTCTACTCGCTGTTTGGGAATCTTGCGGACAGCCTTGCCCATAGGTTCCGGAGCCTGGAGACGGTCAGCCAGCTTCATCTTGCCTTGACCGACACGTTCATCAAGTACGCGTTGACCGCTCTCCCCGCAGTTCCATCGGAGCTCATGGCAGGGGCTAGGGCGCGGGCAACCAAAATCTATGAGCAGGTGAACATCACTGCCGCCCGCGAGTTCCAGCGCCGAAGAGAATCGGGCGCCTATTCCGCCGCAGAGCTTGGACTTGAGGAAGAGTAAGGTTTCCCAGTAGGCCCGGCAGGACTCTGGGGCCAGATGTACACTCACAAAAAAAATATTGCAGCCAAGCTTCGCCGTCTTGGAGCGAAGGGGCAGACGTAGAACGCCTCCCGTGCGGCGGCCCCATGTGCCAGAGATGAACCAGGGGCAGGTTGTCACACCGCAGTGGAAGATCGCGCCGCGGCAGGAGCCAGAGCAGAGCTTCGATATTGGTTTGGGTCCCTAAAGGAGCAAGCCGCGCCCCCTCCGGCCCCGGCGCCCCAGCACGTTACCGGACAACCCCTTTGCTCCTTGGCGTACGATTATTTCGGATTTGCGAGCTGACCCGTGGCTATGCGGGTGGAATCCCTGGAGGATTTAAGGAATGACTTGCGCGCAGTGTACTGGGTTGGTTTGTGAGCGCTATGTAGACCCCATCTTGTGCGGTGCGTGATAGAGGCGCAGTGTAGAAGGATGAGGCGGAAGCGAACGGAGGAGTGGGCAAAGGGGCGAGGGCTGGTTTGGGAGTAGATTGCAAGCGGCCAGAGTGTAGCGGTGTTCTGCCATGAGCGGGGTCTTCGCGATTGGCAGTTTTATGAGTGGAAGAAGCGGGTTCGCGAAACGGAAGCAGTAAAGTTTGTTCCGGTAGAAGTGGCAGCGCCGGGGAACCGATCCCTGTGGCGCCTGGCAAGCGATTGTCAGCGATGCTCGGCAGCGTTTATGCGGTGATTCCAGCCGGCGGGGAGCCTGACGATGAACACCCTTGTCACCAACGAACTTTTCATGGATTTCATCGAATGTCCGTACCGAGGGTACCTAAGACTTACTGGTGCGCTCGGACGACAAATAGATTTCGTTGAGCTGTCCGAAAGGCTCCGAGAAAGCTATCATAGCCGCGCTCGGGAGCACCTTTTGCGGGGCTACCGGAACAAAGGTAAACAGGTATGTACAGGCGTTGGACTATCAAGCGTTTTTGCGGACAGATATGACCTTGCCATCGACGTCACGGCAACCGACAGCAACCTCTCCATTCGATTTGACGCATTGATGGCGGCTCCAGGCAGTACGAGCACCGGCCAACCAGACTACATCCCGATAGTTTTCGTCAAAAACGAAAAGATCAGCAAAGAAGACTACCTGCGCCTTGCACTATGCGCTTCAGTTCTCATTCGCTGGAACGCTTGTCGGCCTTCGTTCGGAAGCATTCTCCACGGTAGCGACTTCAGGATGACGAAGGTGAAGCTAGCCAAAGCGTTGACAAAAGCTGACAGCGCTCTTGAAAAGATACGTGCGCTCGACGAGCCGACCAGCGAACCTCCAGTGCTACGCTTGAATCAGCACTGCCCGACTTGTGCTTTCAGAGACGATTGCCGGGCGGCTGCCATTGAGAAAGATGACCTTAGTCTCCTTTGGGGAATCAAGGAAAAGGAGATACGCAACCTCAGAAACAAGGGCATTTTTACCGTCAAGCAGTTGTCCTATACGTTTCGGGCAAGGAAGAAATCAAAGCGATCTAATCCCCGAACAGTCAAGTACTTCCACTCTCTCAAGGCTCTCGCAATTCGTGAGAAGCGAGTGTACGTCGCTGGCAAGCTAGAGCTGGCCATTACGGGAACCCCCGTATATATTGATGTCGAAGGGATGCCTGATCGTGACTCGTACTACCTTATAGGCCTGAGAATTCCGGGTGCCAATTCCGTTGAACAACGATCCCTTTGGGCAAATAGCCGTGTAAACGAGGAGAACATTTGGCGTGAATTCCTTCAAATCATTGCCGAGATCGAGAATCCTCAGTTGATTTTCTACGGTAGCTATGAGACCGCATTTCTGCGCCGCATGAAGAAGCGGTATGGCGACACCTCAGAAGCCGAAGGATCGATGGTGCATCGATTGATGAAATCCGCCCAGAATATTCTTTCTATCGTGTATGGACGCGTCTATTTTCCGACGTATTCCAACAGCCTTAAAGACATTGCCTCACATCTTGGCTACAAATGGTCAATTGAGGAGCCCTCCGGCCAACGAAGCATACTCCTCCGGCACGAGTGGGAACTCACCGGTAGCGAAGACACCAAGCAGGATCTCATAAATTACAATCTTGACGACTGTGCCGCCTTGGAACTCGTAGTAAGGACATTGCTTGAACTCATCCCAAAGGACAGTTCTTCGCCTACAGTGCTCTCTTATCCGGATGCTGTCCACGTCGATTCACTCAAGCCACAAATTCCGTACAGGCTTGGACCGGTGGATTTTGTGCTTCCAGAGCTCGAACAGATAAATAAATGCGCGTACTGGGATTATCAGCGCGACAGGATATACGTTCGGTCCAATCCTCGGATCAGGCGAGCCGCTAGAAGAAATCAGCGTCGTAGTCTGGTTTTGCGCGTGAACAAGACATTCAATGCTTCTCGGCGCTGGACTTGCCCAGGTTGTTCTTCTCATAAAATATCAATCTACGGAAAGCACAGCAAGCTGTTGTATGATCTGCGGTTCACTACCGGTGGCATCAGACGGTGGGTTACCAAATATTTCATTCACCATTACAA
Organism: Acidobacteriaceae bacterium; assembly: GCA_003140785.1. GTDB lineage: Bacteria > Acidobacteriota > Terriglobia > Terriglobales > Acidobacteriaceae > Telmatobacter. The sequence continues at coordinate 2,560 of PLKY01000404.1, read as the reverse complement.
GTGTCGGAGTTGCGGGACGAAGTTTGCTTCGGATGTCTATGAATGGACGAAGCACCGTTACGGACGGCAGTTCATGGCATATGTTGTTCATAACATTATTGAGTTACATATTCCTCAACTTAAGTTATCCGGAAGTATATATACATATTTTGGTTATAACGTAGGCCAGAGTACGCTCAGCAGCGTGAAGCACAGGGCCGCAGAAATATACCAAGATGCCTATGAAGAGATCAAGCGGACAGTACTGGATGGAAAACTCATACATGCAGATGAAACTCACCTAAGTACGAAGACTAGCAATGGCTATGTGTGGGTATTCACGAGCATGGAAGAGGTGGTTTACCTTTGGTCTGCTACTCGCGAGGGGAGCGTTGCCGAGAATTTCCTGAGTGGTTTCGACGGTGTATTGGTCTCCGATTTTTATTCTGCGTATGATTCGATTTCATGCGCACAGCAGAAATGCTTGGTCCATTTGATTCGCGACTTGAATGAAGATGTTCTCAAGGAGCCATTCAATGAAGAAATGAAGACACTTGTGCATGAGTTCGCAGCGCTATTGAAGCCCGTAGTTGAGACTATCGACCGGTATGGCCTGAAGGCTCACTTTCTGAGGAAACACCGCGTCCAGGTGACGCGGTTCTACGAGCGCCTCCTAGCTCGCGACTACAAGACAGAACTGGCGCAAAAGGCGCAGGACAGGTTCAAAAGAAATCGAGCGAAGCTCTTTACCTTTCTGGATCATGATGGCGTCCCTTGGAACAATAACAACGCAGAACACGCGATAAAGGCATTCGCTGCGCTCCGCAATGTAATTGAGGCATATTCAACTGAGAGTGGCATCCGTGATTATCTTGTGCTCTTAAGCATTTTTCAGACCTGCGAATACAGGGGGGTCGACTTTCTTCAATTCCTTCGGTCCGGTGAGAAGCTTGTCGAAGATTACACACGCAATAGGCACTGCTAGTGGCGGCGGGTGAAGCCGGCGCAGTCTCTTTCTCGCTAATTTCGCTAATTTCAACATTTTCAAGCCATGGTCAGATTCGGTGCATTTGGGCGTGTCTACGCTGCCAGAAGGACAGGTCCTACGAAGGGAGACGTGCCGCCTACCGGCATCTACGACCGGCGCAGCTACGACCGGCGCAGCTACGAGCAGGTAAAGCAAAAGCCCCGCCTTGCGGCGGGGCTGACGTTACACGATCCCGATTGAGCGGGTGACAATCATATCCCAAATGAATAGGGGGAAGGTTGCCCTCCCCCTATTCATTTCCTTAGCCCTGGTCATGTGCCTTTCGGCAGGGATGGCTCCAGCAGCGTTCATTACAATGATAGCGCAGATCATTTTCATGTCAACCACAAAGTTCACATATACCGCCGAGTTCCTTGCCAGCATCGACCGGGTTATTTCGCAAGAGAGGCTGTCTCGCTATCTCGCGGCAACCAAAGGCGATATTGGCAAAGCATTGGAACTATACGAGTACAACATAGCCATTTCAGAGGCGCTTTTCGGCTTTCTTCACGGGCTTGAAGTGGCCGTAAGGAACAGTATCCACTACACGCTTCGTCGCGATCTTGGGACGCCGACCTGGTATGACGGAGGCGTCGCGCTTCCGTGGTCCACAACCGGCGAGGCGCTCTCGCTGACCGCTGTCATGGCCGACATGGTTACGGAAGCAAAAGCGAAGCTCCAGCCTACGGCGTTGCCCGGAAAGGTGATTGCCGAGTTGACCTTTGGATTCTGGCCGAACACTCTCACCAAAAGGTTTCACTCGACACTTTGGCTGCCAAGCCTACACAAGGCATTCCCACATGCGACCGCGCCCCGGAGCATCATTCACTTGCGGCTGGAAGTGATCCGCCGTTTGCGGAATCGAATCGCGCATCACGAGCCGATCTTAACCTCGCACAATGAGGTATATACAGGGTTTAAAGATCAACCGTACATTGCTCTTTCGAGCATTCTGGAATGCGTGGAATGGGTCTCCAAAGACGCCGCCCTATGGCTTAAGGCGCAATCCCGTTACCAGTGGGCCGTGGAGTTGCTTCTTGCCGTGAGCAAGAAGGGCGTCACTCTCTAAGGAGCCGCTGCATATGAAGCTGTGGGAGTGGGTATGCGGCATTCCAACCCACAGTTCAACCCACAACTACTATTGTCTTGCACGACTTCCGCGTACTTTGGCAGTCCCCGCGGTGTTGTAAGTCGTTGAAAAACATAATCTTGCTAGATTGACACGGAAGAGGTCGCTGGTTCGAATCCAGTCGTGCCTACCATTTTAAACCCCTCATTTTAAGCAGATTATCTGCTCCTTTGGGAGTCGCCCTTCTCGCACGTCCAACCCGCATTCCAACCCGCAATCCTGCTACTCGTCTCCTCTGACTATCCGAGGTCTCTCAATCCCACTCTCAGTGAGTTGGAACCCTGCCCTGTAATTGAGCAATTGCGTGCGTCCTTCGGGTCGGAGTGGAACGGTGCGTCCGCGCCACACCTGCTACACCCTGCCTACGGAATCCTTGCGGGCATCCCCAGAGAGCTGGGCAAGAAAGTTCTTCGTTCCCGAGCGAG
>PLKY01000193.1 GCA_003140785.1 Acidobacteriaceae bacterium | reverse complement strand
CAGATGAAGTCGGTCGGCGAGGTGATGGCCATAGGCCGGACCTTTAAGGAATCGCTGATGAAGGCGTGGCGCGCGCTGGAAACAGGGAAAAAGACCGGTGCGGAAATTCTGGATCCGCGCCGCCTGACCCAGATGCTCGTTACGCCTCGACCGGAGCGTCTTGGTTACATTCGCTTCGCATTCGAGCGAGGCATGAGCGTGCGTGAAGTGGCGCGTTACACGGGCATGGATCCCTGGTTTCTTTTCCAGATGCGCGAGATCACGCTTGCGCAGATGGAAATTGCACAGACTACTCCGGAGGATATAAGCGCGGAGCGCCTTCGCCACCTCAAGCGTCTCGGCCTTAGCGATGAACGTATCGCCACCGAGTGGAAGCTCGAAGGACACGAGGGCGTGAAGCAGGTGAGGGAACTGCGCGAGAGCATGGGGATCAAACCCGTCTTCAAGCTGGTGGACACCTGCGCCGCCGAGTTTGAATCGATGACCCCTTATCTCTACTCGACCTACGACGAAGAAGATGAGGCGCCACCGACAAAGACGCCAAAGATCATCATTTTGGGATCTGGCCCGAATCGCATCGGGCAGGGAATTGAATTCGATTACTGCTGCTGCCACGCGGCTTTTGCGCTCAAAGATGATGGCTACGAAACCATCATGGTCAATTGCAATCCGGAGACAGTTTCGACCGATTACGATACTAGCGATCGGCTCTACTTTGAACCGTTGACGCTCGAGGACGTGCTCGCTGTGTACAACCACGAAGCGCAGTCTGGAGCGGAGATCGGAGTAATTGTCCAGTTTGGTGGCCAGACGCCGCTGAACCTGGCCCAACGCTTGCGCGCCGCCGGTGTGCCGATTATCGGCACGTCGCCCGAGTCAATCGATCTTGCTGAAGACCGCAAGCAATTTGGAAAACTGCTTGAGGAGTTAATGATTCCGCAGCCTGCCGGCGGCACCGCGACGAGCGTTGACGAAGCGTTGGCGGTCGCAGAGCGTATCGGTTATCCGGTCCTGGTTCGGCCCAGCTATGTGCTCGGCGGGCGCGCCATGGTCATCGCTTATGACGCAGCTTCGATTGCGCAATACATGCGTGAAGCTGTGGAGTATTCGCAGGAGCGCCCTGTGCTCGTCGATCACTTTCTCGAAGATGCGGTCGAAGTCGATATCGACGCGCTCTGCGATTCCGAGGATGTAATTATTGCCGGTATCATGCAGCACATTGAGGAAGCCGGGATCCACTCCGGTGACAGTTCGTGTGTGCTTCCTTCAGTGAGCATTCGAGAGGAGACGCTTGAGACATTGCGTGAGTATACGCGCAAGCTGGCTCTCGCACTCAAGGTCGTCGGCTTGGTCAACCTGCAGTTTGCGATTCAGCGGGACGGAGACGGACAGGACCATGTTTACGTCATCGAAGTGAATCCCCGTGCCTCCCGCACTGTGCCCTACGTCTCCAAGGCGACGGGAATTCCGTTGGCCAAAATCGCTTCGCGGCTCATGACCGGCCGAAAATTGCGCGAGCTTCTGCCGGAGCAACTCGCCGACGGCAGAGATCTTGAGACAGGATCGCATTACTACGTAAAGTCGCCGGTTTTCCCATGGTCCAAATTTGCCGGTGTGGACACGGTTCTCGGCCCGGAGATGAAATCGACCGGCGAAGTGATGGGCGTGGCTGCAAGCTTTGGAGAGGCATTCGCCAAGGCCCAGCTTTCAGCCGGACAGGTATTGCCGACAAGCGGGACAGTATTCTTCAGCGTGAATGACCACGACAAACCAGCAGCGATCGATTTGGCTCGCCGTTACGTGCACCTTGGCTTCCGTCTTGTGGCCACGGAGGGCACAGCGAATATCTTGGAGCACGCTGGCCTAACTGTGGAGCGGGTCTTTAAAGTGAAAGAAGGGCGCCCGAATGTTGTCGACCTGATCAAGGGCGACCGCATTCAACTCGTCATCAACACGCCGCGTGGGCAGGAAACGCTATTCGACGAGAAGGCCATTCGTCGCGCTGCCGTTCTGGCTCGCATTCCCACCATCACAACTGTCGCTGCCGCACAAGCTGCCGTGGAAGGGATTGCTGCCATGCAGCGGCGCCAGACGACAGTCTTTGCCCTGCAGCAACTCCATGCGGCATTCGTGGAAACGGATGGCAAGATTCCTGTATGAACTCGCGTAGCAAGCGATGCCCCGGAATCGCACCCGGCAACTTAGAATAGATACATGCTGATCGAAGGGGCGTTCGCCGCCGTCACCACGCCGTTTTACCCCGACGAGCGTGTGTACTACCGCAAGATCGAAGCCAATATGGCCCACTACTCGCGCACGCCACTGGCGGGCATGGTGGTCTTGGGATCTACCGGTGAAGCAGTCACCCTAGACGATGCGGAGACGCGCGATGTGTTGCGCATTGCGGCCGAAGCAACGTCTCCCGAAAAAGTTCTGATTGCCGGCGTGGGACGGGAGAGCCTGAAGTCCACACTTGAACTGGCAGAAGCAGCGGCACATTTTGAATACGATGCGGTTCTGATTCGAACCCCGACCTACTATTCTCCTCAAATCTCGTACGAAGCTGCGCTGACTTACTTCAGGAGCGTCGCGGACAGGTCGCCGCTGCCGGTTATGCTCTACCACATTCCCAAGTTTGTTCCTTACCCGATGCCGGTTGAGTTGGTGGCAGAGTTGGCGCAACATCCAAACATCGTCGGGATCAAGGATTCGAGCGGCGATCTCGAACGCATCAAGGGAATGATTGCCTCTACGCGCAATGCACCGCGGAGAACGGTGGCTGTCACGAATATCTTTGAGGCAGTGACGGCCCGCATGCTGAAACCTTCTTCTGGAGAGCTCGCCCAAGCCACATTTGTTGCGGCCGGGGATCTCGCCGGTGGGGTGGCCTTGGCTGCTGCGCCGCCGAGGGAGTCGATCAAGACGCGGAGCAGGGAAGTCGGGTTTCAAGTTTTGACGGGCTCGGCGTCAATTGTTCTGGAGTCTCTGGAAGCAGGCGCAGCAGGCGCAGTCCTTGGCTTCGCCGCGTGCGCCCCGCAGGCATTCCATGAAGTCTATTCGGCGTGGAAAGACCATGACCTGAAACTGGCAGCTGAAAAGCAGCAACGCATAGCGGGCCCGGCCAAACGTATCGTGGGCGATCTTGGAATCAGCGGAATCAAATACGCTTGCGACTTTAATGGCTATTATGGTGGACGTCCGCGGCTGCCGCTCCTTCCGCTTTCAGCCGAGCAAAAGCGCGAAATCGAGAGCCTTTTGACCGATCTTCGCAACTGATCCCGCTATCAGTTTCGAAGTCAGCTGGAACTCAAAAATCATGATGAGGTTCAATGAGAAGAGCGCTGACCTCTGCCGGGTCGTTGACTTGCACGGCTTCGGCATTCGAATTGGCGGCTTCGGTTTTGGCGCGAACTTTTGCGACCGTGAGCCAGTTGTCTTTGTGCGGATTCGCAGGAATCCACGGCGGAAGCGGCATGCGGAGATAGGCGCTCAATGCCTCCGCATAGCCCTCATACATCGCTCGCATATCGCGAAGCCTCTCGAACGAGTGACCATCGCGGCAGACACTCACGCCGCTCTGGCAAAGCAGGCTGTATAGCTCCTCGTACCTCTGCAGAGGAAGCCGATCGGCTGCCTGATTCAATGGCGCGAGCGAGAAAATTTGCGCCAGATCGACCATCGCATGGCGGGCTATCGCAAAGGTCAACTGGGCCTGCCGCGCTTCATGTCCGCGAACGCCGGCAATCAGCAGCGCCGATGTATCGAGAATTGCCGTGAGAGCGCTGATCCAACTTTGATTGGTGTGCTGCGATCTGAAATAGCACAGCAGCGGATAGGAGATATGGCTCTCCAGTAACTCCGCCGACCAGCGTTCCCATTCAACCAGCAATAGGGACAACGCATTTTCAGCGCCTTCGTAGGAATGGCGTCGTAGCAGTTCGGCAGCCGTTGGAGGAGACCCCGCGCGTGCATCGAGGAGCGCAATGCTGACTTCGCGACGGGAAAAAGCGCCGTAGAGTACCGGGAAATAGCCCATCACTACAGCCAGAAAACCGAACCCTGTACCCGCCTCGAGAATGGTGAGTGCACGGGTCCAGACATTGCTCGGCGTCACGTCGCCGAGTCCAAGAGTAAAAATTGTTGTCCCGCTGACGTACAAATCAGAGCGAAAACCGTGTTTCAGCATGGCGTCGTTGAATGGGCTGCCAAGAGAGTAAAAAATCAAGGCGAAGCCAAAAATCATTCCAGCCGCCCAAACGATAAGCAGGAAAATCAGCGAGAGCGGTCCATAGTAACTGAATACAGATTCGCGCTGCCGTGGATCGTGAAGCTGCCTTGTCAAAAATACCCACGGCTTCCAGGTGAGGATATAGAAGATGCGAGTGATCCGAAATCTTCCGGTTGCGCGCCGCGGGAGGATAATGGTCTTGAACGCATCAAGCAGTACCGCGAGAATGCAGGCAATCCCCGCGAGCATCGTAACAATCTGCATCGAACATTCCTCCGCGAGAATCAGGCAGCGTCGTTTCGCCGCTCCTGTCCTGTATCCTAGCCGAAGCCAGTGCGTCCAGGCGGCAGTCCATGAGTGAACTCGGCAAAGCACTTCTTGGAATTGGGCTATTTTTTGTTTTTCTCGGAGCCTTGCTGCTGCTCGCAGCCCGCATCGGTTTGCCTCTGGGACGGCTTCCAGGGGATATCTCTTACCGGTGTAAGAATCTCGCTGTGTTTGCGCCGCTGGGCACATCGATCTTGATCAGCGTTCTCTTGTCAGCGTTTTTCTATCTGATTTCACGCTTCCGCCGCTAAGCCAAAGCTGATTTGCCACGGCGCGGGAACCAGGCAACGACNNATTGGGAGCCCGTCGCTGGCTCGAACGAAATCCACAGGTGTTGCTTCAAGAAACTTTCACGTCACTGCGATAGTCTTAACCATTTGTTGGACGCGTCGCACGCCGGTCGCAAACTAACCGAATGAGAGCAGGGAAGACTCGCCTCGAGCTGCTATTTCCCCGAGAGAGCCATGAGAGGAGTTCAATATGACGACAGTCGTTGAAAAGACCACAAAGAGCCCAAGCATCCGCTCCTTCACCAGGCGCGACGCGNNTACTCGAAGAACCGGATCACCGACGAGACGCTTCAATTGCTTTTCAAGCTAGCCGAAGAATCGGGTCTCCGTCAGCGCATCGACGCGATGTTTCGAGGCGACAAGATCAATGTCACGGAAAAGCGGGCCGTTCTTCACGTGGCGTTGCGTGCGCCGAAGGGTACCTCGATGCTCGTCGACCGAAAAGACGTTGTACCGGAGGTCCATGCCGTACTCGACAGGATGGCGGCTTTTTCCGACCGTGTCCGGAGCGGGGAGTGGACCGGGTACACCGGGAAGAGGATCCGCAACGTCGTCAATATTGGCATTGGAGGTTCGGATCTGGGGCCGGTCATGGCTTATGAGGC
>PLKY01000235.1 GCA_003140785.1 Acidobacteriaceae bacterium | reverse complement strand
GCTGGCGCACTTCAACCACGGTGCGCATCAGATTACGCTCATCGCTCCAGAATTGCAGCAGGCAACGGCCATGGGATTCGCCGACAGAGTAGCGGGCGCTGCGGAGGTCGAAAATCATGCGCCCGTCCTCAAGCAGGCCGGCAGCCGGGTGTTGGGCGAGGAATTCTTCTACGCTCTGGGCAAGTTTGCCGGCGGATTCGGCCCCTTGAGCTTCCATGGGCTCTTACCAGCCTTGTCTTGCTCGCAGGCTTGTGATGTGGGCAGTGTGATGACGTGAGTGCCAATCGTAAAGGGCCAAAGTGGTCGCAAGATTCTGGCGGCCTCGCTCCGGATGATTGAAACCCTTCCGAAAATCTTCGCCGCTCATCGATTCAAGCAGGGCAACCCATCGCTCGTGCAACGCTGTAATCAAAACAAGCGACACTTCGATGGGCTGAGCGCTATCGGATAACTCCGCCCAGGCAGCCTCGTCGTAGGGCTTGATGGTGGGCCAATCCTCGGTGAGAGCCAGCTTGAACCGGACATAGCAGTTGATATGGCTGTCCGCAATGTGATGAACCAGTTGGCGTACCGTCCAGCCGCCCTCGCGATAAGGCGTATCGAGTTGGGCGTCGTTCAGGCCCTTGACTGCGGAACGAAGATGTTCTGGAAGTTGGCTCAGCGTTTGGATATTGGCGGATCGGATGCCCGGAAGTGACGTTGCGGGCGCGGTGAAGGGGCCGATGGGATAACGAAGATCGTCCAACTCGACTGTCATGGCGCGAATCTCTCACAAATGGATAGGTAGGGACTGCCTGCGATCAACCGTAAAGCGATCGCAGATTCTAATTAGGGCTATAAGGTGTGCCTTGCGCTAGATCTTTTTGTGGTGCTGACGATGCGCCTTGTGATTGGCGTGGCTTAGATAAGGGTTCTGGGCGTGAACCGGCTTTGGATGCGTCACTTTATGTTTGGCGGCAACGGCCGGAACCGCAAAAAGCATCACAAGAAAAGCAGCGAGAACAATTCTTTTCATGGCCCGAATGTAGCACGAGAGCCGTGCTTGCGGTAGCGCAACGGTCACACTTCGAGCGAAAAGAGTAACGTGGGCGGACTGAACCTGGGTGCGCCGAGTTGGAACATCAAATGGGCGCAGTCCCTGTCGGGTGCGGCGGGCAACTGCCCGACGCGCCCTTTTCCAGCCGACCGATGCCTTTTTCTTACGCGGCGTGATGGTGGTGGTGATGATGGTGATGCCGGTGCGCTGCGAACGCGGGGCTCGCAAACGCTAACAGCAATAGGGATGCAACAATAAACTTCTTCATGGGAAAAATGTAGCACGGGAAAAGGAAATGTGGCATCGAAAACCAACGGCTGCACCAGGTCAGCAACGTGGGTCCCGCCCCCATCCGCAATGCACAAAGCGTAAACTACAGGAATGATGGCAAATCTTGCTGTTTCTCCCGGCACGAGTCATAGGCTTTACTTTTTTGAGAAATTTGGCATCACCGAGCGGCTCCTGGAGCGCTGCCTCGGCGAAGCTCTCGCTGCAGGCGGAGACTTCGCCGACCTTTATTTCGAATCTGTCACATCGACTGTCCTGGGCGTGGACGAGCAGATTGTGAAATCGGCAAGCCAGGGAGCCAGCGCAGGCTGCGGCATTCGCGTCCTTTCCGGCGAGCGGACCGGGTATGCCTATACCGATAATTTAAGTTCTGACCGGCTGCTGCACGCAGCGCGCACGGCCGCGCTGATCGCCTCCGGCCCGGCAAAGCAAACGGTGCAGGGATTCACCGAAACTCAGGGTGCGAATCTTTATCCCGTGCCGGTCGGCGGATTCGATTTGGATTTGGCTGCGCGGCTTGAGCTGATCGTGAGAGCTGATCGCGCCGCCCGGGCGTTCGATCCGCGGATCGTGCAGGTGCGGGCAAACTATAGCGAGGAACTGCGACGGATTTTGATTGCCGCGTCGGACGGCGCCTTTGCCAGCGATACGCAGCCCCTGTGCCGACTGAATGTGTCCGTCATCGCCAAGGACGGAACGATATCGACCAGGGGTTCGGCTGGAGGTGGCGGGCGCGCAGGGTTAGAACAGTTTGCCGGTTCAAAGAGCCCGGAGCACCTGGCATGCGAGGCCGCGCGGGGAGCGATTTTGCAATTGGGCGCCGTGCCCGCGCCGGCAGGCGAGATGCAGGTGGTGCTCGGACCAGGCTGGCCGGGAGTGCTGCTGCATGAAGCCGTGGGCCATGGACTCGAAGCCGACTTCAATCGCAAGAAAACGTCGGCGTTTACAGGGCTGATTGGTCAGTCGGTGGCTAGCTCGAAGGTCACGGTGGTCGACAATGGAACTATGGTCGGTCGGCGCGGCTCTTTGAATGTGGATGACGAAGGATCCGCGACCCAGGAGACGGTGCTGATTGAAAACGGCGTGCTGAAGGGCTATCTGACAGACAAGCTTTCGGCACGGCTGACCGGCACTGCGAATACAGGCTCAGGCCGCCGCGAGAGCTACCAGTGCATTCCCATGCCACGCATGACAAATACCTACATGCTCGCCGGCGACGATGCGCCCGAGGACATTCTGCGCAGCGTCAAGCGCGGATTGTATGCGGTGAACTTCGGCGGCGGCCAAGTGGACATCACGAATGGCAAGTTCGTCTTTTCGGCGTCTGAAGCTTATTTGATCGAGGACGGCAAGGTCACCGCTCCGGTGAAGGACGCGACGCTGATCGGCAATGGGCCCGAGGCGTTGAAGTACGTCTCGATGGTGGGCAACGACCTGAAGCTCGATGAGGGCATCGGCACCTGCGGCAAGGATGGGCAGAGCGTGCCGGTGGGTGTCGGCATGCCGACGATCAAGCTGGACCGGATGACGGTGGGCGGAACTGGACGGTAGACTTCCGCAAAACTTGCTCCAATATCTCAAAAATGAGATACTGATTGTGTGGCCTGGACAGTCGAAGTTCTAAACGATACGGTGCGTGCGGAGATTCGAGCACTGCCGGCAGATTTACGGGCGCGCTTTGTGAGACTCGGTGATCGTATACGCCAGACGGGCTTGGTCGGTCTAAGCGAACCTCACGTCAAACACCTGGACGGGAAACTTTGGGAGATGCGTCTGATGGGGCGAGACGGAATAGCACGGGCGCTGTATGTGACGCAGACAGGTGAGCGGATCGTCGTGGTTCGGGTATTTATCAAAAAGACGCAAAAGATTCCACAGAACGAGATCGATCTGGCACTCCAGCGAGCAAAGGAGATTCAATGACTATTTCCTTCGATGAAATCAAGGCAGAGCTTCTCGCCGATCCTGAGACGAAGCGGGAGTACGATGCTCTTGCTCCTGAGTTCGAGTTCTCCGCCGAGTTGTTGCGGGCGCGCCTCCGCGCCGGTCTCTCTCAGGCTGAGTTGGCCGAGCGCATGGGCACGAGTCAATCTGCAATCGCGCGGTTGGAGAGTGGACAAACCCTCCCCAGCACCAAGACGCTGTTGCGGTTCGCCGAAGCCACCGGATCGAAGATCGAATTGCGGCTGTCGGCTGCGTAATGCGCGAGAGCTACCTTGAAGACAGCATCGAGCTCGATGGGAGCATCGGCACCTGCGGCAAGGATGGGCAGAGCGTGCCAGTGGGCATGCTGACCATCAAGCTGGACCGGATGACCGTGGGTGGGACGGAGCGAGCGACGGCTCGAATGATTCAAGTCGAGGTGAGGAAGTGGTCCGGGACAGGTGTCGATCGGAGCTTCGGTTGGCAGCCCGTATCGGTGAATGATGGTTTACGTCTTCGCGACGAGACTTTCCGGTGCCCCGAGTGTTTTGGGAAAGTGCGATTGATGTCTGCATCCGTCGACCCACCAATGGCAGCCCATGGAGAGCACTTTCGAAGAAATAAGGGGTGTAGCTTTGGCGACTGTTTCGACGGGGCAAAACGAATTCATCCCTCGGCACTCAAGTAAGTTTCGACTAAATCAGCTTCCGGCAATCACCAGTTCCGATCCGGTCCCTTGAACCGGCAATTTTGTTAATGTTGACCCATGGCCGAAATCGCTGCCTTCGAACTAACCTCTCTCGATCTCGAATCCTTGGCCGCCGATGTTGTGGCGCGGGCCGTGAAGGCCGGCGCGAGCGACGCCGAAGCCGTGGCGCGCGAAGGCGATGAGTTCAGCGTGAACGTGCGCCTGGGTGAAGTGGAGACGCTGAAGGAGTCGGGCTCGCGGGCGCTGGGTTTGCGTGTGTTTCTCGGAAAGCGGTCGGCCTCGACGAGCACCAGCGACCTGACTCCGGACGGAATTCGGCTGCTGGTCGATGGTGCACTGGCGCTGGTCAAGGTGACCGAAGAAGATCCGCTCAACGGCTTGCCAGAGCGAGAAGAGTTCGGCGCGATTCAGGAAGACCAGCACCTTTATTTTGAAGACGTGTATTCGCTCTCAGGTCCCGAACGCATCGAATGGGCGCGGCGCGCGGAAGCAGCGGCAGTGGCGGCCGACGTGCGTATCACCAACTCCGATGGCGGCAGCTTTGACGCGGCCACAGGACGCAAGGTGCTGGCCAACTCGCGTGGTTTTGTGGGCAGCTATCGGACAAGCTATGCCGGCGTATCGGCAGCGCCGCTGGCCGTGGATGTGAACGGCTCGATGCAGCGCGATGGCTGGTGGAGCAGCGCACGGAGTTTCGCGCTCCTCGAATCGCCTGAAGCTGTTGGGGCCGAAGCAGCGCGGCGAACCTTGCGACGGCTAGGCGCGCGGCGCGTGCCGACGCAAAAGGTGCCCATTGTCTTCGCACCGGAAGTCGCGCGGTCACTGATTGGCTCTCTCTTTGAGGCTGCCTCGGGCGATTCGATCTGGCGCCACGCTTCGTTTCTTGCGGGAAAGCTCGGCGAGACCATCGCCGCGCCCAATTTGACGCTTATCGACGACAACGCGATGATGCTGCCGACCGGCGTAGGCGGATTCGGCACGTCGCCTTTTGACGGCGAAGGGCTGCCGTCGCGGCGCACGGTTGTGGTTGAAAATGGCGTGCTGCGCAACTACCTGCTCAACACCTATACCGCGCGCAAACTGGGCATGAAGTCAACGCACAATGCTTCGCGCGGGCTGGCTGGGACGCCGGGCATCGGGTGCGGCAATCTTTATCTCGAACCGGGAATGCTGACGCCGGAACAGATCATCGGAGATATTTCAGCGGGACTGTATGTCACGAGCTTGATGGGATTCGGAACCAACATCGTGACCGGCGATTATTCGCGCGGCGCGACGGGCCTGTGGATCGAAAATGGCGAACTGACGCACGCGGTCGAGGAGATCACGATTGCCGGAAATCTCGGTGAGATGTTGCGCAACGTGACTGCCATCGGGGACGATCTGAAGTTTCGCGGTGCGGTTGCGTCCCCCACTCTCCGCATCGATGGCATGACTATCGCGGGAGCGTGATGTGAGTGCGGCTGCTGGGAGCGCAATGCGATCGATAGCCTTCGACCCGGCCGACGCGCGATCCGCGCTTTTGGAGCTACCGCAGCGGCCGGCAGTCTTCACGCTGCACGGAGCGGACCCGAAAGACGAGCCCTACATCGGCCGCACACCGAATCTGCGTGGCCGGCTTGAACGGCTGCTGCAGCCCTCTCCGAAACATCCGCGGCGATTGCAGCTCGCGGGGCGCGTACGGCGGATCGCATGGAGGCTTTCTGGCTCGGAATTCGAATCGCTTCTATTTCAGTTCGAGCTTCTCCAAGAAAAATACTGTGCGAAGGCGTTGGAGCGGATGCACCTGCGCGCGCCCGCATTCATCCGCTATCTCGGCGGCAATCCCTACCCGCGCATTGTGGTGACGAACAAGCCGAGCCAGCGCGAAGCTGACTGGGCGTATGGGCCGTTTGCCTCGCGGGCGGCGGCGGAGCGCTTTGCGGAAGAGGCACTGAAGCTGTTCCTATTGCGCCGCTGCACGGACGATCTCGACCCCAATCCAAGCCATCCGGGCTGCGTCTATTCCGAGATGAAGATGTGCCTCGCTCCGTGCTACAAGGGCTGCACCGACCAGCGCTACGCCGAGGAATCGGCAGCGGTCCGCGATTTTCTTGCGACGCGCGGCGAGAGCAAGCTGGTTACGTTGCGTACGCAGCGCGAGCAGGCCTCGGCCAATCTTGAATTCGAATCGGCTGCAGCCCTTCATGCGCAGGTGCAAAAAGTGGAAGGCGTGCAGGCTCTCGCGCCCGAGTTAGTGCAGCCGTTGAGCAAACTACGCGCCACCATTCTTCAGGCATCGGCAATTCCCGATGAGGTTGCCGTGTTCCTCTTCGAGAATGGCCGGCTGCGCGGGCCGGTAGGATTTTCGACCATCGGCATGCGGATTCAGAATGAGCGATCGGGTTCAAGTTCGCTGTTTGCTCAGCCCATGGCCATCGAGCCCATTCCCGAGCAGCCACCGCTGGGCGATCTCGTGAGCCAGCCGATAGCCGGCGCAAGTTTGATCGACGCCCCTGCCAAGGCCGCCCGCAGTGTACTCGATGCGCGGCTCGAGGGCGCGCTGACGACTCTCTCTGTGTCCGCCGAAGCGCCTTCGGCAACCGTACGGCAAGGACATCTGGCGTTGCTCAAGCGCTGGTACTACCGGCCGGAGGTGCGTCGTGTGGGTGAAATCTGTTTCCCTGATGCGGATGGACATTGGCCTCTGAAATCGATGTTGCGCAGCGTGGGGCGCGTGGCCGCAAAGAGCCTGGCACCGAGCAAGCCCGAGTGAGAAAATAGCCGCGACATCATGGCGATGAAGGAGAGCATTCGGCAAATGCTCGGGCCGGGCGGACGGCTCGATGCGGTTCGCGTGTGGGAGGTTGTCGAGTTGGTGGACGGCCAGCCCGGGAAGCTCGCACAGCTTGTCGAATGCCTCTGGGACGAAGATCCGGCGGTCGCCAACCGTGCAGCCGATGCGCTGGAACGCGTCACCCGCGAGAGGCCTTAGCAGGCGCAGAGATGGAAAGAGTCGCTTCTCGGGCTGCTGGCTGAGGCCGGCGAGAAAAAGCTGCGCTGGAACTTGGCTCTGCTCATTCCCCGGCTTAAGCTCACGGTTCCCGAGTTCCGCCGTGCCGCCGGGGTACTTCGTTCGTATCTCGACTATAAAAGCTCCATCGTGAAGACCGCCGCGCTGCATGGGCTGGCGGATCTGACGCGCCAGGATCGGAACTTGCTGCCTGAAGTGCTTGACCTTTTGCGTGTGGCAGGGCGCTCGGGCACCCCGGCCATGCGTGCGCGCAGCCGCATTCTCATCGAGAAGATTGAAAAGCCGGCTAAAGAACGGCGGCCACGCACTTCTCTGCATATGTTTACGTGAGCGCCTGCACGGATGTGTCCTTTCGGGTTCGCTCCAAAGAATCTGACAAACGGACAGAACCTGCAGCAAACGGCGGAGACCGTAATGTTGTGGCTGATACACTGGCCGGGCGGGAATCCTCTGCGCCACACACATGGTTGAGTTACTTCCATCGATATTGTCGGCAGATTTTGCGCACCTCGCGGACGACGTTGCCGCTGCCGAGCGGGGCGGCGGCACGACCATTCACGTCGACATCATGGACGGGCACTTTGTCCCGAATATCACCATCGGGCCGCCGGTAGTGAAATGCCTACGCAGAGCAACGAAGCTTCCGCTCGATTGCCACCTGATGATCGAAAATCCCGATGAGTTTATCCCGGCTTTTGCCGATGCCGGGGCCGACTGGGTCAGCGTCCACTATGAGGCGTGCCGGCATTTGCATCGGACCCTCCAATTGATCGCCCATCACGGGATGAAACCGGGCGTTGTGCTCAACCCGGCTACGCGCGTGAATTTCATCAAAGACATTCTGCCTATGGTCCATCACGTCCTGATCATGAGTGTCAATCCGGGCTTTGGCGGGCAGGAATTTATCCCATTTTCACTCGATAAGATCCGGCGCCTGGTGGAATTGCGCCAGGAATTGGGCCTTGCATTTAGAATCGAAGTGGACGGCGGGGTGGCTCACGACACGGTCGCCCAAATCGTCCAAGCAGGTGCGGAGCTGCTGGTCGCGGGCAATGCTGTGTTTGGTGCAGGCGAGCCGGAGCGGGATGCGCGCGCGTTGCTGGCTGCGGCCCGAGCGGCGGCAAGCGAATAAGTTTCTCAACGAATGGTTTCCTAGGGCAATGTGTCGGCAAGAGCGAGCAGTCTGATTCGCGGCTGCTAGCTCACATGAGGTGGTATGAGTCTTTTTACCCGGAAGATTGCGACAGCTGCATTGGCTACGTTGGTGCTGACAGCGGTACTGGCCCAGGCCAAAGAGAAAAAGCCTAAACACAAAAAGGACGAGGATCTGAGCGCGAATCCTTTGGCCAATGTGAACTCGAAGCAGCCTGACAAGGTGCTCTTCGACAAGGCCATGGTCTCGATGAAAAAGGGCCGCTTCGACGTCGCCCGGCTCACCCTGCAGACCCTCCTCAACACCTATCCCGATTCCGAATACCGGATGCGTGCGAAGTTGGCGGTCGGCGATACGTGGTTCAAAGAGGGGGGCGCGGCGGGCCTGACGCAGGCCGAGGCGGAATATAAGGACTTCATCACCTTCTTCC
>PLKY01000053.1 GCA_003140785.1 Acidobacteriaceae bacterium | reverse complement strand
TCTCCGAAATGTACATGAAATTCCTGCTGGCCCGGAGTATGCAAACCCAAGCCGATCTTGTCGATCAGCTTTTCAATTCCAGCGAAAAGCGTTTGGCCAGGGTTCTCCTGTTGTTGGCCGAATTTGGTGAACCGGATAAACCGCAGCCTTTCATCCCTCCCATCACGCAAGAGACTTTGGCAGAGATGGTCGGCACCACCCGCTCCCGTGTCAGCTTTTTCATGAATCGCTTTCGTCAGCTCGGCCTTATTGAATACAACGGTCGCATCCGGGTCCATAAGTCGCTGATCAATGTGATTCTGCACAATCATTTCACCGAGCAAGAACCCCGTGTCAAGGGCGGAGTAAAAGGGACCTCGGTGCAAGAGCCCGTTCAATAGTGAGGTGATTCAGATGGAAGATCCTCGGTGCAAGATCGCGGCGATTAAGATGGAAGACCCCCGGTGTAAGAACCTGCTCAGTGGCGTGGAAATTGAGATGGAAGACCCTCGATGCATGAGCCTGCTCATTCGCGTGGTGATTGGGATGGAAGATCCCCGGTGCAGGATTGCGGCGGTAAAGATGGAAGACCCTCGATGCAAGGACCTACCCATGATGCGGTGATTGAGATTTAAAAAGAGAGACCTCCCGGTTCGACCACTCCACGTATTCGATCAAAGGCGACCAACTAGCGGCGGTAAGTGCCCCTGTTGCGTCGCCCCGCCTGCTACCCCTGCGAAGCGGCGGCGCGCCCGTGATTCAAAGCCAGCAAACGCTCCAGGCGTTCCGTATTGGCCCACTATTCGTTTTACGATCTCCCGGAAGAGGCGCAGGCAAGGTTGCGCAGAGAATCTCACGACTAGTCCCGAAGAGGCTGAAGTACCTCACGCACCGCTATCTCATTGAAGAGTCGACTAGCTCCTGGATGTTGGCCCAACCGGCAGTTACTTTTCGTTCAATAGATACGATGAACCGGGCCGGCATGGGAGTCTGTGCCAGTGTCCGCTACGCCAAGATTGGTCAATGTTCAGCCCATCAGGCAGAATCGGTAACGGCGCCCCGTAGGCAATCAGCTTATGCAGAAGAGCGTATCGTCACGCCAGCGAAACCTAGCTACAGATCTTCTGACAGACTTCGTTGTATGTCCTGAGCGACTTCATCGATTGAAGTATTCCGACCCAGTTGTTCAATTTCCTTGTTGTTTTCCATATCCGACAATCCCACCTTCGTCGCAATTTGCTGGTTCATGCTTATCACCGCCGTCACCTCTTTTTCCGTGAGGAGAAGGATTTGGAGCACGAGATGTTCCCGTTCATCGGCACGCCGGGCCAGTCGCGATTGCCTCATAAGGATAAGGCTTGCCAGAAGGATAGCCTCCATGGCGACGACGGTTCCGAGAAGCGAAAAGGGCACAGGATCAAATTGCGGAATATGTGGCAAATGCAAGGTGTTTACGAGAATCCAGAACAAGAAGAGAAAGATATGAGCGGCTACGAATCCGAGATTGCCGACGATGGCCGCGGTTAAATCTCCAAGTCTTTCCGCGGGCGATCTTCGCAACAGAAACTCCTGCTCATGCTTGGCGATCGTGTCTATGTGTTCCTGCACATGATTCGGAACCTGCATTGTTTGTCCTCGTACGGAGTTTTGTACTCAACGATTGGATGACTTGCTGGCAGGTAGAGGGGGAAGTGGAGACGGCGATTTGAGTCGCAGATTTCTTCCAGACCAAACCTTTTCCTTGTATATCACCGACAGCTCAAGGAATCGCAGAAACGTCTCAACCTATGCGAGGCGGTTCGCAGCTAGCTACAGGAATGCGGTGGTTCTAGGATGGTAGGCCAACCGTAGATTGTTGACCCGCCCAATTCACCGCAGTCATCGAATTTGAAGAACTCTCTCGATCACATCCAAACTTTTCTTTGTCGGTTGATGTTTCTCGGCTTCCCAGCCTTGAATTGTGGCCGGATCAACGCCGAGCCTCTCGGCCATCTTCCGGAGCGAGTGCCCCTGTGCCGTGCGCGCGGCCGCAAGGCGTTCTGAAAATGAAATCGCGGACGGCAGAGGGTCGTACCCCAGGAACCGGATGATGGCCGGCATGTAGCGGATGGCCGGAACGGTTGCGTTGCGTTCCCAGTTCGTGATCGTGGCTTCGTTAACGCCGATTCGTTCGGCAAGGTGCTTTTGAAGGAGTTTGAGGTCCAAGCGGCGCTTGCGGATATGGTCGCCTAACGTATTGATTTCTTTCGGATAATNNGAAAGGCAACGCAGGGATGAGAATCTACAATCGCGGTCAGCATGAACCGCGATTGCAAGTGGGCGATAAGGAAATCAGCAGAGAGGGATAGGTAACTTTTCGAACGGCGATGGCTTTGGTCTTGTCTCTTCCATCGGTTAGCGCATTGGCGATTACGCAACAGGTGAGAGGGTTGCCGCTTCTTCGTGCTGCTGTCATCGTCGTGTGCCTCTATGTGTCAGGTTACCCGTCGAGTGAAATGGAGTTCGCTCGGTTGTGACGCTGACTCCACAAGCTGCTTCGATGGCGCCAGCGCGATTAAAACGGCGCCGATAATCACTAGAACCGCCACCCCGATCAGTTCTCCACGTGCGACCATGTTGCAACATGCCTGGGTGCCCATGAGTGCGGCGTGAGCGAAACTCGACCATGCTGTGAAGGCAATCACGCTGCGACTCGCCGACGGATTGCGGATGGCCAAAAGTAGAAAGACGCCCAGTGTGACGTACAAGCTGAACTGCATAGAAAGCGCAGGCGCTTGTCGGATAAACACGACCATGGGGTAGCCCAAAGCGACAAAAAGCAATCCCACCACTGCCAGCGCGATCTTCAATGCCAATTCACGATTCATGGATCTCCTCCGAACCGCAGCCTCACGACCCGGATCTGCGACCTGTTAACGCTTTCGTCTACATGCACCGACTCTGCGAGCATCATACGCGGGCGGACTCCTGTATGTTTATCGAAAGCGCATGCTCACCTCGCTACGAGGCAGAGCCGACCATCGGCATCCAGCGGCCTGCAAGTGTTCAGAAATGTGGGCGCCTTCTGTGCTGTTGCTAACAG
>PLKY01000071.1 GCA_003140785.1 Acidobacteriaceae bacterium | reverse complement strand
GCCGTTCTCGCATTGATCCGCCAGCCTCTGGAGCCCTAAAGAGGCGTCAGTCAGAAGCTAAGGTACCGATTCCGATCTGATCCCTGAGCTGCCGCGTTTTCTGACCCAGCCATACGTTCAGTGTCGGGCGCCCGACGAACTTACAGAGGAAAGAATGTTTGTCAGCAGAGTGAAGAGGTTATTACTTGTCTTGCCGGGAGTCTTGAATCTTGCTTGGTGGTTCGCCGCTCAAGAGGGCAAACGATATGGAATTCAGGTGCACAGAAACGGCAACGTCGTTGAGTTGCGCAAACAGAATCATGTCATTCGCGTGCTGCCTCGGAATGTTCTACAGGCTTCAGAGATTTGCAGAGAGTTCGAGTTGTATCGACGCGTTCTGCCAATAGCGCGACAGGACGATATCGAGGTTACCGACTTCAGCGCCAATCCAGATGCGGCGAATGGGGAGCAGCTGTGTTTGCAGCGGGGCGTCACGATTGAGAGCCGAGATAGCACGATCTGGTTGCGGAAAGGCGCACGGGTCATGATTTAGTCTACACGGCATTTTGTTTACAGCGTGTCGATGGCCGAGAGATTTGAACTATATTTCGACCCACTCGTTCCTCGGAAACAAGACGGCCTGATGATTCTGGATTACTCGCGGCCCGGAACCGTGCAACGGTACGCAAAATCCGGGCTGGACTTCGAGATGGCTTCGTTTCCGGAAGAGGAAGAGGCCATAGAGGAATACTTCAGGTGGTACCGGCCGAAATCGGGCGATCTCGTATTCGATATGGGAGCGCACTGTGGGGTATCGACCTATCGGCTTTCAAAATTGGCTGGGGTTGAGGGCAAGGTGATCTCCTTCGAACCTGATCCGTTGAATTACAGTATTCTCAAGCGCAATATCGAGAGACATGGTCTTAAGAATGTTGTTGCCGTCAATATCGCTGTCGCTGGGAAAACAGGAGACCTGCCCTTTAACTGCGAAGGAACCATCGGTTCAAGCCTGGCCTCACTCATGTTGCGAGAATGCGTAGGTTCTACCGTAATGGTAGAGGCAATCACCCTGAACGATGCCTTTGAACGATGGGGCGCGCCTGCGTTTTGCAAAATTGATATTGAAGGTGCAGAGATCGACCCGTTGGCGGCTGCGCAAGATGCATTAAGCCGCCATGCTACATACTTGGCCATCGACACAAATCATCCCCAAGCTGACGGGTCTATGACTGATCGGAAGGTCGAAGCAATCTTGCAGAGCTATGGGTATGACGCTATTTCTGAGGCCAAGCCTCTCATGACCACTTGGGCACGGCCCAAGACGGTTTAATTTCACTCAATCTAATGAGCAAATCCATAAAGTGTTTTTGCTTTCGTGGCGCAACGCAAAGATGGGTCGGCCCCAACTCGGTGATACTGATGCTGACCCGGTCTTGATCGTTTCAACGAAGACAACGACAACTGTCGACAACTCAAACGGGAGTCGATGAATCGACGCGCAAATATCACGGATGGTTGGGATCGAGGCGAAGGTAGGTAAACAGTAAGGGCTTGCCACTTGGCTTCGGGCTTCCGCCTGCTGGCTCTACCGTGACGAAGACGGCATCGATCTGCGAAACCGTCTTTGCGTCATTCAGCTTCAGCACCCAGCGCTTTTGGTTAGCGTCATCCTGATAGAAGAGGCCTAGGCTGACGTCGTGCCGCCGGTCGTTTACTCGGCGCCCCCATGCCTGAAAGACGCTGGCGCTCTTAACGCCCTTTTGTTGGTCGAGATCGTATCCATAGAAGATCAGTGATTTCTCTTTGGTGTAGAACACTCGCCCGAAGGGCTTCTGCGTATCGCCAGTTTTCGCTACGTCCTGGATATCGGCAATATAGAGGTTCCGGGCGGCAATCAAATCACGGATGTCGCGGTCGTGCCGGAGTAACTCCTGCTGTTTGGCAATCACCTTGTTCTTTTCCTCAAGCGCAGAGTTCAGGTCATCTATTTGCGTCTTGAAGGCTGGGGACTGCGCGGCATCCTGTGCCTTCTGGCTGCTGATCAGGTCGAGTCTTGCCTGGAGGCTTTCCGCATTCGTCTGCAACGAAGCCAGCCGCTGCTCCATGTCTGCGCGTTCCTGCAGGCTACGACTCAAGTCCGCGTTACGGGCGGCTAGCTCCGCTTCGAGTTGGCTCAGGATCTTCTTCAGCCGTGTAGTCTCCAACTGGTCTAGCTGGAGCTGATCTCGCAGCACAGTATCCTGGTCAGGTTCATCAGTGACCTTCGCATTTTGCGAAACTCTGGCAGTTTCGGCCGCGGCAAGGTGAGTTGCAGCATTGTGAGCAGAGGAGAGAACAGACGCAGCCACCGACTTCGATTGGACTTCGTGGCGAACGCCGAGAAGATGGCCGGCGATGCCGACGCCGGCAAGAAGTACCGCTGCAATTGCATAGCGTCCCACAATTCCAAATGGGGAGAGACGTGATCGGAGGATCGGCACGCCGTTCCGCGACGACGGCTTGTCGCGCAGCGATGTCATCAATTCGGCGTCAGCTTCTTCGATTGACCAGGAGCCGGGCGACCTCTCGTTCGCCAGATTAGCGCCGTTTTCTTCCGCAAGGGCCGGGATCACCAAAGCGACAAAGCGCTCAAACTCTTGCTGGGACTGCCTGCACGCGGCACACTCGGAGAGATGTTCCTCCAGCCGCGCCCATTCCCCTGCCGTCAGCTCCCCTGTTGTTGAAAGGGCGCAGAGTTCTTGAAACTCGTCATGAGGATCCGGCGGCAACATCGAGGCTCCCTCACTGGAGCCATTGTGTCCTATTGCGCTCACTTTGATCTTGCCCTCAGAATGCGTATC
>PLKY01000263.1 GCA_003140785.1 Acidobacteriaceae bacterium | reverse complement strand
CGGCACAAACACAAAGCTCAGCGCGAATCCGGTCAGCACAATCGGCACCAGCAATGTCGTAGGTCCAATCGCCAGATTCACAAACGAGAAGTACAGCGTGCAAACTCCGAACACGATGAATCCCGCGCTCAGCAGGTAGCGGTTGTCCATCTTGTTGCTGATCACGCCGATCACCGGCAACCCCAGCATCGACCCTAGCCCGCGCGGCCCCACCACAATGCCCGCCGTCAGCGCCGTGTACCCCAGCACCTCTTGGTAGAACAGCGGCAGAATGCTGATGGTGATGTAAATGGTGAAGCCAAGCAGGAAGATCAGCAGGCAGCCCACAGCGAAATTGCGATCCCGCAGCACCCGCAGCCGAACCAACGGATCGCGCGCCGTCCAACAGTGGTGCATGAACCAGAACAGCGACACGCCCAGCACCATTACCGCCCAGCGAATCCACACCGCGCCGAACCAGCCATCTTCCTGCCCCTTGTCGAGCACCACCTGCAGACATCCCGTCCACAGGATCAGCAGCCCAAATCCCAGGTTGTCGAACGCGCCCGGCTTCGCATTCTTCACATACGGCGGATCATGCACAAACCGGCTGATCATATACACCGCCAGCGCGCCCACTGGAATGTTGATGTAGAACGCATACCGCCAGCTATACGTATCAGTCAGCCATCCGCCCAGTGTCGGCCCCAGCACCGGCGCCACCACTACGCCAAACCCGAACAGCGCCATCGCCGCGCCGCGCCTAGCCGGCGGAAAGCTCTCCAGCAGGATGGCCTGCGACAGCGGCTGTAGCGCGCCACCGCCCGCTCCCTGCAGCACCCGCGCCAACAACAGCAGTTCCAGCGTAGGCGCCGCCCCACAAAAGAAGCTCGCAACCGTAAACAGCACCACGCACGAGATCAGAAATCGCTTGCGCCCAAACCGGAGCGCGAACCAGTTACTCGCCGGCAGGATCACCGCATTCGCGATCAGATAGCTGGTCAGCACCCACGTCGCTTCCGAGTTCGAAGCCGCCAGCGAGCCTGCAATATACGGCAGCGCCACCGACGCAATCGCCGTGTCCAGCACCTCCATAAACGTCGCCAGCATCACTGAAATGGCGACAATCCACGGATTCACTGCCGGCGCGACACCCGGCGTGACTGGAATCA
The DNA here is from genome assembly GCA_003140785.1 of Acidobacteriaceae bacterium. Lineage (GTDB taxonomy): Bacteria > Acidobacteriota > Terriglobia > Terriglobales > Acidobacteriaceae > Telmatobacter. The sequence goes on along the minus strand of PLKY01000263.1, from coordinate 4,970 downwards.
ATACGCGCGGATCCACCTCCGCCGCAACATAGCTCTCAGGCAACTGTTCGGTTGTGGCCATCCCTGCCGGACCCTCGTGCACGAACACTTCAGCTTAGGTCCGGCAGAGTTTTCCTGCAGTGCTGTCCGTCACTCGATCGCCTTACTCCCCATCACCACCGTATGCGGACTCATTGGAATCGGCTGCCCCGAGATATTGCTGAATCCCGCCTCGGCATACATCGTCGTCAACTCGCTCAGCGTATACGCGTCGCCCGACGCCGTCGTCGCCAGCATCGTCATGCTGAACGCCGCCGGCATCGGCGGCGATACGCGATCCTCATTCGGCACAAACTCCAGCGTTGCCGCGCGTCCACCCGGACACAACGCGGCATGCACCTTCTTCAGCAGTCCCACGCAAGTCGCCTTATCGAAGTGATGCAGAAAATTCGTCAGCAGCACCGCATCATACGGGCCGCCAAACTCCACCTCAAACGCACTGCCCGGCAGCAACTCGTAGCGATCCGCGACACCCGCCCTCTTCGCATTCTCCACCGCCACCCGCAGCACATTCGCCCAGTCGAGCCCGGTCACGTGAGCCTCCGGATTCTGCTTCGCAATCTCAATCCCGAACAGCCCATGCCCCGCCGCAATATCCAGCACCCGCATCGGCCCGTCGTGCCCCTCGAGCACCACCGCCCCAAGCGGCCCAGCCATCGGTCCCATCATCGGCGCCATCTTTTCCGCAAACTCCACCCACACCGGATTTTCGGGTTCCACGGTCCCTTCACCGGCCAGACTTGTACGTCCAGCCCGCACCACATCCGCCAGCTTTGCCAGCGGTTCGGTCACCTCAGGCCTCGACAGGAAATGTGCCACCGACGCCATGCAAGCCGGTGAACGCGGATCAAGAAAAACCGCACTCGAAGGCGTGTGCGTATAGTGGCCATCGTTCTTGTTCAGGACTTCGCTGATCACAAGAAAATCGCACAGGATGCGAATGCCGCGCTCTGACGCGCCGCAATGCCGCGCAATCGATGCCACATCGCCCGGACCTTCGCCTACGGCCCGGAACACGTCCAGTTCAATGGCAGCTTTCAACGCTGCCGTGCGTTGGTGCGCCTGCACCATCTCAAACACAAGCCCAGGGTCCGGCGGGGCTCCCGCATGGTTCTCCATCATCGACCTCCAAGTCGTACCTTGCTTTTGGGCCATCAATGGGGAATCCGCGCTTGTCGTCCCGTGGCAGGTGCGCCGAGTGTATCACTCGCTCGCAATCATCAGCGATCCAATTCCGCGGATTTGTTTTCGCGAACTGGACTCACAAATTGTTGAGATTGATGACTGGACTGGAGGCAATCGAGCTTCCGCATTAATTTAGCGCAGCGCACTGATTCGATCGTGAGTTCGCCGCTCGCGTTTTAGCTATCGCCCGCGCTCGTTCCCGGGCCGGTCCGCCGCGCCAGACCGCCGCATCTGCGTCAGCACCCGATGCGCCGCACGCGTCGACGGATCTTCTCCCGCCTCAAAGAAAATCGGCATCCCGTTTTCATCTCGATAGCGCGACATGAATGTCATCGTCGCATTTTTCTTCTGCGCCGACGCCCTCGCCGCGCGCCGCATGTCGAGCGCCATGATCCCGAGCAGTGGCACTGCAACCGCGACAAACCCGAAAGCCGCGAGGCGATGGGTCGGCGCCGCCAAGAGAAAGCTCGCCACCAGGTCAGACATCGGGATTCGTCCTCCGATCGAAGTCATCGGCAGAATTGGAAAATTATTGAGCCCAAATTCGCTGCCCGGCACTACAACCAAAGTGTGCCCCGACGCACAGTGACGACGCAAAACCCCGGCGTATAATTCCGGCCGAATCGCGGAATCGCACCCGTATGTCTCTTCTTACTGCGCGATGCGTCCGTGGAACGAGGCACGCCATGGCACGATCTTTGGTCTTCATTCTTCTGCTTTTTCTTGCTGCTCCGGCCTTCGCCAAACCCTATCCGGTCCCCTGCAGCGATCTTTGGAGCGCAGTGACCGACACGCTCGGCAACGCGGGCAACTACAAGATCGTTGCAACCGACAGTGAAGAGATGAAGGCTTCTTTCATCGTCGTCGGCGCACTATTTCCGGGAATCAACGCCCTCTTCCTGAAACCCCAGGGCAACGGCTGTGAGCTGCAAATTAAAATGGGCTTCACGGGAAACGATGACGAAAGCGCCCTCAGGGGCCGGGTCAATCGCGCGCTTGCCAAACGGAAGGCGGCAAATCCATCCGCCCCCGCCAAACCAGCAGGAAACCTTTAGCTTCCGCGCAGAGCCGCGCACTTGCGCAGGGTGGGCTTCGAGATCCCCCTTCTCTAATCCCCCTCTGCACGGAAGCATGCTTATGTTGTCGCCTTTTTCTCTTCGCAGCGCAATGCGGCTTTCGTCTCTCGACAATGGCGCACCAGTAATCCGCGCCCAGTGACTCTCGCCCGCCCTAACGGCTCGCTCGCAGCGGCAGCGGCATAGGAGTCCGCCAATCAGCACCCACGTGAACTCCTGCAACGCCGCCACACGCATACCCGCTATCATGATCCCAGCGCCTCGCGAGCCGGCGCATCGATTGTCCGATCCCAATCCCATCTTCATCTCCGCCGGCGAGGCCAGCGGCGAAGCCTACGGCGCGCTGCTTATCTCCGCGTTGAAAACACGCCTCGAGGCGCAAGGGCGACAAGCCGCCTTCGTCGGCATGGGAGGCCAGCGCATGTTCGATGCCAGCCTCGAACGCGTGGTCCGCGCTGAAGACATGGCGGTCATGGGCATCACGGAAGTCGTCCGCCACCTGCCCCGCATCTACCGGGAATTCCGCAGCCTCAAGCGCTCCATCCGCGAGCGCCGTCCCTCCCTCGCCATCCTCATCGACTTTCCCGACATCCACTTCAAGCTAGCCGAAGAACTGCATCGCCTCGGCATCCCCGTGCTTTTCTTTGTAAGCCCGCAGCTCTGGGCCTGGAAGAAACACCGCATCAAACTGGTGCAGAAGTACGTCGACCGCATGCTCGTCATCTTCCCCTTCGAAGAGCAGTTCTATCGCGAGCGCGGGGTCCAGGCCGAATTCGTCGGCCACCCTCTCGCCGACCTGCCGCTACCCACCATCTCGCGCGAGCAGTTCGCCGGCGAAAATCAGCTCGATCCGGAGAAAACCTGGATCGCCCTGCTCCCCGGCAGCCGCGCCAAAGAAATACGCGACAACCTTCCCGAAATGCTCGCCGCCGCCCGGTTGCTAGCCGGCCACTCACTCCAAAAGTCCGCCCTCCGACTGGAATACGTCATCCCTGTCGCCCCTATGCTCAACGCCGCCCAGCGGAGCTTTGTTTCACAGTTCATTGCCAAACTCGGTGCCGACCTCTCCGCTCACCTCGTCGACGATGCCCGCGCAGCACTCTTCCACGCCCGCGCCTCCATCGTCGCCAGCGGCACTGCCACCGTCGAAGCCGCCCTCATCGGCAACCCCTTCGTTGTCGTCTACCGCGTCTCGCCCATCACCTACGCCATCGCCAAACGTGTCGTCACCGTGCCCCACGTCGCCATGGCCAACCTCATCGCCGGCAAACGCATAGTCCCTGAGCTCATCCAGAGCGACTTCACCGCCGCAAATATCGTCCAACACCTTGAGCCCCTGCTACCCGATGGGCCTGCCCGTCAGTCCATGATGGAGGAGCTCCAACGCGTGCGCGGGTTGCTGAGCAAACACACGGCAGGCCAGACTGGTCCGGCAGGCCAAGCGGAAGCGCACGGAGCCATCGACAGGGTGGCCGCCATCGCCCTCAGCTACCTCGGCGTTCCTTCCCCTGTTGCGGAATCCGTGCAATCCTGAACGGGAGAAATATTTCTGCGCATCCAAATCTGCGAGTGAACAAAAAACGATATGCAATCTAGAAAGCCCATGATCCAGCTCGAATCGCCAACACGCCGCTTCCGGAACTCGCGGAATAGGTGCACTTGGTCCGCATGTCTCGCCCTGGCCGCTGCCCTGCTCGCCGCCGCGCCTTTGTCCGCCCAGCGCTCCGAGCGCGCCGCCCTCGACATCACTGGATACGTCATCGACGCCGAGCTCGACACGGCCACCCACCATATCGCCGCCAAGGCCCGGGTCATCTTCAACGCGCCCGAGAGCGCAGACGAGGTCAGCTTCGGCTTTCATCCCGCCCTCAAGATCAACAAAATTACCGACGATGCCGGCAAGCTGCTCACTGGCGAGCGCCTCGCCGACGGCACCATCCGCGTCACTCCGTCCAAACCCTTCGCCGCTGGCCAATCCAACCACTGGACCTTCGACTACGAAGGCACAATCACCGGCAATGAAGACGGTCCCGTCGAGGGCCTCAAGCTCGCCGCCATCCAGGAGCCAATCACTTATCTGCTCTACCCCGCGCGCTGGTTCCCCACCACGGGCTTCATGACCGATCGTTTCACCGCGCAGCTCCACATCAAAGTCCCACAAGGCATGAAGGTCTTCGCCAGCGGCGCGCAGGGTGCGTCCCATTCAGTCACCCTTGCCAGCGGCAAACCGGGCGACGAGTTCGACTTCAACTGGGACAAGCCCGGATTCCCCGGCACCGTCATCGCCGGCCGCTATCTCGGCCCCTTCACCGCCGGCCCTGGCAACGTCAAAGTCTTTCTCACCGTCAGCCACCAGGCATCGGGCAATCAGATCGCCGAGACCGCTGCCAGGGAATACGACTTCTTCACCGACAGCTTTGGCTCGCCAGAAACCCCGCACCTCACCGTCGTCGAAATGCCCGATGATACCCTCCCGGCCGCATGGGCGCCCGAGCTTGCAGGCATCATGGGTTCGCGCATCGCCGATAAATCCGGCGTGCGCCTCCTCGCCAACACCATCGCCCATCAGTGGTGGGGCTCCGAGGTCAGTCCGCGAACCCTCAACGACGCCTGGATCGTGAACGGCATGGCCCGCTACGGCGAGCTGATGTACCTCGAAGACTCCGCCGG
>PLKY01000245.1 GCA_003140785.1 Acidobacteriaceae bacterium | reverse complement strand
TTTGCAGCAGCGTCGTCTCCGCAGTCAGCACCTCAAGATAACTCGTGACCCCGCCCTTGTAGCGCTGGTTCGAAATATTGAGTGAGTGCTGGGCCGAAGCGACTGCCAATTGCTCCGCGCCCTGTTCCTTCTCAAGAACGCGCAAGCTCGAAAGCTGNNAAACCTGCGCCTCATAGGTGCGCCGCGCCTGGTCGGTGATCGCGTGCCGTTGCCCCGCGTCAAACAGCAGCTCCGTCGCCTGTGCCCCCAAGGTCCACAACGCGCTCGGCCCTTGAATCCACGTGCCGCCGTGCGTGCTCTCGAACCCTCCGGTCCCGCCCAGATTGATGTTGGGATAGAACGCGCTGACCGTGATCCCGATCTGCGCATTGGCGGCCGCGGTCCGACGCTCGGCAGCGGCAATGTCCGGCCTGCGCTCCAGCAGTTGCGACGGCACCCCCAGCGGAATACTGGGTTGCGTCAAATTCAACGGCGAAAACGGAATGCTGAATCCTGGCAATTTGTAATCGGCGATCGTCCCCACCGCATGTTCGTACTGTGCCCGCGCCTGCCCCACATCCACAAGCTGCGCCCGCACAGTTTCCAGCTGAGTCCGCGCCTGGGCCACGTCAACCTCCGTGGCTACTCCCCCCTTCAAGAGGCGCTCGGCTAAATCGAGCTGACCCTCAAGATCGGTCACCGTCGAATTCAGCAATTGCGTCAGCGAATCGGCGCCGCGCAGTTGAAAATAGGCCGTCGCCATCTGCGCCTGCAGGCTCAGATCCACGTTCGCCATGTCAGCGGCGCTGGCCTGCGAGTTTTCGTGCGCGGCTTCCACCGTGCGCCGGACGCGCCCCCAGAAATCCGGCTCCCACGAACCTTGCGCCTCAAGCGTCAGATCGTTGTAGCTCGTCGCAGTGGTTGCCGTGGTCAGTGGACGATTGGAAGACGCCTTGACGTGCTCGAATCCAGGCCCGGCAGAAAGCATTGGAAAAAGGTTCGCGCGAGCAATCGCGATTTGATCGCGCGCGGCAAGATATGTCTCTAGCGCCTGCCGCAGTCCCTGGTTCGACGTCGCAATGCGCTCTTCCAGCTGATTGAGCTGCGGGTCCTGGTAAACCTCCCACCATTTCCCCTTCAGCATGCCATCCGAGGGCGAGGCAGGCTGCCAGCTTCCGCCTTCAGGATTCGGGGGAGGCACAACCACCGTAGGTGCTCCCGTCTCTTTGTAAGTCGGCGGCGCTGTGTAAATCGGGCGCTGGTAGTTCGGTCCAACGGGCTTGCATCCCGCAAGGACTCCCATCGCAATCAGCGACACGAGCGCGCAGGCCGCCCTCACGCTCCAACACCAGGTGGGATCAGCCCCACCCACGGAGTCGATGTGCGATCTCCGCATCCTTACTTGCCTCCCTGCGGATTGCCGCCAGAGGCCTGTTGCATCGTGACCTTCTCACCCTCAATCAGAGAGTCCGGCGGATCCTGAATGACCTTATCTCCGGCCTCAAGTCCGCTCACGATCTGCACATTCGCTCCATCGTCTTCCCCAATCACCACCGGCACCAGGTGAGCAACGGTTCCGTTGTTCGAATTCACAACCGTGCCGAGTTGCAATCCCTCTCTGCGAAAAATCACAGCCGCCGCGGGCACGATGAATGTGGGCCGCGCGACTGGCGCCTTGAAGTGCACCTGCGCCAGCGCGCCCGGCAACAGCTCGCCGTCGCGATTGTTCACATCGATCTCAACCAGCAAAGTGCGCGTTACGGGATCGATGGCTTCGGCGGTGCGCACCAGCGTTCCCTGGAACGTCTTTCCGGGGTGCTCCGGAAAAGTCAGGTCCAGCTTGAGTCCGCGCTTCGCATTCCCCGCGTAAACCTGCGGCACGTTGGTATACACACGCAACACTTGAAGCGCCTGCATGTGAAACAGCTCCTTGGCTGCTCCCTGGTCGATCAACTGGCCCGTATCCACGTCGCGTGCAGTTACCACGCCATCGAATGGCGCATACACCTTTTCGAACGATTGCAGTTCGTGCAGCCGCTGCAAGTTCGCTTGTGCGGAAACCACGGACGAAGCGGTGGCCGCTGCTTGATTGACAAACGTGTCGGTGTCTTGCCGCGAGACTGCGTTCGATTCGACCAGCCCCGTATATCGATCGGCCTGGATGTGGGCATTGTTGGCGGTCGCCTTCGCTGTGGTCAGATCGGCTTCCGCCTGCGCCAGTTGCTGATCCACTTCCGGCGATGCAATTTCGCACAGCAACTGTCCCTTCTTCACCCGCGCGCCAATATCGAAATACCACTTCGTCAAGTATCCGGCGGTCCGCGCATAAATCGGCGAATCGGTGTACGCCGTCACATTGCCCGGCAACACGAACGTGTCGGTGGACCCACCTCGCTTCGGCACGAGAGCAATCACTGTGGGCGCCGCAAGCTGCGTTGTCGTCTCCGCCAGCACTCGGTCGTTGTGCATCCGGTCAAAAATCCCGAATCCGGCCAGAAGCCCCGTCACCACCAATACGATAACGATCCCGATGACGGCAAAGCGTGACGAGACGGCCGCCTGTTCGGGTGCGCTCTCGTGATTGTGTGCCGCTTGCGGCTGCGGTTTCGATTCATTCGCCATAAGATTTACTCCATCGTTTCGTCAAACTCATCCACAATGCTGGTCCTCACCGGTGCATGCGCCTTCTTCCGGCGCTCCAACCAGCCATGGACAACCGAAAAGAACACTGGAACAAAAAACAGCGTGGCCACTGTCGCCAGCAGCAGTCCGCCAATCACGGCGCGGCCCAGCGGAGCATTCTGTTCGCCCCCATCGCCGAGTCCCAACGCCATCGGCACCATGCCGATAATCATTGCCAGAGCGGTCATCAGCACCGGGCGCAAGCGCACAAAACCCGCATTCAGCGCGGCTCTCCGCGCATCGCCCACCAGCACTTCCAACTGTTCCCGCGCAAAGCTGACCACAAGAATCGAATTCGCCGTCGCCACGCCCATGCACATAATGGCGCCCGTCAACGCCGGCACGCTCAGCCGCGTTCCGGTGATAAACAGGAACCACACGATTCCTGCGATCGCCGTCGGCAATGCAGAAACAATCAGGAACGGATCGAGCCACGACTGAAAGTTCACCACGATGAGCAGATACACCAGCAGGATCGAGAACGCCAGCCCGGACAGCAATCCAAAGTAGGACTTATCCATCGTCTCGCTTTGCCCACGCAAAATGAAATGCGAACCGCGCGGCAGTTCCTTTTGGTGGTTCGCAATGATCTTCTCCACGGCGCGCGACACCGTGCCAAGATCCGTTCCATCTACGTTGGCGTAGATATCGATCACCGGCTGCACGTCGTAATGGCTCACCGTGCCGAGCTCCGTGCCAGGAACGATATCGGCAAGATTGCCCAGAATCTGCACCGGCCTCAAAGCGCCAGGGGCGCCGCTGTACCCCGCTGTCTGCACCCCACCCGTAGAGCCTGGTGCGCCTGTCGACGCCGCGGTGCTCAACGTCGAAGTGTTCGCAGCTCCCGTCACGGGCAGGCTCTTCAGCGCCGCAAGAGACTGAATGTCGTATTGGGGCGATTGGACCGCAACGTTATAACTGACGCCATTGCGCGGATCGAGGTAGAAACTGGGCGTGGTCTGGAAGCTTCCGCTCAGCGCAACCAGGAGGCTCTGCGCGACATTCTGCTGCGTCAGTCCAATCGCCTGCGCGCGCGTGCGGTCCACATTCACCGTCATGTTCGGCAAATCGAACGGCTGCTGAATACGCGCATCCGCGGCGCCCGGAACATAGCGTACCTCGTTGAGCATCCGTTCGGCCAGCGTGCGATCTCCGTAGAGATTCGGCCCGACAATCTGGATGTCGATCGGCGCCGCCAGTCCGAAGTTCAGGATCTGCGTCACGATATCCACTGGCAATTCATAAAATGTGACGCCGGGATATTCATTGGCCAGAACCTTACGCAGGCTCTGTTCGTACCGTTCCGTCGGATGATGGTCCTTGCTCAACTGCACCTGAATGTCCGCATCGGCCGTGCCCACCGGCGCCGAAGTTGAATAGGACAGATTCAGCCCCGAATACGGCAACCCGATGTTATCGACAATCGTGACCACTTCCTTCGCCGGAATGTGCTCGCGAATTGTCGTATCGATGTGATCGCACAGCGACGCCATTTCCTCGATCCTGGTTCCCGTCCGCGCGCGCACGTGAATCTTGAACTGCCCCGCATCGACCGCCGGAAAGAAGTCCTGCCCCAGCCAAGGCGCCAGCAGTCCCACCGAACCGAGCGCAAAGATCAGGAAGAGGACGAGGAACACGCCCGCGTGATCCACGCAGAGTGTGAGCACGCTGAGATAAAAGCGGCGAAAGTTTTCAAACCCGTCTTCAAAGCCCAATTGAAATCGAACTAGCGGATTCCGGCTGGCGCGCTTTTTCTCTGCCTCGGCTTCGTCGTGTTCGTGCAACAGATACTTCGCCATCGTCGGCACAACTGTGCGCGACAGCAGATAGCTGGCCAGCATCGCGAAGACCACCGCCTCCGCCAGTGGGACAAACAAGTATTTGGCCACGCCGCTCAAGAAGAACATCGGCACAAAGACAATACAGATCGACAATGTCGAAACCAGCGCTGGGGTGGCGATCTGCGCCGCGCCATCGAGAATCGCCTGCTCGATCTCTTTGCCCGATTCGAGGTTGCGATTGATGTTTTCAATCTCCACGGTCGCATCGTCCACCAGGATGCCGACCGCCAACGCGAGCCCGCCCAGCGTCATGATGTTGATCGTCTCCCGCAAAGCCGCCAGCGCCGCCAGCGAACACAGAATCGAAAGAGGAATCGAAACCGCGATGATCAGGGTCGAGCGCCAACTGCCAAGAAAGATCAGGATCATGATGGCTGTCAGGCACGCGGCAACAATGGCCTCGCGGACGACTCCGCTGATGGCGCTGCGCACGAAGATCGACTGGTCCGACAGCGCATTGATCTTAAGTTGCGGCGGCAGCTGTCCCTTGATGCTGTCAAGCTTCTCTCGAACGCCCGCAATAATGTCGAGCGTCGAAGCCGATCCGACCTTCATAATGCTCATGAGGATGGCGCGCTTGCCGTCGACACGCACGATATTCGTTTGCGGCGGGCTGCCGTCGCGCACGTGGGCCACATCGCGCACATAGATGACCGCACCATTTACTGCCCGGATCGGCAGGTCGTTCAGCTGCTCCACAATGCTCGGCGCGGAATTGGTCTCGATCGCGTACTCGAAGCGGTCGATCTTTGCCGTCCCCGAAGGAACAATCAGATTCTGCACTGCAACTGCGTTCACCACATCCGCGGGCGAAAGCCCCTTGGCCTGCAAAGCCACCGGATCGATGTCAACCTGAATCTGGCGCTGCTTGCCTCCATACGGGTACGGCGTCTGCGCGCCTTCGATGGTGGCAAGCTGCGTCCGAATGGAGTTGGTTGCGATGTCATTGAGCTGCTGCTCGTTCAGTCCTTGACCGGAAACTCCAAGCTGCAACACCGGCACACTCGACGCGTTGTATTGGATGATGAACGGCGGCGTGGTGCCTGGCGGCAGGCTGCGCAGCTGCACCTGGCTGATCGATGTTACCTGCGCCACCGCGCTCGCAATATTGACGTGCGGCTGAAAGAAGATCTTGATGATGGCGATGCCGTTGAGCGATTGAGACTCGATGTGCTCAATGTCATTGACCGTGGTTGTCATGCCGCGTTCGCTGTTGAACACGATACGGTTGGCCATCTGATCTGCCGAGAGACCCGTGTACTGCCAAACCACCGTCACCACAGGGATGTCGATGTTTGGAAAAATATCCGTCGGCATCGACAGAATGCTGTAAACGCCAAGGATCAAAATCAAGAGCGCGAAGACGGCAAAAGTGTAAGGCCGCCGCAGCGCAAGCCGGACAATCCACATCATAGGACGGGTACTCGCTCCAGAGCCGGTTTGCTCGCCACCGGGGGAGCTGGTGGAAAGGGTCGCGCCACACAATGCGCGCTCACCCCGAAACGGGCAGACAGCGGTTCAAAAAGGTTCCAGGGCCGCACGGCCCTTCGTGTTGGTTACCGGCTACGCGCTTTTCCGTGCCGCTCCAACATCAACCAACTCAAAAGACAATGATAAATGGTAGGTGATGACACACCTCTGGAGAGGCACTGAACGGCCGCCCGAGTGCACGTTCTAATGACGCGCAACCACCCCTGAAGGATGCATATTCCGCCCATCGCCGATGCCGCATGATGAGTACCTTCGAGCTCCTCGAACGCCTGTCGTATCAATTCTGTGGGCCGGCGTCCGCGTGCATCAGCTCGCCAGCAGCGCCAAAACCGCAACCGCTGCGCCCACCGCCAGGCTCATGGCGTCGCGCATCGCAAAAACCACTGGATCGTCATCCAGCTCCCCGCGCGAGGCGAGCAGCCACACGCGATTCAGCCAGTAGATCAGCAGCGGAACAATCAGCCACAAGCGCGTCGCGTGCCGGTAGAGTTCCGTTACATCCGGCCGCGCGATGTAGAGCATGAAAACCACCACGGCAGCATACGCACTGGACGTTCCAAAGCTGCGAATCTGCTCCATGTCGGCTACCAGGTAGCCGCGGCCGTGCGTGGCAGTCCCTCCCATCTCGCGCAGGTTTTCAATCTCGCTGAACCGCTTCACCATCGCCAGCGATAGAAACAGAAAACTCGAAAACCCTGCCAGCCACGGCGAAATCTCGGTTCCCGTCGCGGCGCCGCCCGCCAGCAATCGCAGCGTATAGAGCCCGGAAAGCAGCAGAACATCCACAACCGCGACGCGTTTCAGATACAGCGAGTAGCTCAAAGTGGCGACAATGTACAGGCCCAGCCACAGCGCAAAGGCCCGCGGCAGCACTGGCAGTAGCGCTGCGGAAGCAAGAATCAGCGCCAGCGACAGGGCAATCCCGCCCGCGACCGATAGATCGCCGGCAGCGAATGGCCGCAACCGTTTCGAGCGGTGCCGGCGGTCGCTCTCGATGTCGAGCATGTCGTTGACGAGGTAATTCGCCGACGCCATAAAACAGAAACAGAAGAATGCCGCGATCGCCGCAACGGCAGATGGGGCAGTGAGTTTGTGCGAAAGCAGAAGCGGCACGAACAGCAACACGTTCTTGGCCCACTGATGCAGGCGAATCGCTTTTACCAAAGTCCGTCCGACGGGCCGCCGGTCAATGAATACGCGTGACACCGGAATGTGCCGCATGCGCAACGCCAGCCGCAGGCCAAGTGTCGGGTTGGCCACCATCGCTTCATGAGAACCGGCCAAAATGACCACATCGGCATCCGAATTGCCTACGTAATCAAACTCGCCGAATCGCTCTTTAAGGCGTGCAAGCTTCCTCGATTTAGTCAGATTGATCTTGCCCTCGGTCCCCAGCACGCCTTGAAAGATTCCCAGGTGCGCGGCGACCCTTTCGGCAAGCCCCGCATCGGCGCCAGTCGCAAGATACAACGGCCGCCCCTCGCGCCACTGCGCCTGCAGATAACGCAGCAGTTGCAAATTGTAGGGCAGCCGCGAAGCCTCCAGCGGGGCACGGCGCGCGATCTCGATCTTCATCCGCGCACGCCCTCCCATCATCCACAGCGGAACGCGCCAAGCCGCGAAAGGATTCCTTCGCACCAGCTCGCAGAAAGCGTCGAACAGCGAATCGGACTTGATAAGTGTGCCGTCGAGATCGACACAAAGCGGCCGCGCTAGATCGGGAGCCATCGCACTCGCTGAATCCAACCCCAACCCCTTCTCAAAATGCTTCGCATGGAATGGATCAAATTATAGGGGAGGACTGGCCGTCCAGGCAGTGGCTTCGCGTGGCGCGGGCCGGAGCTGGAAGTAGACCTACTTCATGGCCAAGAAAGGCGAGCCCCGCGGGACTCGCCTTTTTTGCACACCATTTCCTGTCAAAAGACGCCTACATCAATCCGCGTAGGCCGCCTCTTCCACCTTGGCCGGCTCAATCAGATTCACCGGGTAGTACGAGTTGCGGGTGTACTGTTTCACCATCCGATTGGTATTGAAGAACGAGCCGTTGAACGCCAGCGTGGTCCGCATTAACCGTCCCCACTTCTCCGGCACGTCGCGATAGAGCGGAACCACTGCCCTCTCTAGCTTGTTATAAAGTGAGACCGACTCTTCTGCGTCGTCTGCTCCATCTTCGATCGCCCATCCCGTCACGCCCTCGATGCAGCCCTCGATCCACCATCCATCTAGAATCGAAAGGCTCGGCACGCCATTCAGCGCTGCCTTCATCCCGCTCGTGCCGGAAGCTTCATAGGGCCGGCGCGGCGTGTTCACCCACACATCCACGCCCGCAGTCAGCAGCGCGCCAAGGTCCCAAGCGTAATTTTCGAGATAAACAATGCGCAGCATGTCGTTCGAAAGTTTGCGCGCGACTTCGATCACATCGTGAATCAGCGCCTTGCCGGGAATATCCTGCGGGTGCGCCTTGCCCGCATACAAAATCTGCAGCCCGCCCGCCTGGGTCGCGATCTTCAAGAGCCTTTCTGGGTCGGTAAACAGCAGGCTCGCTCGCTTGTAGGTCGCAGCGCGGCGCGCAAAGCCCAAAGTCAGCACGCGCGGGTTCAACACCAGCCCTGTGCGCGACGCCACCTCGGCAAGAAGCACCTCTTTGGCGCGCATATGCGTCTTCAGAATCTCCTGCTCCGGAAGGTCGATCGCATTGCGCAGGTAGAGATTGTCGCGACGCCATGCTGGAACATGCGCATCGAGCATCTGCTGCACCGGCTCGCACACCCACGTCGGCGCGTGCACGCCGTTCGTGATCGAATCCACCGGAAACTCCGGAAACATCGCGCGTGAAACCTTGCCATGCTGCATGGCCACAGCGTTGGCGTAGCGCGAGAAACGGAGCGCAATCAGGGTCATGTTCAGCAAACCTTCGTGGAAACAACCAAGCTTTTCCAGACGCGCCGCGCGGTCGCCGCCGAGAATGCGACTCGCCTGTTCCATCGAAAATCGATCGTGGCCGGCTGGAACTGGCGTGTGCGTGGTGAACACGCATTTGCGGCGCACCTGTGCGATGTCCGACTCCGTTGCCGCCCCCAGCGGACCACCGCCGAGCTGGCCCTCCAGCAGCGCCAGCGTCAGCAGCGCAGCATGGCCTTCGTTCATGTGATACACGTTTACAGTCAGCCCCAACGCATTGGCCATGCGCGCCCCACCCATGCCCAGCACAATCTCCTGCTGCAAGCGATAATTCGTGTCTCCGCCATATAAGTGATCGGTCAGGCCGCGATCCAGGCCCGCGTTCTCGTCCAAATCCGTGTCCAGCAAATAAATCGGCACCACGTGTCCGTAACGCCCCACAAGTTCGTGGCGCCAGGCGCGCACCGTTACCACGCGTTCTTCAACTGAAACCGTAATCCGTGCTGGCTCCTCTTTGCAGAAATCCGAGGGATTCCATGGCTGCACCTCTTCGCTTTGCTCGCCCGATCCATTCAGATGCTGTTGGAAATAACCTTTGCGATGCGCCAGCGTAAACGCCACCAGCGGAACCCCCAGATCCGCCGCCGAGCGCAGCGTGTCCCCGGCAAGCATGCCCAATCCACCGGAGTACGTAGGCATCAAGGGGTTGATCGCGATCTCCATCGAGAAGTACGCGACTAGACCTGAAACAGGAAACGTCTCATAAGAAAACGGTTTAATTGAATTTTCCATTGCTGTCTCTCTGGTGGCCCTGTTCGTTCTTCAATATGCGTTCACACCCGAAATACAGAAAGGCTCTCGAATACGAGAGAGCGTCTCTCATTTCGTTTATCGGTGATATCTTTGAACGATTCTAGCAAGGAATGACAGAATTATCCGCACAGGAACCCACTACGGTTCACCTATAGGAACGGTTACTTTTGTCGTACCGAAACGAGGCTGAGCCGAACCTGACTGGTAAGATGTCCTCGATTTGACCCAGGATGTATCTATTGATTGATCTTGTGCGCCCCGCTGGAGGCGTGACAAATCAGGATCTGGGGCACAATTCCGGTTTCCGTCGCATAGCGCGCCGATAGTTCCTCGGAAAACGCCGCCGCATGTTCGCGCTCTACCAGATTAATGGTACAGCCGCCGAATCCACCGCCGGTCAGCCGCGCACCAATCAGCCCCGGAAGTCCCTGCGCCAGCGCCACCATCGCGTCGGCTTCGACGCAGCTGGCCTCAAAATCGCGGCTATAGCTCAAATGCGCCTCGGCCATCAGCCGGCCAAGCTCGTCCAGGTCATGATGAATCAGCGCATCGGCCGCCGCCACGGTTCTGAGATTCTCACTGATCACGTGACGCGCACGCTTCAACGCATTGGGACTCATCTCCCCACCCCATCGCGCCAAATCATCCAGCGTCGCATCGCGCAGAAAGCGTACCTCCGGCCGATGCCGCGCAATCACCGCCGCTGCCTCTTCCACCTGCGCGCGCCGGCTGGTGTACTCGCCGCCCGCCACCGAATGTTTCACCATGGTGTTGGCAATCACCAACGCCACCCCCGGTGGAATCGGAGCTAATTTGAAGCTCAGGTCGCGGCAATCGAGCAGCAGTGCGTTATTCTCAGCCCCATTGGCGGAGATGAACTGGTCCATAATGCCGCAATTGGCGCCGACAAATTCGTTCTCCGCCCGCTGGCAGAGACGCGCCACGACCGGTCCCGGATAGTTCACCCCGATCAGTGAAGTAACGGCAAGCAGCGTGGCAACCTCTACCGACGCCGAACTCGACAGCCCCGACGCCAGCGGCACATCCCCCCACAGCGTCAGGCTGAACCCCGGAATTCTTTGCCCTTCCCCGGCGAGAATCGCCACCACACCCAACGGATAATCGCTCCAATGCTTCGAAGCCTTGGCAGGAAGCGCCGTGGCATTGAACGTCCGCTCCTCGGAGAAATTCTCCGCGTAGAGCACAATCTTGCCGTCCGAACGCGGCGAAATCCCCGCCAGCGTGGCGAAATCAATCGCCGCCGGCATCACGAATCCCTCCGCATAATCGGTATGCTCGCCGATCAAGTTCACGCGCCCAGGCGCGACAAACACCGCTGGCTCAGTCCCGAAGCGGGCCAGGTGCTTTGCGCGCAATGCGGCAGGATCGTGCATAACTACAAGTTAAACGATTTCAATGGCCACGCGCATTTGCCACGCGTAGCGTTCCCCCGGGCCCAGCACACGCGACCACTCGCCCGTCTGCGCCAGGGAATCGACCGGCGCCGTCGCCGGCTCCATGGCAACACACATCTGTTTCTGTCCCTTCCGTACGGGCCAGCCCCCATAACAAAGCCATAACCCGAGATACGGCGTAGCGGCAGAATCGAAGCCGACGCGAATGCGCAACCCCGCTTTCCGCCGGTGCAAGGCACACCAGTTCTCGCTCGCCCCCAGCGGGCCTGCAAAAAGCTTGTCTGCGATCCGCGAACGGCGACCCTGCACCACGCCCAGATTCGCCAGGCTTAGATTCGCCTCTCCGCCCTTGGCGCCCCTTGCCACCGGCCATGCCACATGTTCGTCGGCCGCTCCAAGACGCCCGCCGCCCGACCCCTCGATTCGCAAGGTGGCAATCGACTCGGGAAGCTCAATCGTGTCACCCGCATTTACGGCAAACAACGGATGCGCCGCCCAGGACCAAGGCGCCGGAACCTTGCCCACATTAGTCAGAGAATAGTCCAGTTGCAGAACCCAGCCCTCCGCCGACTCGGTCAGCTCAATAGTTCGCTCCAGAGCCAGTGGCAAAGAGAAACATTCCCCACGCAACGAAACCACCTGACCCCTGATCCCTGATCCCTGATCNNTCGCTCCCTGTTCCCTAATCCCTGCTTTTTCCCACTCCACCCGCCAAAGATCCCCGTGGTCGGGAATCTCCACAACGCCAGCTTCCGTTTTCACCCGGCAAGCTGCGACCGACGGCAAACATTCGTCCCAACCGCTCGCATCGCTCGAATCAAAGGCCATGGTGCGTGTCCGCGGCGCCACGGCAGCCAGCTGCGACTGCAGAAGCTCGTGACCTTTCGCACAAATGGAGGCGATTTTGCCCCCGAATTGGGGAAGCAGCGTAACCGTGCAATCACCGGCCCTGATGCGAACGCGTTCAGCGGTCTCGATGAGAACGTTTTCTTTTTTGGCCCCGGTTACACACCCACCAGCCATCCCCATTCACTCCCCACAGCGAAACCAGAGTTGATGTAACCCGGAACCGCAGCGTTCAAGTCGACGCGACCACCAGGGAGCCGGCGACCCTGGTCGAATTCAAAAATGGCACCTTAACGCTGGTTTCGCTCAAAAAGCCTCATTGCAGGATGCCGTTAGCTTTTCTCAATTGCTTAAGCTATTCCTGATGTCCGGTCTCGTCAGCACCGGCCGCAAGCACGGAACATGCTCCCCATTGTCCTAAGCGTGCTCCACCCCAAATCAGGTTAGCGGCAATTGTACAAGGGCCAGATGCAAATCGCGTGTGGCGTACGTCTCAAAAGTTTTGTGCTAACTCCGACAGCGCGAACAGTTGGCCAAGCCCCTTGGCAACAGGTCATGGGAAGAGCCCCGCAACGGACGCCGTATAAGGTTCATTTTGAAACAGCTAGCCAGTCTACCCATTTCGTAACGGGAAGGCCCAAGAGAATCCATGCTGGATTTTTTGAGCAAAATGATACACTAAGTGCAGCGTTAGAGCCGAACCGGGCGTGAGCAG
>PLKY01000177.1 GCA_003140785.1 Acidobacteriaceae bacterium | reverse complement strand
TTCCGTCGTGGTTGTTGTGAAAGAGCGCGGCGTGCGGCGGCGTTTCCTTGCCGTCCAACGCATCAAACGTGGAACCGTTCACGAAAAAGATGTCGAGCCATCCATCGTTGTCGTAGTCGATCAACCCGATGCCAGAACCCTTTGTCTCGACAAGGTAGGTCTTCGCCGTCGTGCCCATCTTATGCGTCCACTTTGTCAGCCCGGCCTTCTCTGAGATGTCCTCAAAGACGACCGGGCCGCTCTTCACGAAGCCGCCCTCGGTGATGGGCCTGCCCTGCGCGTCAAGTTGAAAGGCGTGCGGAGACTCAGACGCTCCGCTGGACTGTGCGGCCTGGGCCGGCGCGTTCTGCAGCCGCGAAATCTCCGCTCCCGAAGATTTGTTTTGCGCGCAAAGAAATCCTAAGAGTCCCGCCGCCACGAATACCCAAACGGCCACTCGACGCATTTGCTGGAACATTGCTGCCAGTATACGGATCTCATTTTGGGTCGAAGCGTAAGCGGCAGGCAGCTTCGCCGTTCTACGTCCCCGAAGGCGACGCCGGTTGTACATTCTCAACCAGCCATCAAAGCCCGCCACACCCGGCGGGGGGAGGGCGATCAGTACTTTCAGCGAATCGTGGGCAAAAGTGAGTGTCCACTTGCTGCTGGGCGCTCTCGCACGGACACATTAAGTGCCATCGCAGCAATAGAAGCCTTTGTCAGTACTTCCAGCATCGCCCGCTGTGCCTTCGCCCATACAGGGTGTGCGGGGCAGGCGTCCATTCGTTCACAGCTTCTTCCGTCAGCAAGGCAAACGTTCAGGCAGATGGGGCCGTCGATCGCCTCGATCACGGTGTACATCGAAGCTTCGCGTCCGCGCGGCAAGATCGCGAACCCACCGGCTTTGCCGCGCCAGGAAGCAATCAGTTTCGCGCGCGCCAGCGCCTGCAGCACCTTCGACAAGAAGCTTTCCGGAGTGTCCGTCGCCTCGGCCAATGCCGGCAATAGCACTCGCTTCTTGTCCGGCAGTGAGGCCAGGTACACCATGACTCGGATGCCATAGTCTGCGGCGCGCGTCAGTTGCATGGACGAATTGCATTTCTTCATGGCTCGACTCCGCAGAGTGATTCATTCGGGCGCGGCTCCCACGCAGACAACCCTCAACCCGAGAGGCTCGACCGCAGAGTAGCTGAGGGTGTCACCGACTTGTGTATCACCCGTCACAGACCTTCGTTTACCTCGTCGGATAAATCTGCTTTTCCAATGGAAATTGGAGAATAACAGTCCAAATTAAGCCGCTCCGCAAGTTTCCCTCGTTTCGTCTTCCATTTCGGCACGAGAGTTCACCACCGCGGACGGCATCGGACCGGACTCTCTTTTTCTCGGCGGGTTGCCGATAACCAGAACGGCTGATGAAGCGAAAGGAAGCACCAGGACGTCATGCAATCGTTTCCCGCTGTAGATCCCATTCCTTTGCCCGCGCCGATCTGGCTCTTCAAGCTGCTCCACATCGTTACGCTCTCGCTTCACTTTGTCGCGGTTGAGATGTTGCTAGGTGGCCTCTTGCTCGCCGTGCTGCTCAGCCTCTTTCGCGGTTCTGCGCACTCGCATGTTGCCGCACGGGCCATTGCGCGCAGGCTCACCGTCGTGATGACCTACGTGATCAATCTCGGCGTGCCACCTCTGTTGTTCGCACAAGTGCTCTATGGCCGCGCCCTCTATACCAGCAGCGTTTTGATTGGTGTCTACTGGATCTCCATCATCGGCATCCTGATGCTGACCTACTGGCTGCTCTACCGGTTCTCCGCGCGGCTCGACGCTGGCAAATCCGCATGGTGGGTTGGTCTCAGCGCTTGGCTTCTCGCAGGATTCATCGCACGCCTGCTCTCCACCAACATGACCCTGATGCTGCGCCCCGAAGTCTGGCGTGACATGTATTCCGCTTCCGCTGCCGGAAGATTTCTTCCCACCGGAGACCCCACGCTTACGCCGCGTTGGTTGCTGATGCTCGCAGGCGGGCTTTTCATCGGTGGGTTGTGGATGGTCTATCTCGCAGGCCGCTCCACCTTCAGCGCAGACGAAAAGAAATTCGTCGCTGGTCTCGGCGGCAAAGTCGCCGCGCTCTTCGGCATCGTTTACCTCTTCGCCGGTTTGTGGGCCGCAGGTGTGCAGCCGCAAGCCGTCAAGGCTGGCCTTGCAACGCATCCCCTGTATCACTTCGCCGCGTTTGCCGGATATGGCTGGATGGCGCTGGTGGTGGTCGGATTCTGTTGGCTGTTTTCGCAGGCTTCGGCAAGATTGCCGCAGGTTGGCTTGGATGGTCGAGCGCTTTGGTAGCCCTGCTTGTCGAGATCACATTCACCGTCTATCGCGATGCCGTACGCGACCTGACCTTGCTCAGCAAGGGATTCGATGTTTGGGATCGGGTTGTGGTCACCAACTGGTCGGTTGTCGGCCTCTTCCTGGTCCTCTTTGTTGCGGGCCTCGGTGTCATCGGGTGGCTCGTGTCCGTCGTGGCGCGCGCACAGAAAGTCATGGAGAGCGCGGCCTGATCGCGCGAAAGGGTTTCTATGAGCCAAGTCTTGAACATTCCTCCCATCGTCAAGGAGACTGCGGAACCCGGTGACCAAGCGTCGCGCCGCGCCTTCCTCGTCTCTGCCGGTGCGGCCGGTTTGTGCTACACCGCCGCTCTCGCCTATCCCATCTATCGTTATCTCGCTTCGCCTGAAGAGATGGAATCGAGCGCGACTGCGGTCACTGAGGTCACCCTCAAGGACGCACAAAAAATTCCCTCTGGCTCGGTCCTCATGTTCAAGTTCGGCACTGCACCCGCCATGCTGATCCATCACGAGGACGGCCGCTGGATCGCCTTGACGGCAGTCTGCACGCACCTCGGCTGCACCGTGCAATACGAGCCGCAGGCCGACCGCATCCATTGCGGATGCCACGGCGGCGTCTACAACGCCTACACCGGCGCCAACGTCAGCGGACCGCCTCCAAAGCCGCTCAAGCTCTTCAAAGTCGCCGTGAACGAAACCGGCGTCAACGTTTCCCGTACCTAACGCCACAAGGATGACAGCATGACTTCAAAGACTGCTTCCATTTACGACTGGGTTGACGAGCGCCTGGGCCTGACTGAATTGGCTGCCTTCGCGCGCCACAAAACCGTCCCGGTCCACGCGCAATCTTTTTGGTATTACTGGGGCGGCATCTCGCTGTTCCTATTTTTGGTTCAGTGCTTCACGGGCGTGCTGTTGCTCGTTTATTACCATCCCGGCGCCGATGCCTACGAATCGGTTCGCCAGATCACCTTCGTGATGCACTTCGGTTGGCTCATCCGCTCGGCGCATTCATGGTCTGCCAACCTGATGATCTTTTCGATCCTCGTGCACATGTTTTCGGTCTACTTCATGAAGGCCTACCGTAAGCCGCGCGAGTTCGGTTGGCTCAGCGGCATGGCGCTGCTTGGGATCGCATCGGTCTTCGGATTCTCCGGATACCTGCTGCCCATGGACGACCTCAGCTATTTCGCCACCAAGGTCGGCCTGCAAATTCCCGCGGCCATTCCGTGGATCGGCCCCATCATCGGCAACATGTTGCGTGGCGGCCTGGAAGTCAACGAGTTCACGGTGCAACGTTTTTTTGCACTCCACGTCGTTGTGCTGCCCGCGCTGTTTCTGCCGCTGCTCGGCTTCCATCTCTGGCTGGTGCAGCGTCACGGCAACGCCATGCCGCCTGCTGAAGAGGCCAAATCGATCCTCCAGCGCAAGACGATGCCATTCTTTCCCAACTTCCTGCGCAAAGATCTTGCGATGTGGCTGATCGCGCTCAACATTCTTGCGCTGCTGTCCTCGGTTTTTCCGTGGTCTCTCGGCAAGCAGGCAGACATGCTTGTGCCGGCTCCGCAGGGCATTCATCCCGAATGGTATTTCATGAGCCCCTTTGAAATGCTCAAACTGCTTGGCTCCTTCATGCCCGGCGAAGCGGGCGAAATTGCAGGCCTCCTCATCTTCACCCTAGGCATCGCGCTGTGGGTTCTCATTCCGTTTTACGACGCGAACAAAGCGTCCGGACGCCGCGCCCGCAACGCACATTACTTCGGCCTGATTGCAGTATTTGCATTGCTGGCCACAACAGCCATCGGCTACTGGACGATTCGGTAGCACAGTTAAACAGAGAAGTAGAAAAGCAGAGAAACAGAAGTCGGCAGGCCGAAACAAGTGAAGGCATCAACGGCAAATTCGAAAGTGCAATCGTTCCGGGATCTCAAGGTGTGGCAAAGGTCGATGGAACTGACGATTGCGACTTATCGATTGACCAAAGGTTTCCCACGCGAAGAAGTCTTCGGGCTCACGAGCCAAATGACGCGCTCAGCTGTTTCTGTTCCAAGCAATATCGCAGAAGGGTTTGGACGCATGAACCGGCTTGAGTTCAAGCGCTTTCTTCTCATCGCACGCGCTTCAAACTGCGAGTTGCAGACGCAGTTGGAGATCGCAAGTTTGTTGGGCCTGGGAGATTCGAGCCTCTTTGACCAACCAGTTGC
Source organism: Acidobacteriaceae bacterium (assembly GCA_003140785.1). Lineage (GTDB taxonomy): Bacteria > Acidobacteriota > Terriglobia > Terriglobales > Acidobacteriaceae > Telmatobacter. The sequence continues at coordinate 4,069 of PLKY01000177.1, read as the reverse complement.
TCTTTCACATGAAGTTGGAAAAATGCTCTTCGCGCTCCTGGATCAATTGAAGATCAAGAGCGGCTGACAACTGTTTCTCTGTCTCTCTGCTTCCCTCATTCACTGTCCACTGGAGTAAACATGAATTACCCCTTCTGGTACATTCCGCATCTTGGCTCGGGCTGGGTCATCGGCATCATCGCCATCTTCCACGTCATGATCTCGCAATTCGCGGTCGGCGGCGGCTTTTACCTTCCCATGGCCGAACGCAAAGCGATGCGCATCGCCGACCCTGCTGTCCGCGCAGGGTGGCTGGAGCAGTTGATCAGCCACTCGAAGTTTTTCTTCATTCTTACCGGCGTCTTCGGCACCGTCTCGGGCGTGGGCATCTGGTTCGCCATTGGCCTTACGCATCCCGAAGCCACCAGCACGCTCATCCATAACTTCGTCTTTGGATGGGCCATGGAATGGGTCTTCTTCCTGGTCGAGCTCACTACGGCGGCGGTGTACTACTACACCTGGAACCGCATCGACGAAAAGCTGCACCTCACCGTGGGATGGGTCTATGCTGGAGCCTCGGCCGCGACGCTCATCATCATCAATGGCATTCTCGCCTTCATGCTGACGCCGGGTGATACCTGGCTTGCCGTTGCGGGCACCGGACACGAGGCCAGCAAATTCTGGAATGCCTTTTTCAATCCCACCTATTGGCCGAGTCTCCTGCTCCGCGTCTGCGTTTGCACTTCGCTGGCAGGCGTCTGGGCGCTCATCACCTCCAGCCGCATGGACGGCGACAAGCAGCCGACCCTCAAAACCAGCATGGTCAAGTGGAGCGTAGCCTGGCTTGTTCCCTCGTTCGTCGCCACGCCATTCCTCATGGTCTGGTACCTCTTCATGGTTCCCGCTTCGCAGCGCGCCCTGCTCACCCTGGGCATCGACACCATCAACTCCGGTACATTTTCAACCGTTACGCGGATGGCTCTGGTTATCATCGTCACCTCGGCCACCATCGTAGGCGTTGCCTATTTCCTTGCCTATCGCAATCCGACCGACTTCAATCTTTCGCATGCAATGTCCGTCCTGCTGCTTGCACTGATCGTTACCGGCGCGGGCGAGTACAGCCGCGAAATGCTGCGCAAGCCTTACGTCATCGGGCGCTGGATGTATTCGAATGGCGTGCGCGTCCCCTATGTGAGCCGCATCAACGCACAGGGCTATCTCGTCACATCGAACTGGGTGTGGGGCAGCGCAGGCGTAGCCACCACAAACTACTCACGCGGCGAAGCAATCTTCCGCGGCGAATGCGGCTCCTGCCACACCCTCGATGGCTACCGGCCCCTTCGTCAATTGCTCGATGGGCGCGACCGCGCCAACATTCGCAACTTCATCGTCATGCTGCACCAGAACAAGGACGACTCACCCTACAAGAAGTTCATGCCGCCGATGGTCGGCACCGAGCAGGACGTGAACGACCTGACCGATTTTCTCAATGCGCAAGTGAATCCGCCCGCGCCCAAGCCAATGTTGACCGCGCAGAAGTAGGGAATAGGAGTAGGGAGTAGCAAATGGTGAGCAGCTTGCGAGCCGAAGACCAAAGCTTGAGAGGTTCGTTCAAAGACCTCGTAGTTTGGCAGCGGGCAGTCGAGCTTTCCTTGGCGGTCTACAAACTCACAGCGTGCTTTCCACCTTCCGAGCGATTTGGTCTGTCCAACCAACTTCGACGGGCTTCCGTCTCCGTCGCAAGCAATATTGCCGAGGGATATGGCAGAGCGACCAAAGGCGAATACGTTCAGTTTCTTGGACACGCACATGGATCAAATTGCGAAGTACTCACGCAAGTTGTGATCGCTCGAGGATTGCATTTCGGATCGGAAGAAGCTCTGCAAATCACTGAGGACCTGGCTAACCAGGTTGGCCGCATGCTTGTAGTGATGATGAGAAAGTTGCGAAGCTAGCAGTCGTTACTTTCTACTACACCTACTCCCTATTCCCTACCAAGGACATACGGCATCCCAAACCGCCCAATCTGAATCATCGCCTTCGCTCCCGGCGGCCAGATGCGCAAGCTCGTGATGCCTCTCATCCCGGCGAGTAGATGCGCATCTGTCGTGCCCACCAGCGCTCCCGTCGCCGCCTCGTTGAAATGCACGCTGAGCAGATCACCCGCATGCGTGTACCCAAATACATATTCGCCGGGCTTCAACGAAACGCCGCCAATGCGAATCGGCGCCTGCACCACCAGGTAGTGCGAATATTTTCCATCCGCCGAGTAGCCTGCCGTGATCAACACCACACCGGCAACGTAACGCCCCTGACTGTTCACGATGCCGCTCGCCGTGCGCATCTCGGTCTCAATGTGTTCCTTCTCGACAGGAGCGCGCGTGGGCAGCAGTGAAGCCAGCTCGGCATCCGTCGCCTGACGCCAGATAGTCCTTTCTCCCTGCGCCAGCGGAAAGAGCAACAACAGCAATACAGCCGAACAAATCCTCTGTTTCATGGTTTCGCTTTCTTGAGCGATTCGAGCGGGACGATGCCACGCTGGATCGCGGCCGTCGCCGCCTGCGTACGATCGGTGACGCCCAACTTTCCCAGCAAGCTGTTGATGTGGGTCTTCACCGTGGCTTCCGAGATTTGAAGCTCGGTAGCGATCTCCTTGTTGCTCTTTCCATACACAATCTGCTCCAGCACATCGAACTCACGCGGCGTCAGCTCTTCAGTGCCCATTCGTTCCGCAAGCTTCTGCGCAATCGCCGGCGGAATGTGCGATTTTCCCGCATGCACAGTGCGTATCGTCGCAATCAGCTCGTCGCTCGTCATGCCCTTCAGCAGGTACGCGCGCGCCCCTGCCTGCAAGGCACGATAGATGTCCTCGTCTCCGTCGTACGTCGTCAACACGATGAACCGCGCTTGCGGCGTCTCCATGCGAACGCGCTGGATCACGTCAACACCGCCCATGCGTGGAAGCCGCAAATCGATCAGCGTGATGTTTGGCTGATGCTTCCGATATTGCGCAATAGCCTCGACGCCATCGGCGGCCTCTCCCACCACTTCAATTCCATCCACAACGTTCAGCAACGCCACCAGTCCCTGGCGAACAACATGATGGTCTTCCACCACCAGTATGCGAATCAATTCTTGTTCCACTTTTATTCCGCCTCTCGTGATGCCTCGCCTGGCCCCTCTTTGGGCGCCGGCGCGTGCAAGCGCACCGACGTTCCCGCTCCCGGTCCGCTTGTCACTTCCAGTGTGCCGCCAATTGCGGCTGCACGCTCCCGCATTCCCGTAAAGCCGTAGTGGCCCGGCTCCGATGTAGCTTTCTCGCTGATCGTGAAGCCGCGCCCGTCGTCTCGCACTTCGAGCGCGATCTCTGCCGGCCCATAATCCAGACGAACGGAGAGATGCTGCGCGCCTGCGTGCTTCTCTACATTATGGATGGCCTCCTGGGCCACCCGCAGGATTTCACGCTCGATGCGCGGCGAAAGTGGCCGATAGGCCCCAAAGACGCTGAATTTCGCTTCGATACCATGGCCGTCAGTTCTCTCCGTCACGCGTCTCAATCGCACCGGCAAAGTCTTTTCTCCGGAGTCCTGCGACCGCAGTGCCCAAATCGACTGGCGCGCCTCGGCCAGCCCTTCCCGCACATGCGTGCGCGTCGTATCCAGCTGTCTCGTGGCAGCGTCCACCTTGTTATGCCGCAAGAGTTCGGTTAGCACTTCCAATTGAACCGAGATGCCAACGTAGCCCTGCGCCAGGGTGTCGTGAATCTCTCGCGCAATGCGATTGCGTTCCCCAAGCACAGCCTTGAATTCACGCTCGGCGTGCAGCAAGCGCCGCTTCAACAGCGTTGCCACCAGGGCCCCGGCAGCGATGGTCAGCAGCAGAAAGAACCAGAGGGTCTGATAAAAATGCGGCAGCAACTCAAATTGCAAGGCCGTGCCCTGCAGGTTCCACACCCCGTCGTTGTTGGCTGCCTGCACGCGAAACGTGTATGTCCCCGGCGGAATGTTCGTGTAGTAGGCAACGCGCCGCGCGCCGGCGTCCGTCCAGTCGCGATCGAATCCCTCAAGCATGTAGCGGTAGCGCACCTTTT
>PLKY01000078.1 GCA_003140785.1 Acidobacteriaceae bacterium | reverse complement strand
GTCGCTTCTTGTTCATCTTGTGCGTGACATCAGCGCGCAAAAGAAGCGTGAGGAGGTCTTCAGCCGCATGGTCGCCATTTCCAAAGAAGTGGCTAATCTGGAAGACGCCATCACCGGAGCTGCGCCGATCGCAGCCCTATCCTCGCAGGAACTCGAAATTCTCAGGATGTTTGCAGTGGGTGCCACAGCCCCGCGAATTGCCAAAGCGCTTGGTATCAGCCCACAGACGCTTCGGAATCATCTTCACCACATTAACCAGAAATTACGCACGCATAATCGACTCGAGGCAGTGATGCACGCCCTCCAGCGCCGCCTCATTTAAAGTCCCTGACGTAGCATAAACTTCGCGTGTCCGATCCGCGCAAATGAAACGGCGGTCGCCCTGGGGAACATCCGCAACGTGACAATTGTCTCCCCGGAAGGTACAAACGAACTATTGTGGTGAGAGCCCGCGCAATTAGGCTTGAGGTTTGCCGCTCCCCCCATCACAGTCCGGTTCCAGCAGCTGACTCTGGAGGTTCAATGCAGATGGCTAGCAAACGACCGCTCATGATCGCCAACAGTTGGGTCCAGGCGGCAGGCATCGTCTTGATTGTCGGCTTTCTCATCATGGGTATCCTCACGTACTACACCTATACCGATGAGCCGCCCATTCCTCAGGTCGTAAAGGACGCCAAAGGACTGACCCTGTTCACGCGCGCCGACATCATGGCTGGCCAGGGAATCTTTCTCGGAAACGGGTTGATGGAATACGGATCGATTTTTGGTCATGGCGCTTATCTTGGGCCAGACTTCACGACAGAGTACCTTCATCGCGCTGCACTCTCCAGCATCCGCATCTATGGCGAAACGAATGCCGATACCGCGGCAGCCCGCACGATTCAAGACTTCAAGGCGAACCGATACGACGACACGACTGGAACGCTGATCTACACCGATGCGCAGGCCAGAGCGTTCGAGGAGTGCAGGGCCTATTATGCGTCTTTCTTTGGCAATCCAACCTCTAAGTTCGGTCTCCGCCCGAATGCGATTGGCGATCCCGAACAGATTCGCAAACTTACGGCCTTCTTCAGTTGGACTGCGTGGGCAGCTGCGGCGGATCGGCCTGGCCACTCGTATTCCTACACCAATAATTGGCCTCCGGAACCGCTGGTTGGAAATCATGCAACCGCGGACGCGATTGTGTGGAGTGTACTGTCGCTCGCTGCGCTTCTTGGCGGGACAGGGTTGCTGCTGGCCTCGTTTGGACGTTGGAATCTTCTTGGGTGGCACGGACGAGAACAGCAGAGCATGTCGTTCCGCGCTCCGGACGAGGTAATGCTGACTCCCGCTCAAAAGGCGTGTGCTTGGTTTTTCTTTGTGATGGCTGCGCTGTTCCTGGTTCAGACACTGCTTGGAGGCGCCTCCGAGCACTACCGGGCCGATCTGCAGAGCTTCTTCGGAATTGACCTGGGAAGATTTCTACCCTTCAACATTGTCCGTACATGGCACGTACAGCTATCAATTTTCTGGGTTTCCACTTCATATCTCGCAGCAGGCATCTTCCTTGCGCCTATGATCTCCGGACGCGAGCCCCGCGGCCAGAAAACGCTTGCATATTGCTTATTGGGCGCACTCGTTGTCGTCGTAGTTGGAAGCCTCGCCGGAGAGTTTGCGGGCATTCAGGGTCTCACCCACAGCATATGGTTTGGCGACCAGGGATTCGAATATCTCGATCTAGGCCGCGTCTGGCAAATTCTCCTTACGATTGGATTGTTGTTCTGGGTTGTGATCCTGTACCGCGGACTTCGCGGGCGTCTCAATTCCGAACATGTGGGGAACATGCCCTGGCTTTTCTTCTTTTCGGCACTTTCGATTCCGGCGTTTTATGGTGTAGGGTTACTCGCAAATCCTGGACAGCACTTCACCACAACTGACTTCTGGAGATTTTGGGTCGTCCATCTCTGGGTAGAAGACTTTCTGGAGCTTTTCACGACGATTCTCGTGGCGTACATCTTCGTATTGCTGGGAGTAGTCCACGAGCGCATCGCGCTGCGAATGATCTATCTCGACGTCATTTTGTACTCTGCCGGTGGAATCGTAGGCACTATGCATCACGTGTACTTCTCGGGGGAGCCGGCGCTCCATATGGCTCTGGGAGCGTTCTTCTCTGCCGCTGAAGTCATACCGCTAACCTTCCTGACAGTGGAGGCGTGGAGCTTCCTCCAATTGGGAACTGTCCAAGAGAGCAAGTCAGCGACCACTTTTCCCCACTACTGGGCTGTGATGTTCCTGGCTGCGGTGGGCTTCTGGAACTTTCTTGGAGCCGGAGTGTTCGGCTTTCTGATTAACCTGCCTATCGTTTCCTACTACGAAATCGGCACCGCTCTGACTGCGAATCACGCACACGCGGCCATGATGGGCGTCTACGGAATGTTGTCGGTCGGATTAGCCCTCTTTTGCCTGCGCTACATCATTCCGCAAAAGCATTGGTCTGACAAGGCTGCGCGGATCAGCTTCTGGTCATTGAATCTTGGCCTCGCATGGATGGTCTTTGCGACTTTATTCCCGTTGGGAATCCTACAGCTTTATCACTCCATCAGCGTGAGCTATTACGATGCCCGCACGCTCGACTACATCGGCAACCACGCTAATTCAGTTCTGGAATGGCTACGCATGCCTGGTGACGTCGTCTTTATCTTGGGCGGAGCACTTCCAATTCTCTATATTTCTGCATTGGGGATTCGCTACATGCGGAAGGGCGACACCCTGGAGGAACCAAAGGATATTCTCTTTACCGATGTCGTCGCTCAACCGCAGGAGCGCTAAACCGTGCAAGCCGTATCTCTCGAATTCATGCTAATGCTCGGATACGCAGTACTTCTGGGAGTGGCGGCCCTTTTGCTGGAATTCGCGGCGCGCCATGCGCATCGACGCTCGTTGAGCATCAGCACAACCGGATTCACTTACTATGCAGAAAAGGACATGTGGAGATGTCCGGAGTTCCAGCACCTGTTTCCGGTCTTCGTCGATCACGCGAAGGGTTCGGTCATCTATCGCGCACCGGCATCTACCTGTAATGCTTGCAGATGCAAGTCGCATTGCACCGATTCCGACAACGGTCGCGAGATTGAACGCAAGAATACCGGCGATCTGCAGTACGGAATGCAACGGTTTCATCGCGCAATGTCGGTAACCTTGTTTGTGCTGGCCAGCCTCATTCTTATTGTCGAAATCTTTCGAGACAACGCCTTCTACCCACGAATTGTGCTTGCCGGAGTCCTGGTGATGTTTTGTATGGTCCTGATGCGGCTCTCAAGGGCGTTGCTCTCCAGAACTGACCGAGCGTAAACCGCATCATCGCCGCAGAATCAATCCGATCTCAGCGCAACGGGGCGATTTCGACGCGGCGAATTCGATGAAGGCAATCCCGCCTTGATGGTGAAGTCAGCCACCACACCTAGCCTTATGGACGTACATGAAGGAGAAATCGATGGACTATACATTTCTTGCAAATCTGCATCAGGAGCTCGCACCACCAGAAGACGGAATCTTGAGCCGCATCTTGCACAAGGACGAAAAAGTAAACGTCACACTGTTTGGCTTCTCGGCGGGCCAGGAACTCTCCCCACATTCAGCCCCAACGCCCGCCATTCTTTATTTTCTGGATGGAGCAGCTGAGGTCCAGTTGGGAGAGGATAAGGTCAACGCCGGGCCAGGCTCCTTTGTCTACATGCCTCCGATGCTGACTCACGGCATCTCAGCGAAATCCCCCGTCAGAATGCTGCTCATTCAAATAAAGGCTGGGGCGAATTGACTCTCATGAGAGCATGCGAGCGGGCTCTACTCGCAATATGCCACACGAGAGCGGCTTTTGTGTCTCACCTCAGATGCACGGTCCTCCATAAAAGCATTGCGGACTTCAAGATCGCATGAATGCTAGTCTTCCCATATCCTCAGGGCAACAGGCTCGCTTTCAGAAGGGAAATTCGAGATTACGAGACCCGAGGTATTTCTGAGCCGCGTCGTCGTTGCGAGCACGAATAGCCAGAGCTTCATGCGCGAAAGGTGCGCTTTACTTGTATCTCGGCGACCTCATGTTTACCGAGAGGTGTAAGTATGAAAAAACCATGCATTTTTACGGTTGGTCATTCCACGCGATCGATCGATGAATTTGTGGAATTATTACGGGCGCATGGCGTCAAAGGAATTGTAGACGTCAGATCGATACCTAGGTCACGCCACAATCCTCAGTTTAATACCGATATGCTCAGGCATTCCTTGCAACAGGAACATATAAGCTATGAACACATTCAAGAACTTGGCGGCCTGCGGCATGCAAGAAAGGATTCGCTTAACCTAGGCTGGCGCAACACTTCATTTCGCGGTTTCGCCGATTACATGGCTACCCAAGAGTTTTCAGGAGGATTAGAAGCGCTTGCTAAAATCGCAAGTGCGGGAGAAACTGCGATCATGTGTGCCGAGGCTGTGCCGTGGCGCTGCCATCGTTCGCTTATTGCTGATGCATTGACGACAAAAGGATGGACAGTGCGGGATATTATGAGCCGTACCGTTGCCGTTATACATCGACTGACTCCATTTCTGAAGACAAGAAAGGGAAAGCTTATATATCCTGAGGAACCTCTGCGATAGCGCCTGACTCTGCAGGACTAGAGTATCGCGACAGTTTGCCGGCGGGCTGCGGGCATAGAAATCAGCCTTTAGTTCAGCGAGTGTCAGATGTTCGGCAGCAGGTCGAAGTATTCTTGGTCTTCATTGGATCCACCTTCGCCTTCACCCAGGCTCCTTTCGGATTCGATGAATTCGATCCGCTCGATCCACTTGACCATCTTGTATCCCAGTTGGTTCTCCACGCGCAGTCGGAGCGGCGCACCGTACTCCACTGGAAGCGGCGCGCCATTCATAGCAGAGGCAAGCAGACACTCCGGCTTCAGCACATTCTCCAGACTTTGGGTGTTGTAGTACACGCCACCATAGAGGGTTTCACCGAAGGAGTAGAACGCTACCACCTTCACCGATGGCTTCGGTCTCACCAGTTCGATCAGCCTTTTCATAGGCAGGCCGTTCCATTGCGCGATGCCCGACCAACCTTGGATGCAGTGATGCATTGTGATGGTCTCTTCTTCTCCCAATGAATCGATTTCCGCCAACGACAACTGCACCGGGTTTTCTACGAGGCCGCCAACTTTGAGTTTGAAGTCGCGGAAGTTGTTCGCGGCCATTTGTTTCCAGTCCTCGCGTACCGGCATCTTGCCATTCGGCCAGAAATGTGGCGAGATCTGGTCCTTCGTATACCGGTTTCGCGGGCTGAGCCGATTGAGGGTAGCCAGGCGCAGAGGAAGCGAGATCGCCTTTTGTATTTGCTGCAACAGGCGTGGCGCCTTCCAAGAGATGTAGTGGGCCGCTATCCACGAACCAACCACGGCCGCAAGGCCGACAAAGCCAAGAAGCATGCCCAAGGAATGGTCATTGTCCGTTCCCAGCACGATATGGTTCATGTTCCGCACAAACCCGGTCAAAATCACCAGCGTGACGTGCACGACAAGGAACCCGACCCAGCAGAGCATCATCAGGAAGTGAATCGAGCGGGCGCCCTGCCTCCCACCAAACACGCGCGGGAACCATGGGAAATGGTTCACCATGGCCGGCGACATTGAAGCGCCTGCGAGAATCGATATGGGAGCGAATATAAAGACGGCGAAGAAATATGCCAGTTGCTGAAGGGCGTTATAGGCAAAGAATCCGTCCGGTTCGGGTGGAAAATGGAAGTTCGCGTAGTGGACGAAGGTACTCCACGCCGTCGGGAACACTGTCCACGAGTCAGGCACTAACCGCGCCCACTGTCCTGATACAAAGAGCAACGGTATAAAGATCAGACCCGTGAGGATGAATCCATACACGTCGATGAAATGCCAAGAGCGCGCCACTCCCACGGTATGGCGATAGCCTGGCAAGCCGAAGATCGGAGAAATGTAACGTGCATCGTCTTTTGCGGTCCAAATGCGGTCTGTAGGCACACGCAATGGCGTGAAACGAATCCATTCCGAGCCAGGCGTGCAGTCGTTGTTGAAATAGAGGCGTGGATGGTCCACGAGAATCGATAGACCGCTACGCACCAGTATCATCAGGAAAACGAAGTTGAAGAAGTGTGCCCAACGAAGCCACCAGGGAAAGCCATGCACTCCGGTGAAAGTGGCTGGATCAAATTTGGGAAGGGGCGCGAGATAGGGCATTCCGAAGATCGCCGCCTGTCCCCAGGCCAATAGCAAAGGAATAAGCCCAAGACAGATCGGGACTACGACAAACGATGGCTTGATCCAAATCCGAAATCGTCGGTCCGGCGGATGGTGAACCGCCTCATGCGCTGCATCGAATTTGATCATGTGATCCCCCGGTCGAATATGGAATGGAGCGACCGTGATCCTCCGATTGCTGTTCTAAATCAAAACATCGCATCGGCCCGCTGCGTTGGCATCCGGATCGACAAGGGATCGAGTCCAGCCTAACGACTCAAGAAGTGCCACTCCGGTCAATAGTGCTCATGGCAGGAAGCGGCGAGATATGGAAGCGGGTAAGAAATTCGTTGCTTAGCTGAGGCGTTCTGCCAGAAGATGGTCTGCGATTCGTATGGCGTTGGCGATGATGGTCAGCGAGGGATTGACCGCACTCGCCGAAACAAAGCAGGAGGCATCCACAACATAGAGGTTGTCGAGATCGTGGGTCTTGCAGTGCGGGTCGAGCACACTGGTGGCATGATCGTTACCCATGCGGCAGGTGCCGTTCTGATGCCCCACGCCCTCGATAGGGATGCGTTTCTTGAAATAGGCATGGAGCGGAACCGAAGTAGTTGCGTGACCGGCCCTCTTCAGTACGTCGACCCAGCGGTCTTTCAGGCGGTTGAATGACTCGACATTGTTTGGCGTGTAAGAGAGCTGAATCCGCGTGGGCGCAGCATCCGTGACAGGCTCGGATTCGTTGGTGCGGCCAGTGTCTCCGGACGGATGAGCGCCGACGAGGCCAGGCTGCTGACTTTCTACCGAGAGCGGGGTGGTGTTGCGGAGTGTGACGCGATTTTCCGGATCGGGAAGATCTTCCGTTGTGAGCCACCAGGGGACGGCGTGGTGTTTCATTCCCTCCAGCACAAAGCTGGGAGTGAGACGCGGGGCATCGCCCTTCATCATCTCGAAGTGGAAGCTCCCGACAGGCTGCACCTGCCCGAGAGGGAATGGGTAAGAGGGATCGGAGTCATTGAGGTAGAAATCATTCGTGCCCCATGTCTTGGTGTAACTATCCTCGTTGCAGTTGGTAGAAATGGCGAGGAGGGCTTCAGCCTGGTGGTACATAAAGTTGCGGCCTACCTGGTCCGAGCGGTTAGCAAGCCCGTTGGGGTGCTTGTCGTTGGCCGAGGCAAGCAGGATCACCGCCGAGTTGATCGCGCCGGCGCATACGGCGAAAAAGCCTGCAGTATAGATCGCGGTGTTGCCGTTGTTCGATGCCGGAGGAGCATTGGTCTCGGCGGGTTCGGGCGTAGAGCCGTAAGGTTTACCGCCGCCGGAGTGGATGACCTCCACCGCGGTGACTGCGGTGCCAGTGCTGTTGGTAAGGAGGCGGGTAACGCGTGAGTTCGTCATCAAAGTGACATTGGGCAGGTGCATGATCTGCCGGATGCAGTTGATGTCGGCATCGGACTTGGCGTGAACGAGGCAGGGATAGCCGTCGCAGGTATCACAGCGGATGCATTCCGAGGCAAGGGGATCGGCTTCGTTGCGTTTAAGTCCAAGGGGAATCGGGAATGTGTGGACACCCAGCTTGCGAACGTCATATTCGATGGATTGCATGCGCGGCTCGTTGGCGAATGCTGGATAGGGATATTTCCCGGAATGAAATGGCTCGGTGGGGTCGAAGGAGGAGCCGTATCCGCCGCGCACTGGGGGCGCGGTGCCAAGGTCTCCGTGGACCTGGAAGAGTTCTTCAGCGCGCGTGTAGTAAGGCTCCATATCGGCATAGGAGATGGGCCACGCGGGAGATATGCCGCCTTTGTGCTGGATGACGCCGAAGTCTTCGGCTCGCATGCGAAACAGAGCAGCGCCATAGACCTTGGTCTGGCCGCCGACGAAGTAGGACTGCTGAGGGTGCAGTGGGTTGCCTTCCTTGTCCTGCCAGGTCTCTTTGGTGTGGTAGCGGTTGTCGAGGAATACCGCGGAAGTATCCCAGTTGAGCTTTTCCTGCGGCATGAAGGGACCGCGCTCAAGGATAAGGATTTTTTTGCCGACCTGGGCGAGATGGAGAGCCAAGGTTCCTCCGCCTGCTCCGGTGCCGATGATGATCGCATCATATTCCATGCTGGTAAGATGCGATCGGCCCTTCACTCGTCGAAACTCCGCAATGTTCCGCCTCTCGCAGGTGCTGGCCCATACATCGCAATCAAGGAAGCAGTTGGGTTGCGGCGATTGGCGTGTCATGGTCCCAGGGGTGACGATGGAAGGGATAGTGGCAGCAAAACGGACACGGGTACTTTGGGTCGGGATGCAGCTTCGCACAGAGGATTCGATCCGCGCCATAGATGCGAAGATAGACTTCCGCCGCGATCATCATGCCCAGCAAAGGCGCGATGAAGTAGAGCCACTCAGCAGTCCAGACTTGGGCAAAGACCGCCGATCCCGTGGTTCGGGCCGGGTTGATACTAAAGCCGGATACGGGAGCGAAGAAGAGGACGTACAGGGCGATCAGGATTCCGACGAAGTAGCTGGTAAGGTTTGCCAGAGAAGGCCGATTCGACAGCGAGAGAACGACCCCCATGAGAACCGTCGCCATAAAGAGCTCTGCGAGAAAAGCCGCTGCAGTTCCGCATCGTCCCGGGACCGTAACGGCGTATCTGACGGTTGGATCGGCCAGGCTTTTACCCAGAAGGAGTGCCGAAATGGCCACTCCAAATACCCCACCTAAAAATTGGAACACCACATAGAAAAAAGCGTCCCATGCATCGATCTTGCCAAGTCGAAAGTAGGTCATGGTAATCGCGGGATTGAAATGGGCACCGGACCTCTTTCCCATGGGCGAACGAATGATAAGGACCGCCGTGATACCCATCGCAATTCCCATCAGGACCCGGCGGAAAACCGCATTCGGAAGGAAATGAGGCATCGGATAGGTGGGATCGAAGAGAAAGACAGTGGACACGCACGCCGAGATCATGAAGATGGCGAGTTCGATGGCTTCGAAAATATAGAGGCGCCAGTTGCGTTTGAACGAGCCTCGGGCCGTTCTTTTCGGAATTTTTGGATTGGTTTCGCCGATTGAGTGGTTCAAACTCCTGCCTCGCTTGGGCAAACAACCTTTTCGACGGTGTGCTGGTGTCCGCCAGAGTCTATCCTGACCCAAAAAGAAGGCACGCTAGCGCACAGCGACTGAGTAGTCCCGCCCTTCCCAGCGGTTGCCCTTAGTCCAGAAGAAGGTGAAGTGAATGCAAGTGCCCGACGATGTGGCTATATCCGGAAGATCGACATAGTCGATCTCAAGTGAGTTTTGACTCGACTGCGTGTCCTGCACAGTTTTCCAGTTGTCACTCGACCAGTGAAGAATAAAGGCGGTCTCGCCCTGCACGCGGAGGATCTCACCAACTCGCATGAAGCGCACATGGCGGTTCGGCTTCCAGACTTCGAGCTGCTTTCTCTTGCCGCGTTCGCCAAGGTAACGTTTGGCAACCTCCGGAATTGCGTCGTAGACCTTGCCATCGGCTGTGGAGCGGAGGAGCTTCATGTACTCAGCGTGGGCCCACATCAACGGCATGGCGGAACCAG
>PLKY01000142.1 GCA_003140785.1 Acidobacteriaceae bacterium | reverse complement strand
TCGCGCTGGGCAGCGGCGGCACCATCGCACTGGGCAGTGGCGGCAATATAGCACTGGGCAGTGGCGGCAACGTAACTCTGGGCAGCGGCGGCGAAACCACCGCCGAGTTGACTTACGAAACCGCCAACTCGATCGTTCGCCCACCGTCTTCACCCACCGAGACGTCGATACCGGCGGGTGTCAGGGTCGATTGGACTGCGCCGGCTTTCGGTGTCGTTCAAACCTACACGATCTATCGCAGTGTGAATGGCGGCACGCCGATTGCAATAGGCAGCGTCAGCGGTGTCAATGGAAATCCACCGGCGACGGAGTTCATTGACACAAACCCGGATACGACTCCGGGAGACGTGGTCGCCTATACAATAACGACCACCCTCGCTCCGGTAACACTCGATCCTACGCAACGCCAGAGCGCACCCTCGCCGCCGGCGGTGATGACGATTGACCAGACCATTACCCTGGGCCCCTTACCGAGTTCCGTCACACTCCCAGGTCCTCAATCTGTCACCGCGACTGCCATGTCCAGCGGTCTTCCAAATGGGTTGCAGGTGAACTTCAGCGCGACTGGAAATTGCGCTATCGGCAGCCTGTCGGTCGGGCCAGTTTCGAACGGCGCCGGCGGCGTTTCCTCCGCCACCGTAACACTTAGCGGCACGGGAAGCTGCACCATCAGCGCGTCGCAATCGGGCACGAACCCATCGCCAGCGAGCACTTCCCCCTATTACAACGCGGCCAGTGCTGTGTCAGGGATATTTACGATCCTGCCGCAGGGTTCGAGCTTGACATCGCAAACGATCAACTTCGCGACCTTGCCAAACGTGCAGTACGGCAACACTTTCTCGTTGAGTGCAACGTCCTCCTCGGGGGCGGCGGTCAGCTTTACGTCCTCCGGGCCATGCTCAACCAGCGGTACCATCTCAGGAGTTGGCGTGTGCAAGATCACGGCTTCGGCCCCGGCATCGGCCCCGGGAGCGAGCCCGTCGTATAGCGCCGTCTCGGTGACCCAGTCGTTCACCATTTTCCCGGCGGTCCTTAAGGTGACTGCAAGTAACCTCACGAGTGCGTATGGGCTGCCGCTCCCGTCGTTGACTCCAAGCCTAGGCGTGACATACAGTCTCAGTGGCTTTGTGAACGGTGAGGCCACTGCAAACCCTGCGGTGGTGAGCGGCGCACCTGCGCTGTCCACAACGGCTACGGCAACAAGCGCTGCAGGCAACTATCCGATCACGGTATCGACGGGCACATTGTCCGCGGCGAATTACTCATTCCTTTACGTGAGTGGCACGCTGACCATTCAGCCGGCAACCGCGACGATCAACATCTCCAACCTGCCAACGAGCGCGGTTTACGGCGGCAACTTCACGCCGACGTACGCGTACTCGGGTACCGGCACTCCGACAGAGTCTGTCGCCTCGAGCACAACAGGGGTGTGCACGGTTTCAGGCGGCGGGGTGAGCTTCATTGGTGCGGGTACCTGCACGCTGACGGCGAGCGCCGCGGCGACGACGGACTATGCGGCGGTGACCGGCACCATGCAGGGCTTCACCGTGAACCCGGCGACGGCGACGATCATCATTAGCAATCTTCCTTCGGGTGCGGTGTATGGCGGCAGCTTCACGCCGGCGTACACCTACTCAGGCAGCTGGCTCACCGACCGAGTCGCTCACTTCGAGCACGACGACGATATGCACGGTGTCGAGCGGCGTGGTGAAGTTTGTTGGAGCGGGAACCTGCACGCTGACGCCAAGCGCCACGGCGACGACGGACTATGGGGCGGTGACGGGCAGCATGCAGAGTTTTGCCGTGAAAAAGGCCGTTCTCACCGTGACCGCCAACAATGCCTCGCGGGCTTACGGTTTGGCGAATCCGACCTTTACGGCTGCTTACAACGGGTATGTCAATGGCGACTCCTTCGCGACGGCGGTAACCGGCAGCCCGAGCCTAACCACGGCGGCGGTTGTCACAAGCCTTCCCGGCTCCTACCCAATCTTCGCAAGCCAGGGAACCCTGGCATCGGCCAAATACACTTTCAGCTTTGTGAGCGGCACGCTCATCGTTGCGTTCACTGGATCGGTTCCCGCTTCCAGCAGTGCTTGCAACGGCGCTTACAGCGGGACGTTCCAAGGTAACCTGAGCGTCGCCGGGACACAGAACTGCGTCTTCGTGGGCGGAGGGGCAACGGGGAACATCACAGAGACGGGAGGCAACGTCGTTCTTGGCAGCGCTACCGTCGGCGGCAACCTTATAGTCAGCGGTGGTACTTTCTCCATCGGCCCGACGACAACAATCAAAGGCAATTTCACGGTCCAGAGCATACCCACAGGCGCGGCCCAGAACCAGATTTGCGGGACCAGCGTCGGAGGCAGCCTGGTGCTTCAAAGCGTTGGGACAGCCGCGGTGATCGGATCGGGTTCGACCTCTTGTCCTGGCAACACCATCAGCGGCAGCCTCGTTCTGCAAGCCAACAAGGCGGCTATCGGGTTGACCGGTAACACCGTCGATGGGAGCCTGACGGATCAGAGCAATACGGCGTCGACTACTTTGTCCGGAAATACGGTGAACGGAAGCCTGACAGATCAAGGCAACGCAGGCGCATCAGTTGTGACTCTGAATTTGGTCAAGGGGAATCTCATTGACCAAAGCAACTCGGCTTCATCCGTTCTGTCGCTGAATACGGTCGGCGCGAATTTGACGGACCAGGGCAACACGGCTCCGACGCAGGTTACGAGCAACAAAGTCACCGGTATCTTGCTTTGCCAGAGCAACTCGTCGATAACGGGCAGCGGCAACACCGCTTCGAAGAAACAGGGGCAATGCGCGAATTTCTAGCTGGGGCATGATTGAACCCAGTGGCTGCCCTCGAAATCCTAAGAGGTTTGAGGGCATCGCCCTGGGCGGCTCCGTATGCCCCTATCCTCGACGGTCGAACAGCGCAAGAGCTTCTGCTGGATCTCCTCCAGATTGGATAGCAGCTGCCGTTGCCTGAGATTCGTCACCAAGCATCTCAGGAGGCTGCAATTCTCGCCAAGCATGCAGGATCGACGATGCCAGGAAGAGGCATTTTATTGACCGATACGGTGCCGGATTTCGGGAACCAGCGGATCCTCCGACGACTGCCCGCGGATGCTTAGATAGGTTTTATAAATATCCGCGAACCCGTCGCTCTTCATACCTTCCCGCACGCGTCCCTGGTAGAAATACACGGGCGGAAAATAGGCATAAGTTGGCACGTTATCGTCAAACAGTTCGATCGCTTCGCCACGGCGCTTTAAACATTGATCAAACTCTGAATCAGCCTCGGTGAACGCTCCCGCTTCGAGGTAGGCGCGTCCAAGTTCGAATCGGCCGATCCAAGTGTCCAGCAGGTTATTTGCGGCCGTGATCTGCTTAACTGCTTCCCTGGCGTCTTTCCGCTTCAGTGCGATCATCCCTTCGATGATCTTGCCGTAAGCCTGTGGCTCGCTTGCCAGTTCGGAAGAGAGGCTCGTCGCAAGCCTTTGCGCTTTAGCGAGCTCTCCAGCATCGACATAGGTACTCGCTGCCAGAAACTTGATCGGAACGGACTGGCTGTTGGCTAATGCCTTGCCAGTGTCAGAGAGGGCTGCCGCATTGTGCCCTTGCAATTCCTCGATGTTCCCAAGCGCCGCGTATTTTCTCGCAGCGTTATCGGTCATCTTGGCCGTTTCATCCGCAGCGGCTCCTTGTGCAAGGATGCGCGCTGCCTCCGCATACTTCCCCTGATAGGCAGCAAGATCAGCAAGTCCATCAGTTGCGGTCGATGAGCCCAGCGGACCAAACTTCTCAAGCTGATGGTACGATTCGGCCGCTTTGTCGATTTGACCCTGCCCGACTTGCGCTTCGGCGAGCACCAGGTATCCCTGCGCGGCCGACGGACTGATGGCCAGCGCGGTGCGCGCCTCTTTTTCGCTCGCGGCAAAGTCTCCGGCAAAAGCACTGATGAATGCCAGGTTCAGCCGCTGCCCGACGCCCTTGGGGACAANNCAGGTTCAGCCGCGGTCCGACCCCCCTCGGGACAATCTCCACTGCGTGTTGCGCCGCTTCCAGTGCCTTCGGCGCATTGCGTAACTGCGTATAGCAAGTAGCAAGGTTGTTCTGACCGACGCGATCGGCGGGATAGTGAGTGACGAGCTGCGTGAATTCCTGAACACATTTCTGCGAGTCACCCGTGGTGAGGTAATACAGCCCGCGGTTGCGATAGCGTTCCCGCTCCGTCATGCGGTCCACGTGTTCCATCGCCAGCTTCATGTACTTGACGGCGTCATCGTTTCTTCCCAGGTTCTGGGCCATGGCCGCCATGCCGGTATACGCCCGCGCAAACTTCGGATCCAGTTCCGCGGCCTTCTGGAACGAATCGAACGCTTCCTGGAACTTGCCTGCGAACTGTTCTTCAACACCGAGAGCGTCCTGGTGAACGGCCTCGATAGATGCAGCGGTAAAACCTCCGCTGACCTCGCCGAACTGGACTGAGGCGGGCGTGGTGTCGCCGAGAGCTTTTCGAATCGGCGCCGCCAGCTGGGGAAGGTCGCGCAGAATATCCTGCTTATCGGTAACGGTGACGTTCGATCTTGCGATCACGGCACCGCTCACCGCATCCAGGGCGATCGCCGAAATATCGTACTGGTCGCCTCGCAAGCTAATGTCGCCCGTAATCACCGCGTTGACGCCCTGGTTTACGGCGACCAGGCGCGCTGACTGCTCGTCGAGTTTGTCCGTGGGATTCGGGAGCTTCTTGGCCAGCTTCCGCGCATCCCCGCGGCTGTAGGAGTTGATAAAGCTGGCGCCTTCCAAGGCCACACCGAGCATCGGCTCCAGCGTGTCATCCAAAACCGGATCGCCGGTATGGTTCGCAAAGTCGCCAACCAGCACCGAAACCGGGCGATGCGCCAGTGACTTCGTGGCTTGTTGTCTCCTGATGCCGTACCAGGCAATTCCGGCTGCGATCACCAAAATCAGAACGCCCGCGACTGCGAGACGCGGCCATGGAAGCTCCCGTATACGGTTCATGCGCCGCCGCGCCGACGAAGCAGAAACCTTTCTCCCGCCCTTGCCCTGCCACGCGCACAGATCCGCATCCAGTTCTTCTGCGCTCTGATAGCGGTTTGCCGGATCCTTCTCAAGACACTTGGCGACGATATTGCTCAGTGTCCCCGGGATATTCCTATCGACATCCGCCAACGGAATGGCGCGTTGTTGCGTGCGCTTCAGTAAACTCGCGATCGCACTCTCTGCATAGAAGGGTGTGACGCCGGCCAGCAACTCATACAGGATCAGGCCGACGGTAAAGATATCGGAGCTGGCCTTCACGTCCATGCCCTGCGCCTGCTCCGGAGACATATATTCGATGGTCCCCAGCATGGCGCCGGTTTGCGTCATTCCATCGCCGGAGAACGTGCGAGCCAATCCAAAGTCCATTACCACCACGCGGCCGCTTTTGTCGCGCATGATGTTGCCCGGCTTTAAATCGCGGTGGATGATTCCAACCGCGTGGGCGGCAGCCAGCCCGCAGGACACCTGTTCCATGATGTCGACTGCTTCCGCAACTTCCAGCTTGTCCCGCTTCTTCAGGATCTGGTGGAGATTCTCGCCTTCCAGATACTCCATGGTGATGAACTTCACGCCCTGGGCTTCGCCGAGGTCGTAAATCCGGATCACGTTGCGGTGGGTTACCTGAGATGAGAGCAGGAGCTCCTGTTTGAAACGGGCCAGGATTTCGGGATTCGAAGCCATCTCGGGACGGATGACTTTCAGGGCCACAATTCGATCCACCTCGCGGTCGGCGGCCTTGTACACGGCTCCCATACCACCTTCACCGAGGAGTTCGAGAATTTCATAACGGCTGCCAAGAAGAGTCCCAATTTGCAGCAGAATCGCGTTCACGCCTTCGGGAGGGGGGCTCCGGCGACCAGAAGGTCCCGAAACGATGGTGGCGCCGCCGCTGATGATTGTGGCCGCCTCGTCCTTGCGCGGCCGGATGCCTTCGACTGTCGTCTCCGGACTTCGTCCCGTTGCTTCGGAATCTCGCGGCGTTAGGGGCTGATCGCGAGGCGGAGGAGGCGTCGTGCTTTCAGGCGGATTCGAAGAAAGAGCTGCTCCCACACCGCGAGGCGCTACTTCTCCTGGAACACGTGTTTTTTCGCTGCCCGAAGGAACATCATCCATATCGCGCTTCGCAAACCGCCAGAAATTGCATGGAACAACCCGGCCCCGGCATGCTCTGTGGGAGAGCTTTGAGACAGGCGTAGTGGCAGAAGTATAAATGATTCTCCGATGACATAATTGGGCAATCGGAACCGAAGTGATCCAGAAGGACAAGCCGGGAGGAGGATCGAGAGCCTTTTGCATATGCAGGACGTGCTCTGCGGCCATCTGGATCAAACTGCTTCGATGTCTCCAAAGTGATCGAACGGCGCAAATCTCTCCTAGCGGGCCGAAAGCTGGAACGCAGCAAACCTACGGAATGCAGGTACTGCAGCCACTGGCAATCGGAAACGTCGGTCTTTCGGCCAGGCACATTCTTCACATGCTGCGCATTTACCAGACAGACTTCAAGCCCTCGCGCTTTGAGAATCTGGTACACGGGAATCCAATACATACTCGTGGATTCCATGGCTACTGAACGAATCCTGCACCGTTCAAGCTTTCGGGGGCGGAGTTGTTGATCCAACAGGGTACGTTATACCCGGCTCTCTTCCGGCTGGAATATCAGGGCGTCATCTCCAGCGAATGGGGCGAGAGCGAAAACATCCGGAAGGCGAAGTACTACGAGCTCACCCGCGCAGACCGCGAACGGCTGGCCGGAGAAACTGAAAAGTGGAACCGGCTGTCCGGCATGATCGGGATCATTCCCCGTGCGACTCCGGAGGGAGCATCAGCCCCGAGTCACTTATCACTTGCTTACTGTCGCAACTACGTTCTGCGGCGTTTCTCATTACTTGTGTGGGGCCCGTGAAGTTTGACCAGATAATTTACGTCTATCTATACAGATAAACTGTACAAGTAAACTGCATATCTGATATGCTCGCATCATGAGCAAGAGATCACGCGTCCCCGAGTCCGAAACCGCGGCGGATCTCGCTGCACAACTTCGGACCATCCTGAGTAGGCTGAAGCGTCGGCTGCGTGAGCAGGGAGGGCGAGGAGATCTGACGCCATCTCAGATCTCCGTCCTCCTTCGTCTTGAAAAGGATGGTGCTGCCACGGTGTCGGGCCTGGCTCGCGCAGAGGGGATGCGTCCTCAATCGATGAGTTCCATTGTTACGTCGCTCGAAGATGCTGGTCTGGTGAGCGGGATTCCTGACCCGAACGATGGCAGGAAAACTCTGATGTCACTCAGCAAGAAATGCGAGAAGTTGCTTCAAGAGGGCCGTGCCGCGAGGCAGGATTGGCTCACCACCACAATCCTGCAAAGGCTCTCCGCTCAGGAGAAGCAGCAGCTCTCTACAACTATCGAGCTGCTTAGCCGGCTTACCGAAGATGGAACTCTTTCGTGAGGCCATGCCCATTACTGAACCGCTTCCGAGGAGACTAACCGAATGCCAGTCACAACAATCGACGATAAAACAGCTCTTATCGTCGTCGACCTTTAGAAGGGCCTCGTCAACTCGCCTCTTATTCACTCGATCGCTGGTGTCATCGAGCGCTCGTGCGCGTTAATCGATGCTTTCCGGCAGCATGGCCTCCCAGTTGTACTCGTGAACGTTGCAGGTGGTGCTCCCGGGCGCACGGAGCAGCCGCGACGTCATGCGACATTGCCCGAAGGATTCACCGATTTTATCCCTGAATTAAACAAGCAACCCGGCGACATCGTGGTGACGAAGCGTACATGGGGCGCATTTCCCAGTACGGATCTTGAAAGCCAACTGAAAGCGAAGGGCGTCACGCAAGTTGTCCTTGTTGGCATGGCTACTGGCACCGGAGTGGAAGCTACTGCACGTCAGGCATATGAGCGAGGCTTCAACGTCACGCTTGCCGTCGACGCCATGACGGATACGCGTCCTGAGTCGCATGCGCACAGTCTTTCTCATGTTTTTCCTCGTCTCGGAGAAACCGGTACCACTCAGGAAATTATCGATCTGCTAGCAAGAAGGAGCTCTGCCAAATGAACTGGCTTCATCTCGTTTCGTACTTCTTCGGTGGCATCTTTCTGGCAAACGCCGTTCCGCATTTTGTCAGCGGCATGATGGGACGGTCCTTCCAGAGCCCCTTCGCAAAGCCCCCAGGGCAAGGGCTCTCTTCCTCGACCGTCAACGTTCTATGGGGATTTTTCAACGCGGTCATCGCCTACATGCTTGTGCTGCGTGTCGGACACTTCGACGTGCGATCGTCGAGCAATGCCCTCGTGCTTGCGGTTGGTGCGCTTCTGATCAGCCTTCAGTCAGCTCGGCACTTCGGCCAGTTTCATGGCGGCAACACGCCAGAGGGTTGATGAAGAATCCTGTGACGGGCGCTTTCCGTGCTTTGAGTAGTTTCAACTATAGGGTGTGGACAGTGGGCGCCCTGGTGTCCAACATCGGGACATGGATGCAGCGCATTGCCCAGGATTGGCTCGTGCTCACGCAGCTAACGAACCACGACGCCTCCGCCGTTGGTATCGTCATGGGCTTGCAGTTTGCTCCGCAGCTGCTTCTGTTGCCGTGGACAGGTCTCGCGGCGGATCGCTTCAACCAACGCAAACTCCTGATGCTTACGCAGGCGACAATGGGCGTACTTGCGCTGATCCTGGGAGTGCTTACGATCGAAAGCGTCACCCGACTCTGGCACGTGTATGTGTTTGCATTTTTGTTTGGCTGTGCTTCGGCTCTTGATGCCCCGGTACGACAGACCTTTGTGGCGGAGCTCGTAGGTGACGAGCATCTTCCGAATGCGGTGGCGCTCAATTCCACATCCTTCAATGCCGCTCGGATGATCGGCCCCGCGCTAGCCGGTCTGCTTATCGCGAAGGTCGGTACTGGTTGGGCGTTTCTGGTCAACGGAATATCGTTCGCCGCAGTTCTGATTTCGATGTCTTTGTTCCGGGTACTCTCCAGATTTGTACTTGCTTCCCGCGCTAATCGACCAATGGGCAGCAGTTACTTGAGCGGCTGCCCGCCTTGGGTTAGTTGCGAAAGAAGAGCTTGGCCTTGCTGTTGAACAGGAGGTGGCAGTCTCGCATACGAAAGTTGTTCCGCGACCTCTTGCCCCGTGGAAAGCGCATACGCGATGTAGTCCCTCAGGGCTGCCTGGTCTCCATTGAGGCCCGTATTGTCCTTTGGGATCAGGATGAAGGACAGGCCAGTGATGGGATATGCACCCTTGGCCGTGGCCGGAGGATCGACGATCGGGGTCCGGAGATCTTTGGCAAGAATGTCGATTGCAGCATTCACGGCCAAAGATGCGCTCGCCGGACTAGGCTCCACAAACTCACCGGCTCGATTCTGGATCGCGGCGACGGGCATTCCAGCCACTTTCGCATACCTTAATTCGAGATAGCCAATTGCTCCAACGCTCCCTTTTACCGCACTGAGAACAGCATTGCTCCCGTTTTCGGCAATGCCCGCCGGCCAATTAACCGTGAGGCCATGGCCGTATTTGTTCAGCCAAGTCGGGCTGACTTTGCTCAGATAGTTTGTAAAAATGCTGGTCGTTCCGCTGCCATCCAGGCGATGCACAACGATTACCGGAGCATGCGGAAGTGCGGCTCCAGGGTTGTCATGGGCAATTGCGGGGTCTTGCCAAGTGACGATTCCGCCAGCATAAATTCCGGCCAGGGTCGTCCCGCTCAGCCTGAGCGGTGCCTTCAAACCGGGCAGGTTGTAGGTGACGCAAACTGGTCCGGCAGTCACAGGGAACTGCACAATTGCCGGGAGACCCTGAAGTTGATCGTCGGCTAGCGGTGCATCACTTGCGGAGAAAGCCCCGTAACCATGCCGAAGACGGTCGATCCCACCACCGCTGCCAACTGGAAGATAGTTGATGTGCAATGAATGAGACTTTCCATAGTCGCTGTCCCAGCGGTCAATGATCGGTTCGATGAATGTACTTCCGCCAGCAGAAAGCGTGCGTATATTCGAGCCCGCTGTAATATTGTCATCTGCGGGCTTGCCATCTTCACCGTAATGGTTTTTGCACCCCGTTATGAGAAGAGCGACACACGTCGCGAGAATCAAAGGCAACGTTACGTGGAGTCTCAGATTGAGATTCATTTCCTTCACCGTCCTTAGAGCAACTTGTTCCGTCGATTTCTTGTCCGAGTGCCAGAGCCTCGAAGTGACGCATGTGCGTCCGTCGTTCAGTGCATAATAGTCTATGCGCCTAGACAGATAGACATCATAGGGACCAGATTATGAAAATGGGATGAATTTGGATGCATCTTTCAGACGCTGACCGACCTCACAAGATCGGTGATATTCTCCGAATAGTTGGACAGCTAGGGAGCAGCGATTCGCCCCATGATGGAAGTAGAGACGGTTTTCAAAGCGCTAGGAGATACAAACCGGCTACGGATCGTGAATCTGTTGCTACATGGGGAACTCTGCGTTTGCGATATCCAGTATGTGCTGGAGAATTCGCAGCCGAATATTTCTCGGCACCTGGCGTACCTGAAGAGATCAGAGATGGTGCTCGATCGCCGCGACGGCTATCGCGTTTTCTATCGCCTCGCCAATGTAAAGAAGTCAGAAAAGAAGCGATTATTTGAATTCCTACGTCGAATATTCGAAAGCGAGGCGCAATTGAATCAGGATACACAGCGATTGAAAAAGGCCATCGCCAGCGGTTCGTGCACATTGAGTGAGTGGAAGCCGTTTTCGGCTATCGAGAAGAATCAAACTCATAGAAAGACCGCCTGAGGCCGTTCCTGCGCTATTGGTCGAATCGACCGGCGTGATCCGCAGATATTTGGCTATGCTCCACGGATGCCTATGGAGTGTCTTCCACCGGATGGACCGAGAAATCTCGGCCGTCAGTCGTAAAGAATCGTCTCCGCATCCAGAATGCGACGTTAACGAGCCCGATGAGTGCCGGCACTTCAATGAGCGGTCCGACTACGCCGACGAACGCCTCGCCGGAGTTCAATCCGAAGACAGCTACTGCTACGGCAATCGCAAGCTCGAAGTTGTTTCCCGCGGCGGTAAACGAGAGAGTCGCTGACTGTGCATAATTGGCGCCAAGCCGCTTGCCCATCCAGAAGCTGACCAGAAACATGATGAGAAAGTAGATGACCAGCGGAACCGCTATGCGAATCACGTCGAGCGGCAGTCGCACGATAAGATCGCCCTTCAGGGAAAACATCACAAGGATCGTAAAGAGCAGGGCAACCAACGTGAGCGGGGTGATTTTGGGGATGAAGCGCGTGCGGTACCACTCCTCGCCTTTGATCCGAATGAGAGTGAAGCGTGTGACCAATCCGGATGCAAAGGGTATGCCAAGGTAGATTCCCACACTCTTCGCAATCTGGGCGATGCTTACCTGCACGATGCTTCCTTGAAGGCCGAACCATTTGGGAAGCACCGTAATAAAGGCCCACGCATAAAGACTGTAGAAGAGAACCTGAAAGACGCTATTGATGGCGACAAGCCCGGCAGCGTAATCGGTATCCCCACTCGCCAGCTCATTCCACACCAGGACCATCGCAATGCAGCGTGCGATACCGATCAGGATCAGTCCGCGCATGTAAGCAGGCTCATCGCGCAGGAACACGATGGCGAGAACGAACATCAGCGCCGGTCCTATGAGCCAGTTCTGGAACAGGGAGAGTCCTAGAACCCGCTTGTTCCGGAAGACTTCACCCAGTTTCTCGTATCGCACCTTCGCCAGCGGCGGGAACATCATGATGATCAGCCCGATGGCGATGGGGATATTCGTTGTTCCCGATTGAAACCGATTGACGAACCCGGCGGAGCCAGGGATGAAGTGCCCGACTGCTACTCCAATCGCCATTGCGAGGAAAATCCAAAGGGTAAGAAAGCGGTCGAGAAAGGAGAGCTTCTTACGCTGCAACGGAGCGCATATTTGACCTTGGGTATAGGGGACGCTCGGCATGTTCATTTTGCCTCGGCTCGGGTTGGGGAATCTATCGGAATCGGTAAAGGAGCGCCTTGAAGAGCGGCGAATTTCGCCGGACTACAGCAAGCCTTGGACAGACGCATCCGGTCCGCCTGCATCGCTCGCTCCTCTCTCAACCACGTAAGCGTCTGGCGCAATACCTGAGCGGCGCCAATATTTGGGGGCATGACGATGCGGTAGTGCATCC
>PLKY01000337.1 GCA_003140785.1 Acidobacteriaceae bacterium | reverse complement strand
AAGAGAACTTATCACTCTCCAGCTGCTGATGTTGTCGCTGTATTTCACGCAGCGACGGGCAATCAGATTTTTGTTGGATGCGCTGAAGAGCCGGGGGATTTTGACTGACGACGATGAACAGGCTTTTCTGGCGGTGCTGAATATGGACTCTGAATTGAACGCCGCGCTTTACGAAGAAGCTCGGCAAGCCTATGTGGCGATGGCTGAGCCTTTGGGAATACAGACTGGCTTAGACAGGCTGCCAGAGCCGCCTTTAGAATGGTTTCGTCCACCCCAGAGCTAGAGCGGAGCTTTTGCGGCGTAGTTTCCACGCTGAAAGCCTAGCAAAGTCAGTCAAGGAAACGAGGTTCGCAGTCAGTCAACGATATTAACGCCCACAAAGTCGTCGATGTTTTTAACAAAAGAGTAGACCCAAGCACCCTGCAAATCCGCACGTCCAGTCCAGAATTAGACTGCCCGCTTCGGCTTCGAAACGACAGGGACGCGGGAAGCGAGGGGCTTAGATAGCCGCTTCCCGCTTTGCTTTTGTGCTGCCATTCGCGCTATCAACTCCGGCTTTGATACCGTGAGGATCTGTTTTAAGCCTTCCGTGAAGGCGGCAAATTCTGGGTTAGCCGGGGGCGTCTTCATGGGGGTATGATAGCGCACTATGATCGACGAAAAAGTTGTTAACGTTATGGCTCAAGCGTTTGACGGTTGGGAAGAAAAGATTCTTGAGAATTTTGCTCTGTCTGTGATTCTGGCTCAACTTGGGAGTTCGGCAACAGAGATCGACGATNNAAGTTCTAGCACAACCGGACGTGAAGCGGGAGGCCAAAAAGCAGCTATTTCGGTATCGGGCAATACGGGAAGACATTGAGAGATATTTGAGCGAGAAACACGGCGCAGTTCTTCCACCGCCTCAGAAAGTAAACTAGTAAGCTCTTGCATCTCGGGACTCCATTTCTTCAGCCTTGCTCTCTTCCACCATCTACATGTCTCCTGCTACGCTTCCGCCATGACGCCCAACGAACACAGGCTCGTTCTGGAAATGTTCAAACAGCAAGCAAAGATGCTCTCTACGCTAACCGCTATTTTGGAGAGCCGGGGCATTCTTGAGAAGAGCGACCTCTTAGCCTACGACGCGCATCAAGCTGCCGCCGAAGTTGCCGTGCTTGAGCTTGAGCGAGAGGTGAAAGAGATGTACCTAAGGTTTGCAGCAGTGCTCGACGTGACGACTGGCCTATCTCCCGAAGCTGAGAATCCAGCTGGCTAACTGCCTCGTTATGCCCCGCGCAAGTGCCCATCTGCCAATGCTTTAACTGATTTTCATAAAAGTCAAGAAAATCATCGAATTACAGGTGTTTCAAGTATATTTATGCCCTTATAACTTATTAATATTAATGCGTTTATCTTGAGATTGCGTCCTAAGCCTGGAAGCTAGATTCCGACCGGTGACCGCTTTGGTGACCAGTTCGTCTTCGCGGCTGGCGGCACCCGCGCTCCCCTTCACTGCGCGACGGGTCTCTGAGACAGGCACGAGACGGTCCACCGCAGCACGGTTGTGCTGCGGCGCCAGGTGCGCGTAACGCATGGTCATTTGGATACTGCTGTGCCCCATCAGTTCGGCAACCGTGCGGAGGTCAACCCCCGCCATAACCAGCCTACTTGCAAAAGTATGTCGGTTGCAATGCCAGGAGTAATCATTGATCTTAGCTTCCGTCAGCGCCTCGTTGAACCAGCGCCTGTAATTGTGCTGTGGGTCTCCGGCGTCCCGAAAGACCTGCGCCAGTTCGTGGTGAGATGCTCCTTTCGATGTCTGGGCTTCCTCGAACATCTCCTGTGCCTGCTTCCGTTGGCGGAGCTCTCGCAGTGCGATCGCGTTGAGAGGGATGTG
Organism: Acidobacteriaceae bacterium; assembly: GCA_003140785.1. Taxonomy (GTDB): domain Bacteria; phylum Acidobacteriota; class Terriglobia; order Terriglobales; family Acidobacteriaceae; genus Telmatobacter. The sequence goes on along the minus strand of PLKY01000337.1, from coordinate 32,803 downwards.
TCGCGCCTTTCACGTCTTGGTCCTGGGCAGCGAAATAATCCGGCGGTCGAAGGACACATCTCGCCACTTCAACTGGAACTGTTCGCCCGCCCGCATCCCGGTGTGGATCGAGACGAGGAACGCGGGGACGTACTCGGGCCAGTGTTTGCGGATCGCAGACAACAGCCTCGCTTCTTCCGCTTCGCTCAAAAAACGCGTTCGTTCGTTGTGTTCTGCTTTCGCTTTGACCAGGCTGGCCGGGTTCACGGCGAGCACATGATTTTCGACTGCCTTACGAAAGACGAGTGAGAAGGCGTCGCGGTAGCGATTTCGCGTCGCCGGAGAGGACCTACGATCCGCGCCGGCAGCAAGGCGTCTCTGTCTTCCGAGAGGAGATGCGAAGCTTTTCGGCGGGGAACCGCATCCAGTTCACTGCACCAGCCAATGACCTCAAGATTGCAAACCGCGAGCTGGGGACCATCGAGAGTATCGCTCCGGACGGGCGGCTAAATCTGAAGATGGACGGAGGCCGGGCGGTCGAACTCGATCCGCACCGGTGCCTGCATCTCGATCATGGCTACGCCATGACCACTCACTCCAGCCAGGGACAAACCGCCGACCGCGTGCTGATTGACGTGGACACCGAACTTGGAGCGAATGTCGGACGTCAAGCTTTCTTTCCGGTCGAACTTTAAGATTGTCGCCCGTCAAGCGAAGGACCTTCTCAACCGTCGTATGGCCTACGTTGCGGTCTCGCGTGGCGCGTACGATGCGCAACTTTATACCAATGATCGCGAGAAGCTGCCCCAGGCACTCGATCACGATGTGTCGCGGCAATGCGCGCTCATGCCCGCGATAAAGCCGCAGCAGACGATCACTCCTCAGCAGGAGGTTTCCCTTGGCTCACGGTACGACCAAGGACCCGGCCTTGAAATCGGTTTGTAGAACCCTGACTGCCCCGGATGATGGCAGCATAGTGCGGGCGCAACCCCTGTCAAGGCCGACCTGAAGGTCGCCGCTACGCGGGCAAGCGCCTTGACAGGGGTCGCTTGACCCGCACGACAATCTCTCAGCTATTCCGGGCAGTCAGGTGAAGAACATTCCAATGACTTGCTTTTCGGATGAGGCGCGCTATGTTCTCAGGAACCGCTTCGGGTAAGCCGCCGACCGCCTGATTTCTCGAGTTCCACGATAGATATGGTTCAATCTACACACTACCCTCGCCGGTCCGAAACAAGGCGATGGCTTCGATCTCAACCAATAATTCAGGCCGGCATAATTTGGCCTGGATACCAGTCGACGCCGGCAAAGGATCGAGGCCGAGTTCTTTGTAGAATGCGGTACGTTCCTCGTTGAAGGCCTCATAATCGCGGTCGATGTCGCGCAGGTAGCAGGTGGTCCGCACAATGTCGTGCCAGGTACATCCTTCGCTCTCGAGCAGACCGGTAATGTTGCTGAGAGTCCTGCGCATCTGCGCCCGAAGATCCCCGATGTGCACGCTTTTGCCGTGTTCGTCAATGGAGGCAGTTCCGGAAATGAGCAGCAACGCGAACCCGTTCAGGTCGATCCGCATGCCACGCGAGAATGAGCTCGGCTTGACGTATTGATTGGCCTCATTCAGCACGCTGTGATTTGTGATGGCGTGTTTCTTGATTGGCAGATGCATAATGTTCTGCTGAAGGTCGTTCACGAGCCAATATTCTCCCTTCCCATTGAATACATATCCATTTTCAGGCGAGGTATGCCGCCTGCGAGGACGACTCTCAAACACCACTCTACCGGAATGAACCATGACCCATCGTCGATCTGCCCTCGACTACACGGCAGAGGGGAAGAGAACACGCTTACTCCCATCACAACCGTAGTGCCCACCAAAATCGCCTCACTCCCGTGAACCGCCCTGCCCCTTCCCCAAGACCGTACGATCTCGATCCACCACCCGTCCCACGCAACTCAACATGAAGGGGGTACACCACATGCTAGCCAGTGTCCCCTAGCCAGCACTGATGATGCCTTGACGCAAGGCGACTGTCGCAGCCTCGGTTCGATCCGCGACTTGCAACTTGGCGCTTATGTGGTTGATATGATTCCGTACCGTGTAGTGACTGATTTGAAGAATTCGAGCAATCTCTTTATTTGTCAGCCCTCTTGAGACCATCTCGAGAATCTCGATTTCGCGGGCGCTCAAGCCGGATCGGCCTTCCCGCTCCTCAATCCAATGAATGATCCGTTCAGGAAAGTAGGTACCCCCGGCAGCCACCATTTCAATTGCAGCGAGGATCTCTTCGCGGGGCGCATTTTTGGAAAGATAGCCTCGTGCACCTGCTTTCACGGCCTGGTAAATCTCCTCTTCGTACTCGTAGCTCGAAAGGATGATTGCCTTAGGCTGGCCGTCGTGGGTCTTCATTAGATTCAGCAGATCGATCCCACTAATGCTTGGCATGCGCAAATCCAAAAGCATCACGTCGACCGTCGAGCGTTTTAGAACTTCTATCGCCTCTTCACCAGAGTGGGCCGCTCCAGCGATTTTCACCCCGGGTTGCCTGCGAAGCAGTGACACCAATCCAGCGCGAACAACTGGATGGTCGTCAACGATCAGAATCCGAACAGCAGGTTTAGCCCCTGACGCGTTCAGCATGGGTCTTCCTCATTTCAATCAGCCACCGGCGCGAGAGCGCCTGCAGGAAAGTCGGCGGCAATGGAGCCAGCGCGTGAACTGCCGTCCCATGTCCCGGAGTGCTGTCAATTCTGCAATGAGCGGATATGCTGTCCGCTCGCTTATGCATCCCTCGAATGCCAAAACCGGCCGAATCGCTTGACACGACGAATCCCACTCCGTCGTCCTCGACAATCATCTCCACCGTCGATCTTCGATACACAAGTGAGATATTCAGTCGCGAACATTGAGAATGGCGGATCGCATTCGCGATTGCCTCGTAGCCGATGCGCAGCAATGTGTCGGACACGCGCAGCGGGATGCTCTGTACGTTTCCTTCGCTCACTGTTTTGATTTCAATGGAAGAGCATTGAGAAATCATGCGGCGCGCGCACTCTTCGAGCGCAGACAACAACCCGACGGACTCCAGATGCTCCGGCCGCAACGCCGAAATGCTCCGCCGCGCCTCCTCGTGACTGGTGCGAACCATGTCCTGCGCCAGTTCGAGCTGCGGCGTAATGTCGAATCCGTCCTTCACGTCGTCACGAATGGCCTGGAGTTGAAAGCCCAGACCAGCAAAGCTCTGCGCCAGCGTGTCGTGCATTTCATGGGCCAGGCGTTGTCGTTCGTCAAGCACGGCCTGCACGCGCCAGCGCTCCACGAAGAAGAATCCAGTCATCCCGGCAAAGGAAAGAAGCAGTATGCAGAGTGCGAGCTCAAGAATGTGACTCGGACTCCACCATGGCGGACCCTCCAAAACTTCAATATCGCCTGAGGATGGCAGGAGTATCGCAAACGCGGTCAGGGCATGCGTGTACCTGGAATCGGTTACGCAAATTCCTCGCAACCGCAACTTGCTTTTTTCTTTGAGAGAATTGAGATGAGGCGAACGTCCAAGCCCATTCACCACGGCAATGAACGACTGGCTCTCATCCTCCAATGTCAGAATACCTGTTCCATTGCCGTCCTCGTGTTTCTCTGCAAGTCTCCCCTGGACCTCCACATACTGAGCATCAAGCGATCCAGTCGCGGCCTGCGAGGCAGCAACTGCAATTGGAGAGACCGGCGTGTGGGACCAGAGGAGGTGGATGTCTGCATTTCGAAGCTCCGAGCTGAAATCTCGCAGGTATGCATCACCCCTGACTTCAATGTTGTCCCCTATCTGCAAGGGGGCATGGGGATGACTGCTGGAAATCGCAAGTCCTCCCGTCGAGTCCTGTATGTAAAGCATCGGCGAGGTGAGCGTAACGACACCCTGGACTGTAACGGAGCTCGGCACATCCGGGGATAAAAGCCGGAGGCTGCTGATTGTCTGCGCATCTACTCCAGAACGGTGTGCCTGAAGGTCGCGCTCAATGGGTTCCAGGAATCGGTCATGCGGAGCCGGCTCCATTCCGGATGGGAATAGGTTCGGTACCGCCAATCGAGGTTGGATATCTCCGATCATGGAACGTAAGTCATATTGTGTAGCCGGCCGGGTCTCGACATTTCTCCACTGCGCGCCGGTGTTATACGACTTGAGGCCGAATCGTCCAGACTTGATGCAACCCGGATCCCGAATGGCGATAGTGGTTCTTTCACCCTGTTGAGAGGTAGCACTGACGGCAAAATCACAGTTAACGGCCATAAACTTGAGGTGATACCACTGCTGCGCAAACACGTGCGGCGACACTGCCATGGCCGCATATTCTCGCCACCCGTAATCGGCGCGCCCCATCATCAAGGTATTGTCGAGGTCACGCAATCCGGCCATGTAGCCGTGATAAGCATCCACCCCTGTTTCTTCGTCACTGGCGCGGATAATCAACCCTGCATCGCCATATTGCCCAAGCAAAAGCACATCGGCTTCAACAGAGTAGTTGGTCCAATCATCGGGGCCAGTCATTAACTTGGCCCCACGCTCGTCGGAGTTATTGGTCATCACGCCATCAGCGTACTGCCAGGTGCCGCCAAAAGCTCGCCAGTCATCTTGCTTCTCAAGCGAGATGATCTGGTGCTGCATTGGTCCCCTGCTCAGGATCGATCGGTACGCGAGTATCGTCATCGCAAGCAGGGCTATCACTGCTGCTCCAAGCAGAGCGAGAAGGCCATACCGTTTCGCGACATTGCGACTCATTGAGGCGACCACCACGACATAGTCTCGATCTGCCGGATCTCGGCCGAATCCACGTTTTCGCGCGTCATCAGGACAGGCTCAGTACTGAATTCTCTGGGCCCGGACACATTGTGGATCTCATGATCCATAAGCTCCATCGCAATTCGCCCCATCGCAAAGGTATTCTGCACAACCACAGAGTCAATACCTCCGTCTCGAATTGGCGGCATCAGGTCCTGGTCAAATCCCACAAGCTTGATCGTTCGTGCCTTGCCAAATTCTGCGAGTGCATAATATGTGCCTCGAGTTGCCGCAAGCGAGAGCGCCACAATTGCGTCGAGCGATTCGCCTCCGGCCAGAAGTTCTTCCGCATTGTGCTGCTCCTGAGGCACACTCGATAAGCCCAGTCTGCGGGCGACAATGCGGATTCCTGGGAATTCGCTGTTGAGTGTGGATTCAAAGCTCCGCTCTCGCACGGTATTGCTGTTGAGTTCAGGCTGTATTCCAACAATGGCAATATTCCCTTTGCCCTGAAGGATCAATCCAACTCTGCGCGCCGCGATCCGTCCTCCTGCAGGTTCGTCGTTCAATACATAACCGAGTTTGGGTCCCGATGGGATGCCGAGTTCGGTGTCGACCACGACCACCGGAATGCCTCGCGCTAGAACCCGGCGGATGGGCGTTCTCATGGGGAGCGTTTGGATTGGCGAAACTATGATTCCAGCCATCCCTCGATCGACAGATTTTTCGATCAGAGAAATCTGCGTCTGCATATCATCGTCCCGCATTGGCGCGTTCCAGTAGAGATTCAGTCCGACTGAGCGTGCGATTGCGGCGGCGCCTGCGTGTTCGGGTTCCCAAAGGGCGGTCCCGCATGTGCGTGGAATGACAGCCACAGTCAGGGGGGGGCGCTTGCAGCCGACACCGGAAAGCGCGACAAGGACCAACCCGCACACAAACAACTTTGGAAGTAAGCAAACCAGAACGCGGCGATTCAAGCGATGATCTCTTCGCCTCATGATCACGTGACTTCCTCGTGCGCGGCTCGTACTCGTCTCGACCAGTTGCGCAACTCGATCAACAGTTATCGTCTCCCAAGGGCATGGGTCATCTGTCCCATAGGGAGAAAGACGGAAAAACGCTAATGTGTTTCTGCGTCGCGAAGCAAACTGTCGGGCAATTATACGGCGCGTGTAGGCTTGTAGCTTGTTGAGTGCAATTCATCCGATTCGGCAAGGAAGTGGATGGGCTGAACCAGGAGCTGGGAACAATTGCACGATAAACAACAGAATGCTATAGTCGCGAATCATCCGGGATGAACTGTTCAGGGTGAAAGATAGTTCTATCTATCTATTCGCGGCACGTAGCACCAACGATGTCCGCGGCACAAAAGATCGGGAAGGCCAAGAGCATGGGCGATGTGGAGAATAGTTGTAGATGAAACCCATGCGATATGGTTTGAAGCTGGGATTGGCTCTCGTTAAAGGCATAGCGGCAATGCGCAATGCGAAGGCATTCCTTGGAATTGGCATGGCCGTGGTTCTCGCGGGGAGTGCCATCCAATGCCGCTTAGGAAATGGCGGCTACGCTTTCGCCCAAACTCACACCGATCCCGCCGCCATTACTGTGGACTATCCGGAAAATGGGTCGATTTTTCCGCCGGAGATTACGCCTCCAACTTTCATTTGGCATGACGAATCGAATGCCGCAGGAGCGTGGACGATCGATGTGTCCTTCAGCGACGGCTCGCCGGTTATTCACTTCCAATCTCAAGGAGCGCGTCCTCGAATCGGTGAGATCGACGCACGCTGCGTCTCTCCGAGCAATGAACTGCCCGCGCTCACACCGCGGCAAGCAAGTGCGCATACGTGGACTCCGACAGTCGAGGCCTGGCAGGCCATCAAGCTGCACTCAAAAGAGCACGTAGCCACTATCACGATTACTGGAGTCCAGAATGAGCTTCCGGGTGTAGCAGTCTCTCGCGGCGCCGTGACCCTGGAGACCTCCAAGGATTCGGTGGGGGCGCCGATCTTCTATCGCGACGTGCCGTTGATTCCATCCAAGGGCGAAAAGGGGGTGATCCAGCCGCTGGCCAAACAAGATCTGCCCCTTCTGGCCTGGCGCCTGCGCGACATCGGCCAACCCGCCAGCCGTTTGCTGCTTACGGGCATGCATACCTGCGCCAATTGCCATTCATTCTCACTCGACGGAAAAACATTCGGAATGGATATCGACGGCCCCGCAAACGACAAAGGCCTCTATGCACTCGCTTCCATCAAGCCGCAAATGTCTCTGCGCAATCAGGACGTCATCTCCTGGAGTTCCATCAAGGACAACACGGCTTCGCCGTCCAGAATCGGCTTCATGTCGCAGGTGTCGCCGGATGGAAGGTACGTAGTGACCATGTTGCGCGATCTGAGGGCGCAACTCGCGAAGAGCTACTACCTCGTCAACTTCCAGGACTACCGTTTCCTTCAGGTCTTTTATCCAACGCGGGGAATCTTAGCCTGGTACGACCGAGCAACGGGCAAAAAGCAGCCTTTGCCGGGAGCCGACGATGAACACTTCGTCCAAACCAACGCGGTATGGAGCCCCGACGGCAAGTTTGTGGTCTTTGCCCGGGCTGAAGCGCGTGCCCCCGAGACGCCGGGCCAGAATCCACCAAAGCATTCCAACGATCCAGAGGAAACTCAAATCAAGTACGACCTGTATCGAATCCCTTTCAACGACGGCAAGGGTGGTGTCCCAGTGCCGATTGAAGGCGCCTCCAACAACGGCATGAGCAATAGTTTCCCGAAGGTCTCTCCCGATGGCCGCTGGATCGTCTTCGTCCAAAGCCGTAATGCAGAGTTGATGCGTCCTGACAGCCAACTCTATATTGTCCCCTTCGAGGGCGGAGTGGCGCGTCGTCTCCGCTGCAACACGCCGCTGATGAATTCGTGGCACAGTTTCTCGCCGAATGGCCGTTGGCTGGTTTTCTCCTCCAAGAGCCGTTCGCCCTACACTCAGATGTTTCTAACGCACCTGGATACGGCGGGTAACGCGAGTCCCGCAATCTTGATAGACAACGCGACTGCGGCGAATCGAGCGGTCAACATTCCGGAGTTTGTGAATATACCTTCGGATGGGTTGATGAAAATCGATGTGCCGGCAGCAGAGTCCTACCGCCTTCTGGATCTCGCCTCTGGTCTTGCTGCGCAAGGCAAGATTGACGAAGCAATTGCGGAATGGAGAACAGTTCTCGAAATGGACCCACGAAATGCCGCAGCACATAACAATCTCGGGGCCGCGCTCATGATAAAGGGAAATACGGCCGAGGGAAGGAAACATCTGCAAGACGCACATGAGATCGATCCTCTTATCCCCAACCCGGAGGAAATGGAGATCACTTTCGAGTTGCAGACGTATTATCGACAGCAATTCAGCGCTGCACTCGCAAGTTCCGACTGCAAAGAGACCGTTGCTTACGGCCAGAAGCTCCTCGCTTCGAGTCCGGACAGTGAAGTCGACAGGGCGATGAAAGACTGCGCGTCTAAACCTGCGCGCGAGCAACCGTAAGGGAGAAGATCGGGGATCTGAAGTTTGGCGCTCCAGCCACATCGAGCCCAGCGCGCTACACTAATACCCGTCTTGGTGCAAATTCTTATGCGGTCCACACTCAACTTGAGATGTCCTGTTGTTTATGCAGGCAAAACAAAAGAGAGGCACGAGATGCCATGAATGCGAATTCTGTTTCAAGCAGAATTCAATTGGCCCTGCTTCTTCTTTTTCTGCAATCGGGGATTCTCGGGCAAACGCCGAATGAGCGCGTGCAATCGATTACCTCGGCCCTGCAAGACAGAGAGTTTGGCAAGGCTTTGCAGTCTGTGCAGTCTGCACTCCAGGGCTCCCCCAACAATCCCCAATTATGGATGCTGCAAGGCTTGGCATATTCGGGCACAGGCGATTCTAAATCCGCACTTGGTTCTTACCAGCATGCGCTGAAGATTTCTCCGGACTATCTTCCGGCTTTGGAAGGAGCGGCGCAGATCGAGTATGAAGCTGGAAGCAAAGACGCCATTCCCCTTCTAGAGCATGTGTTGAAGATTCGTCCGAACGATGTCACTTCTCACGCGATGATCGCCGTTCTGGCCGAGAAGAATGGCGACTGCGCAACCGCTGTAAGCCATTTTTCGAAGAGCGGGCCCATACTTGATTCTCAGCCTGAAGCACTGCAAGGCTATGGTGTCTGCTTGCTGGAACTCAAGCAGACTGACGAGGCCATTCAAGTTTTCCAGCAACTGATGACATCGCAACCGAATGACACGCGTTGCAGGCGGGCACTCGCAGCCATTCAGCTCGCAGCGGGAAGACCGCAGGACGCGCTCACAACTCTGCAACCTCTGCTGGCTTCGGACCCGGATGTAAGCACAATGCGCCTGGCAGCGGCCGTGTATGAAGCGAACAAGGACACGCCAAACGCGGTAAAGATCTTGAGAGACGCGATCGTAAAGGATCCGCGACAGACCGCGTTATATGCAGATTTTGCTGAACTCGCCATGGATCACCAGTCGTTTCAGACAGGCGTTGAAATGATCGATGCTGGACTGAAACTGCAACCTGGCGCGGCCCAACTCTACGTGGCTCGAGGAGTGCTCTATGTGCAACTTGCCGACTACGATAAGGCAGGGGCTGATTTTGAAAAGGCAGAGGAGTTAGATCCGAAGGAAGGAATGAGCGCCGCGGCGCAAAGCATGCTCGCCGAGGAACAGAATCAGAGCGATCCGCAACGGGCGCTCGCGACCGTACGAGCCAAACTGGCAAAGCAACCCCAAGAGGCATTTCTCTGGTATCTGCAGGCCGCAATCCTGTCACAGAATTCTGCGGAACCCGGCTCGACCGAGTTTCAACAAGGTCTCGACTCCGCGAAGCGAGCGGTCACCCTGCAGCCTTCGTTGATTGCGGCTCACAATGTGTTGGCAAAGTATTATTTCGCCGCTGGCCAGAATGAGCTCGCTGTCAAAGAGTGCCGAATAGTCCTTGAAAAAGATCCCTCGGATCAAAGCGCTCTCTATCATCTCGTCATCGCACTCCGCAAAACAGACAGCCAGGGAGAAATTCCAGATTTGCTGAAGCGCCTGGCGAAGGCACGCCAGGAAGCGACACGACTGGAGGGCGAACGGAATCGTTACAAATTGGTGGTGTCGTCTTCAGAACCTACGAAGTAGTCAGGTGGCAAAGTCGTTTTCGGTAAACCTTTACGCAGGCGCTCTCAACCACCATAATGGAAGCGACTTTCAATGACTATTAGCCGACGCTCCTTCGTATTACTCTCCCTTTGTGCTTCCGCCCAGCAACTTGTCGGCCAGGACCAGGGAATTGCATCGCGCAACATTGCAGCGCAGCCAAAGCCTGCGCCTTCAGGACGCCCGTTCAATGCGCGTTTCACAGACGTTGCCAAGGAGGCGGGCCTGCATGCCCCGATCATTTACGGCGGTGTTGACTCGAAGAAATACATTCTGGAGGCCAACGGATGCGGTTGTGCCTTCATCGACTACGACAACGATGGCTGGATGGATATCTTCCTGCTCTCGGGCACTCGGCTTGAAGGCGACCCTCCCGAAGCGACCAACCGTCTGTACAAGAACAACCGTGACGGCACATTCACCGATGTGACGGAGAAGGCGGGATTGAAAGCGGTTGGCTGGGCCAATGGTGTGTGTGTCGGCGACTACAACAACGACGGCTTCGACGATATCTTCTGTACCTATTTTGGTCAGAACCGCCTTTACCGGAATAACGGCAACGGTACTTTTACTGAGATGACGAGAGAGGCCGGACTCTTGGACTCAGGCCCCGCAAGATGGGGAGCGGGATGTGCCTTTGTGGATTACAACCGCGATGGCCACCTCGATCTCTTCGTTTCGAACTACATCCGCTTTTCGTTCGAGCACGCTCCCGTTCCCGGTGAGAAATCCACTTGCAACTGGAAAGGTGTCCCGGTGAACTGCGGGCCGCGCGGGCTTCCAACTGGACGACACTCTCTCTACCGCAACAACGGCGACGGCACTTTCACGGAAGTTACGAAGCAGGCGGGAATTGACGCAGCCACCGAAAGCTATGGAATGACCGTGGTTGCAGCGGACTTTGATGAAGATGGCTGGCCCGATATATTTGTCGCGTGCGATTCAACTCCCAGCTTGTTGTTTATGAACAATCATGACGGGACTTTTCGTGAAGAAGGTGTCACGCGCGGCGTTGCTCTAAGTGACGATGGAATGGAACAAGCTGGAATGGGCGTCGGGATCGGAGACTATAACCTCGACGGGCACCTGGACCTTTTCAAGACGCATTTTGTCAGCGACACGAGTGGTCTTTATCGGAATGACGGGAAGGCGAATTTCGATGAGGTAACTCGAGCCGCGAAGACGGGTGTAGAGACGCGCTTCACAAGCTGGGGCGCGGGGATGGTTGACCTGGATAACGACGGGTACCCGGATGTGTTCTTTGTAACAGGCAGTGTGTATCCCGAGGTTGAAAAGACGCTGCCGCAGTATCCCTACAAGACTCCACGCGTTCTGTTTCGTAACCTGGGCAACGGCACTTTTGAGGAACTGGAATCGCAGGCCGGCGAAGGTATCATGGCGGCTCATAGCAGCCGCGGCTGTGCATTTGGCGATTTCGATAACGACGGCGACCTGGACATACTTATCGTGAACATGAATGAGCCCCCCTCTCTTCTGCGAAACGATCTTCAGGGCAAACAGAACTGGCTCAAGATCAAGCTGGAGGGAGTGAAATCGAATCGAAGCGCAATTGGAGCTCGAGTGATAGCGCATTACGGAAATAAAGTCCAGGCTCAAGCGCTCGTCAGTCAATCCAGCTACTACTCCTGTAATGATCCGCGGCTGCATTTTGGCTTAGGAGCTTCAACGGAAGCCGCTGTAGATATTTATTGGCCTAGCGGTCTGCACGAGCGAATTCAGCAGATTTCTGCGAATCAGCTGGTAACGATTAGAGAAAGCACAGGGATAGTGCCCAATAGGGGTTGGAAGCGATAGTAGTTTTTTCTTTTCTATTAACTTACGGCAATAGTACAAAGAACCCATTGACAGTTCATCTGTGAATCCCCTACAAGCTTACTGATCCCGGGAAACGTTTTCTGACAAGTATCGAAACGGAAATCCCGGCGGGGTCATTCAGGAGGAGTCAATGGCACAACGTAGAGCGGCTTTTGCCGAAAGCAATGAAAGCGCCCGCGATCAATTCCTGGTTGCCGGTCCGCTTTCGCTTCCTGCTATCAACTTCTTACGATTTACCGTCGCCGCGTTTGGCCGGATGCCATGCCGGATCAATACCATAGCGAAACGGCCAATTCAACTTGGCCTGCTGAGCGCCGCGTTGATCTGCTTGGCTCTTCCGTGCTTTGCGCAGTACAGCGCCAACATCCAAGGCACAGTCCTCGATCAGAACGGCGCCGCAGTCAATGGCGCGCATTTGCATCTCATCAATTCAAACACTGCCCAGGATCTATCTACGGTCTCCGATGCCACCGGCGGATACCGCTTTATCAGCCTCGCTCCAGGCGATTACCGGCTGGAAACGCAAGCCGCGGGATTCTCGAAGACTGTGGTATCGCTCACTCTCACCACCGATCAGACATTGGCCGTACCGGTCGCTCTTTCTGTCGCCTCGGCTAATGTAACTGTTTCAGTCACCGGTGCTCCGCCCGTTCTCGATACGGCTGAAACCCGCAACGAGATGACGCTCGAACAGTCTTCGGTTGACACCCTGCCACTGGCCGGCCGCGACTTGACCACCCTCGTGAACATGGCGCCAGGAGTAATCGGCCTCGGCCTAACCGCCGGCGGCACTCCCGGATCGGCTGCGGACAACTTCTCTACGGAGCAGCAGGTGGACTCGAGCGCCAACGGTCAGGGCGCCATGGGCAATATGTACATTGTGGACGGCCTGGACATTACCAGCGCCATCCGCCCCGGCGTGCTCAATTTGCAACCAAATCCTGACTCCGTTCAGGAAGTCAGCATTCAGGTCAACACCTACACCGTCGATTATGGCCGCGCCAGTTCAATGCAGATGGCGATAACCACTAAGGCTGGCGGCGACAGGTTTCACGGCAGCGCCAGCGACTACTTCAACAACCAGTCTCTGTGGACGAGCAGCGACTTTGTCAAGCAATCGGATTTTGCCAAGTATCACGGCAACAACATGTCGGGAACGGTCGGCGGTCCCATCCTCCCGCACCACCAGTTCTTCTTCTTCGCGTCCATTGAGCCGCTACGATCGGTCGGGGCTTCAAGTGGCACAGTCTCTTTTGAGGATCCGGCAGTTGTTGCCTGGGCGAAGACCGCTTATCCAAACACGATTGGAACGCAGATTCTCTCAAAGTATCCGGTAAAAGTCGCCAGTTCTTCACCTTCGCTGACCATGGCCCAGGCAGGAATGGGTGCGTATTGCGGTGGCGCAGGGGAACTGGCTTGCGACGCGACTGCTGTGGACTTCGGTAATTGGGCCGGCTCCGCCCCACGTAACGCCACGCAGTGGAACCTGCGCATCGACAAGGCCTACACCAACGACCGGATCTATGGAGACATCTACAAGGGAAACCTCCTCTCCGGCGATCCTGGAGCGCGTCCGGCATTTCAGTGGGACTCGAATACCTGGACCCTGGCATGGCAGGGCAATGAAACCCACACCTTCTCCTCGAATACCATCAACGAGGCGAGTGTTGCAGGCATGCGCGTAGAGGGAATTCAGGAAGAAAACGCCGAGTTCAAGGTTCCCGATATCAACGTGGCCTTTCTAACCGCCGGCAGCAATGGCAACGGCGCATTCGGCGAGGGCTTCGCAGAGGGCGACTTCATCCAGCACAACTACCACTGGCGCGATGTGCTGACTCACATCAAGGGCGCGCACACCTTCAAGCTCGGCTATGAGGGCTGGACGGGCGACGACGTCGAACTATTCTCAGGCCCCCATGACCTGCCTCAGTTCAGTTTCAACAATCTCGGGGACATGATTGCTACCGACACCACCAACCCCGCGGCCGTTCAGCCATTTACCGAAGGTGGCGTGGCCTACAATCCCCTGACCGGCGCGCAGGAGCAATGGAACTGGAATGCCGCCGCCATCACCGCTGGGGTCTTCTTTGAGGACTCCTGGAAGGCGCGCAAGAATCTCACCGTCAACTACGGCGTCCGTTGGGATGACATGGGCAATCCCTACTCACGCACCCCCGAGACCGTCTTTGGCAACTTCTACATGGGTCCTGGCCAGACCAGGACTGAGCAGATTGCCAACGGCTTTATTCTGCAAAAGAACCATGCGCTCAATCGCGCCATCACAGACATTTTCAGCCCGCGTGCCGGCGCGGCCTGGGATGTATTCGGAAACAGCAAGTGGATTATCCACGGAGGCGCCGGCATCTATCACAACTGGCCTACGCCGGCCAACGTGCAAGAGGAGATGCGCGGCAACCCGCCGGGAGGCATCTACCCGACCTTCTATGGCTCCGATACCAACCTGTCACACCGGCCCATCTTCGGCTTGGGCACAAGCGAGAAACCCCCATTCGACTATACCTACCCAACGCTCCCAGCCCTCACGCTCAATACCCAGGGCGGATTCAACGGATTGGTGGTAGGAATCAGCGGCATCAATCCCAACCTGAAAACCCCGGTCACCTACATCGAATCCTTTCAACTCGAGCACCCGCTTGCACACAACTTTGTGGCCAGTGTCGGTTACTCCGGAGCGATCTCGCACGGACTGCTCTCTGGCGGCGGAAATCCTGGCAACGTCAGTTACGGCGCGGATATCAACGCCCCGCCGGACGACCCGGGCGTTCTGGCAGGGACCACTCCCGTTCGGTACAACTCGAGTTTTGGAACGATCTACTACACCGATAACGACCGTCATTCCGTGTTCAACGAATTCGTCGCCGATGTGCGTGGGCGCTTCGCTGGAACGGGATTCGTCGATGTTTCCTACACTCGCTCCTCGTCCAAGGACGACACTCAGGTCTATCCGGAAAACAGCAATCCGCAGCAGTATTACGGGCCATCCAACTGGGACGCACCCAATCGCCTTTCCTCCACTTTCAGCTATGAGTTCCACGGCTTAAATCAAGGAGAGGGAGTGGTGGGACGCGCAACCGGGGGCTGGGGCCTGAGCGGCACCGTGGTCGGACAATCCGGATACCCCTTCACGGTCACCACCTTCGCGAATTACAATGTCGCCGGTGAGGCCAGCGGTCTCTGCGGTGCGGGTCTCAGCGCAGAAGCAGCATGCGGCGACTACAATGCGGACGGCGACAACACCGACGATCCTAACTTGTCGTCGTACAAACAATTGCACGGAAGGAAGAACTTCCTGCCGCTGAACAGGGGCGGCACTGGAGGCATCTTCCCCGACGGGGCCACACAATTCACCCAACCCGCAGTGGGGACCGAAGGTAACGAGTTGGAAAACCGGTTCCGCGACTACGGATTCTTCGAGACGAATGTGTCCTTGCACAAACTCACGGCCGTCCGCGAGGGTATCGGGCTGGAATTCCGCGCTGAAATATTCAACCTCTTCAATCATCCGAATCTATCGGGGTTGGGGGGGTCGAATATCGATCCAACTGCTGGAGCCGCCTTCGGCACAGCCAGCAGCCAACTCGAGCAACGCTGGATTCAACTCGGCGCCAACATTAAATTCTAGGAGCTGAGAGACCCGAATTTGACCTCAAATGTTCTTATTGAGCGTTGGAGCGGCTAGCTAGTTGGCCGCTCCAACTTGTTTTGCCTCCCGAGCGGTGGAGGGATCATTTAACGCGATACTCCACCAATTTTTCGGCCGTGAATAGAACCGACGTAATCCATAGGAAAAGGTTGCAAGTGGAGTGGTAACCGCTGCCAAGCTCTTTCCTTCCTCTGCGAGGATGGGCAAACTCTTCAATATTTTCAACCGGGCAAACTATGCAAACGTCGATTACAACATTCCCGATGGAAGCTTCGGTGCTGCGACCGGTTCGCACGAGCCGAGGTTCTGCCAATTGGGCGGAAGACTTTCGTTCTGACGTCGACACCAACCGAAGACTTGCAACAAACGGCCGGCGCGCTGCTGAAACGCGCCGGCCAGTCCGCGCTCAGCCATGGCGGGAGAAACCACCTTGGCCACAGGGCCTCAATTACCACTCAGCTCTTGATGCGCAGGTACGTGCTGTAACTCTCCTTGTCGATCAACATGAACGGCCGCATGGTTACCTGTGCGCCGTCCGCCGAAGTCGCACTCCAGTCTCCGGCCGCATTGTTCAGCGGCCTGGCGCGGAGAAGAGACTGCGCATCGAAGGTGGGCTGCGTTTCGCCCACTGCCATCAGCACCACGGGACCTTGCACCAATGCGACGAGATTCGGATGATTCACATCGACGGCTTCCAGACGCAGAGGCATGGGTAACTCGATCTCGATGCGATCGCCATCCTTCCAGGTATTGTGCAGGGCCGCGAAGTGTCCCGGCTCAATCGCGTCCGCAACACGCTTGCCGTTTACCATCACCACAGGATTGGGTGATGCCCACGCCGGGATGCGCACGTAGATTGTGCATTCGTGCGGCTCGGAAGTCGAAACTTGAATCTCAATCTTGTTGTCGAACGGATACTTGGTCACCTGCGCCAGTGCGAGCTTGGTGCTGCCGTCGGTCCAGCGCACGCTCGAGGGTGTAAACAGGTTCACATAAATGCCGTCGTGGGAACGCAGGTATGTGCTGATGTGGTAGTCAGCGGCAAGCTGAGGAAAAGTACCGGAGCAGCAAGGCCACTTATCCCTGTACCAGGCCTTTTTCCCAGTGTTGGCGTAGTCCGAATAATAGAACGAGGTTCCATCCGCCTGGATGGGCCACGCGCCGAGAATCGTGTTATACAGCACGCGTTCCATACTGTCGCCGTAACGCGCCTCTCTGGTAACACGCAGAAGGTAGCGCGTTATCTTGAAGTGGCCGTAAGCACCACAGGGTGTTTCGAAACTCGCGTGCGTGTGGCCCAGACTGTCTCCCAACTGCCCGGTGCCCGGCTCGCCGAAGGATTCATTCGGTCCCCAGCCTCCGGTCGCGAAGCTCTGCGTCTTCTGCAGCATCTCGAAGCCGTTCTTCGCTGCGCGCAAGTGTTTTTCGCTGCCAAGTGTGATGTACGCCTGCATGGCTGAGCTGAATGCATTCACGTGGCTGTACGCGTGCTCAAACGGAAGCACGTTATTGCCTTCTGCAAGGGGATTGAAGTAGGTATCATCCTCCAGGAATTTCTTGGCCATCTCCAGGTAGAGAGGCTTACCACTTCGCTGGTAGGCGAGGAACAGATTCTCCGGAAGGGTGTAGGTTTCGTCCCACGTGTAGGCCGTGTCCTTGTGCGGCCTGGAGCGTTGTTCTGCACGCGACAACGCCTTCTCCGGCAGATAGCTGGCGATCGCGCGAGTGAGCCTCTCGTGAATCTCCATCGCCATTGGATCGTGCGCATATTCGTGTGCGTCAATCAGGCCACACGACAGTTTGTCATACGTGTATGCCGGAAGGCGGTAGTTGACGAAGAACTTTGCTTTTGGATCGAGTGTCACGCCGTACCCCTTCACCAGGCGGTTGATCTTGGCGCGCGTTTCCTCCGACCCTGTCGCAGCATAGGAGCGGGCCAGTCCAGAGAGATATTGCCCAAACGAGTGCCCCGCAATGAATCCATGGAAATCATTCCGCTCCAGGCTGAACCCAGTGAGGTCGTACCAGCCTCCCATGTCCTCTCCAGGTGCAGGGAGCCCAGCAACCTGCCGAAAGACCTTCAGCATGCGATCTTCGTCGAGATGCAGGTAGCGGGCATGATTCTCTTCAAACTGCCGCTTCATCGGTCCGTCATGCAACTGAACATCCGCATAGGGAAGGGTTGCAAGTGGAGTGGTAACCGCTATCAGGCCCGTTCCTTGCTCCGCCAGGCTGGGCAACGAGCTTGTTGCAACCATGCCAGCCGCGCTGACGCTCGCAGCCTTAAGAAAGGTCCTGCGGTCGATTCCATTTGCCATTGAGACACCGCCTATTTCGATGCAATGAAAGCGTTTTCTCAAACGCTAGGTCCAAGGGGATGCGGTGTCAATAGGTCATTAATGCTATTCAGCGGAGTGAACTTACAGCAAGGGCGCCTACGCTATAACTCGACCACGGTCACGCGATTTGCATGCGAAACAACCTTTGTCATTCCTGTGTCTATCGCCTGGATTCTTACCTCTCTCAGTGGAGATGGCATGCTTCCTGCGGCCAATTCGAGGGTCAGTCTTCGCAGTGAATCCTGCCAGCTGCAATCGATCCTTGTGAATTGGCCTCTACGATAAGCGAAACTGATCCCATCGTCTTCGTACCAGCTGGATCTTCCATCTGCGCCCGGATAAACACGTAGAGTAATCGGCTCTTCGCTCGGCTCCATTGCATACTGCCGCACTGGTCCCATCGGGACGATGGCTCCTGCGCGCACGTAGAGCGGCATCGTGGAGAGATCCACTTCGCGTGCGATCTCGGTGCCGCCTTCTGTCTTCTGATTGCTCCAGAAGTCCCACCATATCCCCGCCGGAAGGTAAGTCCTCCTCCGCGTCGCACCTGGATCGAGCACGGGCGCGACCAGAAAGTGATCGCCCCAGAGATACTGATCTGCGATCAGTGCCGCTTTTTCATCCTGTGGCCAGGCAGTCCACAGCGCGCGCATCAGCGGCAACCCTGTCCTGTGTGTCTGTTCCACCGCTGAGTAGATGTAGGGCAGCATCTGGTAGCGTAGTTCGAGATATTTACGGCAGATTGGTTCCACCTGGGTATTATGCAGATCCTGTTGTAGAGGCCAGTCTCCCAGAGCTTCGCCTCCTTCCAGCAGACCCGGCGTCCCTAGATTCCAGCCCCAGGGCAATCGCAGTTTCCAGGCCCGGCCGTGCGAACGGAAGAGCGGACAGAACGCACTGAACTGAAACCACCGCACGTAAAGTTCTGCCGTAAGTTCACGCGTCGGAACGAAGCCGCCGGTATCCGTCCCCCAATACGGAATGCCGCACAGCCCCGCATTGATTCCGTTGGCAACCTGCGCGGCCAGTGTTTTCCAGGTCGAGTCGACGTCGCCCGACCAGAGCCACCCGTATCTCTGCAGCCCTGCGTATCCATTGCGGTGCAGGGCGAACGGTCTCCGCTCTGGATGTGCCTGTACCTGTCCCTCCCAGTACATCTCGTTGCGGTCAAGCCGCGCTTCCTCGGGAAGAAGGTCGCCTTCATCGGGCCACCAGCCGTCCACGCCGATTTCTTCGACGGGCATGTGCTCGGCCCAGTAGGAAGCTGCATCGCCTGGGGCGCGTGCCGCGGAAGCCGTATCTGTGACTTTTCCGTGGAAGTCATAGGGAGGAACCACGTGCAGCACGACATTGAAGTGCTCTCTGTGCAGTTGCCGCAGCATCACAGCCGGATCTGGAAAGACATCGGCGTTGAACGTGAACGAACCATGCCCGGTATTCCATCCCGATGGGCAAAAGCCCGTGCCCAAGTAAATCAACGTGTCGCATGGCAGTCTTTTCTCGCGAAAGGTCTTCGCAATGCCAAGCACTTCATCGCGGCTTGCCAACGTGCGATGCGATTGCATATAGCCCAGCGACCACAAAGGCGGCAAGTGCGGATAACCCGTCAGCTCCGCATAACCGCGAAGCAGCTCCACAGGCGTTTCGCCGAGGATCACATACACATTGCGTGTCGATGTCGCAACCGGGGAGCGTACTACCCCCGTCGCGCCGGTCAAATCGAACGTTCCCATTGGCTGCCCAACAAAGACGCCCCAGCCTTCGGGGCTCACCACCCACGGAATTGGCACGCGCGAGCCGGCAATGCGCAAATCAGACGAACCCTGTCCATTGCGCATCTCGTCTTTTGTTCCCCTGCGATCGAGGCCAGTCAGGCCCTCGCCCAGACCGAAGACCGGTTGGCTGCCAAGGCGGAATCGTACCGCTGTGCTGTCCGGGGCAAATTGAATCTGCTGCCGTATCCGCTGAGTAGCATCCGTCAGGGTAATCCGCAGCGGCTCTTCTTCGACGCGAATCCTGTACTCGCCCCAGATCACGGCATCGGTGGCCGAACCTTCTCCGAGCGCGGTCTCACGCGGACTCTCGACGACTCCCAATTCCCCCGACAGCGGCTTTGCGGCGGCTGGTGCAATGCTGATCCTCAAGACACGCTGTGTCATTGCAGTCAGTCTCAGATTCAGCTTGCCTGGTTTGCCGGTTTGTACAGCCAACGAACTTGCGGCCTTCAGTTGTGTTTGAAACAACAGCTGTGCCAGGCCAGCGCCCAAGCCGCCTAGCACGCATCTGCGTGTCGGTTCTTCGATCATTGCTCCCCACTTCGTCTCGCCTTGCTTCAGGAACGTGCTGGACGCCCTGTCATGACGGTGATGTGATCAATTACCGCGTGATCTTTATCAATTCTCGGCAGCGCCCGACCGAGCGGGTAGCTGGTTGAGCCACGCACAATCAGTGAGGTCTGCACTCTCAGCGCACCCTTAGGAATCTGCCCGAATGGATCCTCGATGAGACGTTTGAGGGTATCGACCATCCTTCCAGCAAACTCCTGGAGCGGTATTTGAACAGTGGTGATTGGGGGAACGTTCAAATCGCAAAAGCGGCAGTCATCTAGGCAGATTAGAGAGACTTCCTCCGGAACCGAGGTCCGCGTCTGCCCCAAGGCAAGCAACGCTCCCAAAGTAAGGGATTCCCCGGAGCACATGACTGCCGTTGGACGCGGGTTGAGATCCAGGAGCCGTTGCATACCCGTCATTCCACCTGAAAATGACCCGTCAGTTTCGATCAACCAACTGCTCTTTGGTGTGCAGCCGATCTCCTTGAGCGAATGCAAGAAAGCCTCCAATTTTGGCTTCATGGTGCGGCATTCGGGAGTGCAGCCAATGAATGCGATCTCTCGATGGCCCAGCAGCGCCAAGTGTTGGACTCCTTCCCGAATGCCGTGCCGGTAGTCGATTGATAGGCTCGCACCATTGCGAATCGCGTGAGTTGCATCAAAACAGACGACCGGGACATCGACGCGCGAAAGTGCCTCCATCAGGTCGGGACCTGGATCAAGAATCAGAGAGGCAATCGCATCCACGCGTCGCTCGAGCAGCATGCGCAGGCAGGGCATCGCCTGCTGCTTTTGATTGCGAATCGAGTAGGTCAGCACATCGTAGTCAAGAGCCCATGCGGCCTCTTGAAACCACGCAACGGACTCGGAGAGATGCGGTTCGGTGTGGGGAGAAAGCAACAAGCCGACAAGACGCCGCTTTGCAGAGGGCGTCCTGACACGGGCAAGCGGAGACGGGCCGAGTTTCTCCAGTGACCTCTCAGCCCTATCGGTCGCGCCATTGCTCACCAAGGTCACTCCGTTCGGTCTGCCCAACAGATTTGAATGGCGGATCTCCGCACCGGTTGAGGGGCCACGAAAGAATCTCGCGCGCTACGACCCTTACGCGGTGAACTAATTCCGCAGGGCGAGGCCCCGGTTCTAGATCCACACCTTGGACTCAACCGGTGGTTTGGGACGACGCCAACGTTCTGGATCACGGTCGCTGGGATAATCGGGCGGAGTGCCAACGCGATTCATGCGTGCAAAGTTGGGAATCGCCATCATCGGGGAACCATCCTGCCATTCACCCGTGATCACCATGACCCCGCCGAGCAAGTCGGGCCTCCATTCTGCCTTGAGGGGTGCATCGCCCAGCTTGCGATCGATGTTCCGGTTGTCTGCCGTCTCGACGTTGTAGACCAGCGGCCCATACTGCAGAGCTGCCAAATCGTCATCTGCCTTGATGCGATCATCGGCGAGCACGCGCTGCGGCTCCATGGGGAACTCCACTTCGATGCGGTCGCCGCGCTTCCATTCGCGAGTCACTACGGCGTATCCCTTCTCGATCTTCGGCGTCTGTTCCTGCCCATTGACGGCGAACCGCTTCACGCCTTGGACTGCGGGGCTCTCCTTGTACAACTTGCTCGTTGTTCGATCTGGCACGCGAACGTAGATCGAGAAGGTCTTTGTCTCCTCAGGGTTCACCGTGATTGAAACTGACCCATGCCACGGGTACTCAGTCTTCTGGGTCAATTCGAGATTGGTGCCAGCTACCCGCCCGACTTGAATTCGACTGCCGACAAACATGTTGACGTAGAGCGCGTCTTTGCTCTTCACGTAGGTCCAGGTTGGAATCATCAGAAGCGTGCGCGACACGTTGCCCACGCAGCACGGGCATACGTGCCACTTGGCGCGTTCCGTGTTCACGAGCGGATTGGTGTAGCAGAAGCTTTGACCGTCGAGAGCCACTCCGCCCAGCAGAGCGTTGTACATAGTCTGCTCGTAGAGGTCGGCGTACTTCGCGTCGTGATAGGCGAGGTTGAGCTTGTACTGGAAGAAGACCACGCCGCAGCTTGAGCACGTCTCGCAATAAGCTTCGTTGCGAAGCGAGTAATTCGGTCCAAAGCCTTCTGAGGTTTCGCCGCTCCCAATTCCACCCGTCAAGTAGTACTTCTTGTTCACCATGTTGTCCCAGAGCGAGATGACCGCACTCTGGTAGTCGCGATCCTGGGTTTCGGCGGCGATGTCCGCCATACCCGAGTAAAAGTACATGGCGCGTACGGCGTGTCCCACGGCCTCATATTGCTGGCCTGGCGGAAGGTGACTCTGGTCGTACTCCGATCCGCCGCGGCGCGAATCGAGGAGGAACTTCGCGAGCGAGATATAAGCATCTCCGCGATGGTTGCCCTCTTGATCGTTGACGAATCGTCCGAATCGGACCAACGCCTGCTCCATTTCCTGGTGTCCATCGAACCATTCCTTCTTGCCTGGACCGATATTGGCAACCCAACAATCCGCCAGCTTCTTGGCTGCGTTGTAGAGGCGAAGATCTTTACCGTCTGTAAGCGTGTAGTGATTAATGGCCGATTCGATGAAATAGCCGGAAACATATCCCTCGTGGTTGCCACGGTGATCGGGCGACCAGCGCTCCGGCCATTCCTTCCGGTCGGCCAAGATGTAAGCAGTCTGTAGATAGCCGTCGGGCATCTGCGCCGCAAGGATGATCGGGATCCAGCGCTCCAGAGTAGCGCGCATCACCTCTTGCGACTTGATGATCTCGGGGTCGCCTTGAGGATCAACCATCGAGGCGATGCACATGGACTCGACGGTCTGATGTACCCAGGCATTTGAAAAGACGTAGCCCTTGTGGCGACCGTGGGGTTCGCCACGATTCGCGTTGCCGGCTTCAATGAAGTTATCGATCCCGCCGTCCCCACGCATGGGCGCAATGTCAGTGCGCTCGCACATGGCGATGCAGTGAGGGATCCAGTCGACAATCAGGGTCTTGGCTCGTTGTCGCCAAAGTTGGCCATCGATCGAGTAGCGGCGGGTATAGACAACGTCCAGACGATCCGCAGGCGGGGCAGGCTCCACGTGCACGCTAATCGCAGGAGGCGCGCCTTTTGCATCCGATGCCTGGAGCGCAAGAACATAGTCCCCCGGCTCCGAAAACGCGGCCGTCGTCGCGAGCGAATTTGCGGCAGCAAAGGCAACCGTACCGGGCCCGTGAGTCTTCACCCAGCGCGCGCTGTTTGCAGGAGAATCCTCCAGCCAGGTTGCCTTTCCGGAAAGATAAGTGCTCCCGTCGCTCACAACAGAACGGTCAACGCCCGCATCGACCACTGGCGGAAGCGCAGGAACAGGACCGTAATTGAAGACCCGCCACTCGAGAATTCCCGCAGGGCGATTCGATTGAGGAACAACCTCCAGCCGCAGTTTGTTGGTCAGCACCGCATCGAAGACCGTTGGGTTGAACGTGTCCTGCGCGATCCCCAGACCCTGCGGCCGCTCAACCGGAGCGAAGTCGCTGCCATTCCAATAGAGGATCCGATAGCTCTCGGGAGTTTGAATCTGCGGACGCGCGCTGCCGGGTATCGCTGCCGGACGCGGGCGATCGACTGCCCAATAGACCTCCACTTTGTTGACGTTTACCGGTTCACTCCACTCGTACTGAACCCAGTTGGCTCGATCCCCCGACTCAGGCGATGTCCACAGTGCGTAGAGCGCGTGCGAACGGTCAAAGGAGTTTTCGGGTAGGAAGCCATCGTTCAAAGCAGAAATCTTGTTCTCGCTTTGCATGGTTCGGGCAGTCGGAATTGCGACTCGAGCGATATTAAGAGGACCCTCCGTCGTCCGGGCAGACGCTGCTCTTCCTGCCAGTGCTGCCAGCACGGCAGCGGTTCCTAGCCCGGTAATGAATTCCCGTCGGCTCGGACCAACCGACGACTGTTGATCGATTGGGTGTTCAGTTGCGCTCTTCGTGTAAGAATCTTGATCCATTGGTGGCATCCCACTCCTAAAGTTCACAGTCCCGTTACTTGCATAGACGCTGCGGACTGGGCAGCATTTGCCCAAGAAAGCGACACATTAACGCTACGAGACGTCTCTGTTGCTTGCGAGCTGGGCTTCACGTCATTGCCCAGTTCATAGTCTGGGTAAATAACGGTAAGTCTTCCCGATAAAGTCCCGCAATGGTGCAGCTGTACCATAAAGCCGCTGATTCGAATCGGATTCGGCGATTTATCGCACTTGCCTTGGGGAGTAGATTGAAATTTAAGCCAATTTTTGGTTGAGAATACCCCGAAAGCACACCTATCGAAATGGTCAAAACGCCGCCGACATTGCCAGCCGAGAAGCTACAGGCTCTTGTGCAACTCCGGATGTTGAACACCCGGATGAAGGACTACTTCGATCTGTGGTTGCTTTCGCGGAACCCTGAGTTGAATAAGGCAACACTGCAAACCGCGATTGATCGCACATTCAGGAACCGCAAGATGGAAATAGAGGCAACTCCTATCGGACTCTCGGCGGAGTTTGGCAACGATCCGGGCAAGCAGACTCAGTGCAGGGCGTTCCTTAAGCGCTCCGCGATCACCCAGGCACCGGAGAGTCTGACAGACGTGGTCGAAGAGCTGCGGACGTTCTTTGAGCCGATTCTCGGATCTCTCGTGTGAAAATCCGCCG
The DNA here is from genome assembly GCA_003140785.1 of Acidobacteriaceae bacterium. GTDB lineage: Bacteria > Acidobacteriota > Terriglobia > Terriglobales > Acidobacteriaceae > Telmatobacter. The sequence continues at coordinate 8,015 of PLKY01000337.1, read as the reverse complement.
TATGTTCGGGATACTTTTGGGGATACTTTCTCCCCGAATTCTGTGCAGTCTAGTGCAGAGAGGTGCAGTGAGTTCGTCTTTCCCAGGTTATTGTAATTAATATACTTATTCAGGAGTATGCGTTTCCGTGCAGTCCTGTGCATAACTGCCAAAATCAGACTTAAAATCTGAAGTCGCTTCTCTAGCCGGCGGCGAGATTTGGTGGCCGATTTGGTGACCAGTTCGTCTGGAAAATATGCATCTACCTGCAGCAAGCTGCGACCCAGGACTATTAATTAAACCATTGAAAATATTGCACTAGTCAGCGCATTGCAGCCGAGTGCGATTTCGTGCAACTCGCTCCATATCAGTTTAGGAAACTGCTGCTCTNNACCTGAGCTACGGGGCCACGTCATAAATACAGGAAGACTGTTTTAATCCCTCCTTATATTAGCGTCTATGGGCCTGATCGCCGATTCGCGTTCGTAATGACGGACTCCAAGGCATGCTTCCGATCCGCAAGTATTTGCTCCCGCGCCGGTTCAGGAATCAAGGGAACAAACGCATGATCGCTTTGACTTCGCGACGCGCCACGTTTATAACGATTGATGGCATGAAAGTCTGTTTCATGCCATCACCGCTGCTCCCATAGCGAGCAGCATATCTCACCACGGTAATCGCCAGGATGCTCGGGAAGGCGGTGAAACTCCGCCACTGCCCCGCAACTGTGAGCGCACTTGCCTCAATGGCCGTCGTATCGGCCAAGGCAGGAAGCCAGCTTGGATACCTCCGCATTCACTGAGGTGCCAAAATGCCACTGGAGGCACGCCCCCATCGGGCTGCACTCTGGGAAGGTGCTGGGAAAGGCGCAAGTCAGGAGACCGGTCTTCGGCGCCGATAACCCGCTTGCGTTCCGAGGGGAACGAAGGAGCCTCCATGACTTTTCCCAGCTACTTGCACAGCGCGTTCGCGCGACCTCTCTCAATCGTCTTTTTGTTTTTGCTCGCCGGTATCGCTGTACCTGCCGCCGAGGTTCACGGAGTTGTGTCCGATCCTTCCGGCGCCAGGATAACCGGAGCCAAGGTCGTTCTCATTCGCAACGGCAGCACTGTCTCTGCTGGAGTTTCGGGCGCGGATGGCAGTTATCAAATCACGACGGCAGAGCAGGGCCGTTTCTATCTCGTGATCTCGGCCAATGGCTTTCGGCAATTGGAGGCACCGGGCTTTTACGCAGGCAAGTTCGATAACCACGAACAGAATCTCGTCCTTGAACCGACGTGGGTGCGCGAATCGATCGTCGTCACGGCCAATGGCACACCTACGTCTCAGCCGCAGACAGGAGCTTCGATTTCAGTTTTAGGACCATCCGACCTTGCGCTGCGCAGCGATCTTGTCAGTTCGTTGCGCCTGATGCCGGGAACATCTGTTTCGCAGGTCGGACAGATGGGGGCGCAGGCGTCGTTGTTCATCCGTGGCGGTGATTCCGATGCGAACAAGATTCTCGTAGACGGCGTCAGTGCAGGCGATCTGGGTGGACGCTTCGATTTCGGGCCGCTTTCGACAACGGCCGTTGAACGGGCTGAAGTGTACCGTGGTCCGGATTCGAGCCTCTATGGCGCAGACGCAGAGAGCGGCGTCGTCAGCCTGACTACCCCGCACGGCACCACCAGCTTTCCCTCGTTTCTCTTTCATGGAGATGTGGGCAATTTTCTTACTTCCGCAGAGGATTTGGAGATAGCAGGCGCACATAACAAGCTTGACTATCTGGGGGAATTCAGCTGGTTACAGACGAACAATAATCTTCCCCTGGATGAATTTCACGTCGCTACAGCCGCGGGCAACTTTGGATGGCAGCCGAACGGATCAACGCAAATTCGTGGAACGGTCCACTATGGTGTGGACGCCACTGGCGTACCTGGGGCCTTGCAGTTTTATCAAGTCGTGAATGACGCCACGCAAAAGGATCAGGACCTCTTTCTCAGCGCCTCAATGGATAACCAAACCACTGCGGCGTTTCATAACTCGGTGCGCTACGGCTTGACGCGCAAGCGCGAGCAGTATTACTTGTGGCAGCCGAGCGGAACGCTGCTGACGTACGATTCGTTTGGGGATCAGGCCTACTACGGCAACGTGGTGACGATCACGGGCGCGAACGGCTATGCCGCGACGGGGCGAGCGATTCTCGATTATCCATGCCTTACGGCTGTCGGTCCGTGCACAAGCAATCAACTTGTCTCGAATCGCGACGAGCTGATCTACCAGGGGGATTACACGGTCACTCCACACCTGGCCGCGCAAATCGGATTTCAGTTCGAAGACGAGCGCGGATCCGAGCCTGGAGCCACGCCCGGGAGCCTCTACGCAACTCCAGTGGAGCGGACCAACTACGACTATCGCGCGGCTGTCCACGGGGACTTCAAGACTCGATTCTTCTACACTCTTGGCGGCGACCTGGAGCGCTACTCGCTCTTCGGCACGCAGACCAATCCGCGTGCCGGCGTCTCGTTCTACGCGCTCAAGCCGAAGAAAGGAATCTTCAGCGGCACACGCATTCTCTTCAACTACGGCGACGCCGTGCGCGAGCCTTCGTTCACCGACCAGCTTTATTCGCTCTACAACTTTCTCGAATTGTATGGTGGACAATCGGCCGTCCAGCAATTCGGAGTTAAACCGATCGGAGCACCTACCGCGCGCACCTACGAAGGCGGTGTCGAGCAGGCCTTTCTGAGCCAGCGTCTCGTATTCCGCACCAGCTTTTTTCACAACGAGTTTGGGCGCCAAATCGAATATGTCGGCCTCGATCTGATTCCGGAATTGCTGCCCAACCTAACCCCGGCTCAGCAAAATCAATTGGAGCAGTTTCTACAAGCCAATGGGGCGTATGAACAAAGCTTGAATTCCGAGGCCTACCGCGCTCTCGGGGTCGAAGCTACGGTGGAAGGCGGCATCGGCCGCAGTATTTTTCTGCGCGGCGGGTATACCTATCTGGACGCGGTAATCCAGCGCTCATTCACCAACAGTGATGTCGCGCTTCTCGGTCCCCTCCCGACTTACAATGGCATTCCCATCGGCACGGATTCGCCGCTTCAGGGAGCGCGTCCGTTCCGGCGTCCGCCGCACACTGGATTCTTCACCGCAACCTACTCCGCGAAGAAGTTGAGCGCAATGTTTACGTCCGCCTTTGTCAGCCGCTCGGACGACTCAGACTTCTTGGGCGGCTACGATATCAACGGAGGCAACAGCCTTCTGTTGCCGAATCGCAATCTCGATCCGGGATTCGCCAGACTGGATCTTGGCGCGAGTTATCAATTATTGACGTGGCTGGGAGTTTACGGTCAGGCAGAGAACCTTACGGACAACCAGCACATTGCGCCCATCGGCTACATCAGCTTGCCTGCCAATCTCCGGGTCGGCGTGCGCATCCAGTGGGGCAAAGGCAGCGTACGCTGAGGTCGAGCGCGCTCCTCCGCTGGATTTCGCGGTCATTCGCGCAAGGCGGAATTTCGGGTTGAATTCCGCCTGTGCGCAATGATTCGAACGTCGGCCTGCCCAAAACTCGGCAGCCGACAACGCCGTGACAATCCGTTGATGTCTTCACCGCCGTTTTCCAAGAGGCAGCGGCGTCGAAAGCATCTGCACTTGAGAATTCATTTGGAAATCGGGCCCCCTTCATGCAAACTATTTAAATCCCGGCGTTTCAGCCATACAATCTTTCCGGCAATCCAACTCAGTCTGAGAATTGTTGAGCAAGCGGCAGGCAAGCCGCAATCGTGCAAGCTCAACCCTGAATGACAAAAACAATCTACGAGGAGACCATGATTCGACTCTCTTGGAGGCGTGTCGCTCAAATCTGCCTGCTGGTTTAGGCAACTGTCGCAATCGAATTTCCTACCTTTGCCCAACAAACGCTGGGCTCCCTCAACGGCACAGTCAAGGACCCTTCGGGCGCAACGGTTTCCGCGCAACCGTCGCCGTCATCAATAGCGGGACGAACTATACGCAGGTGACAAAGACGCATACTGACGGCTTTTACCAGGTCTTTAACCTGCCCGTTGGTTCGTACACGGTGAAAGTGAGCCACGATGGATTCGACACAACGGAAGCAAAGGCAATTGCGGTGCAGGAAGCGAGCGCCACAACGCTGAATCTGACTGTCAAAGTAGGCCAGGTTTCCGAATCGGTGGAAGTTACGGCAAATCCGCTGCTGAATGCGACGGACGCCACAAACGGCTATACATTGGACTCCGCGCAAATTCAATTGACTCCGCTGGCAACCGGCAGTTTCACACAGCTCGCCGTGCTCTCTCCCGGTGTCAGTGCCGAATTGCTCGCCAACCTGGATTCAAACACCGGCTTGGGCAACCAGAACATATGGGCGAACGGCCAGCGCGCCACTTCCAACACATTTCAGCTGAACGGTGTTGATTCCACGAACATCTTCAACGGCATGACCTCCAGCGGAGACACCTCGCAGCGCTATAACTTTGGCGTCGGCGAAACCGAGCAGACAGGCGGCGAGTTCGGAACCGGTACCTCGGTTTACGAGTCCAATGGCAACAGCCTGCCCTCTCCTCCGCCCGAGTTTCTTCAGGAATTGCGCGTTAACACTTCGATGTACGACGCTCAGCAAGGCGCGACCGCGGGCGCGCAGATCGACGCGAACACGGCTACCGGGACGAACAGCTGGCACGGCCAGGTCTACGGCACATTCGCGAACAACTCTCTCAATGCCGCGCCATTCTTCTTTAAGCAGCAATACATCCTGAGCACGCAGGGCATCGGCGCGTTTCCTGAATCCCTGGCCAATCCCGCGCTCCACCGCTGGACCTCCGGCGGAACGGTCGGCGGGCCAATCATCAAGAATAGGCTGTTTTTCTTTGCCGCGTATCAGCACGGGTATAACTCAGATCAGGCGACCGGTCTGTCGCAGCTCAATGTTCCTTCGGGTCTCACCGATGACCGTTCGAACGCGGGTCTGGAGAGCGCCCTCACGAGTTGGAATAACCGGAAGCTTACGGCTGTTGGGATCAGCCCGATCGCGGCAGCTCTCATGAATGCCAAACTGGCGAATGGCCAGTACATGATCCCATCGGCGCAAAACAGCGCACCTTATGCTTACGGTGTTCCGAACGTGACCTTGATCGGCACATCCACCATGGTTGCCGATCAGGCTACGGGTTCACTGGACTTCGACGTGAGCAAGAGCGACCGGCTCTCGTTCAAGTATTACTACCAGAATGATCCTGTGAATAAGCCGTACGGTCTTGCCCAAACGGGCGGCTTTCCTCTTACGCAGAATAACGGCTCGCAAGTCGGTGCACTTGATAACACGATTAACCTCGGTTCCCATCTGAATTGGGAACAGCGCCTTGGCTACGTACGCATGTTTTCGAATAGCTTCGATAAGCAAACCGTCGCCCCCGATCCGACGTTGGGGCCAACGTTCGGAATCGGAACGGGTTCTGGACTTTATGCAAGCGGCATCATGCCGGGCTTGGACCTTTTGGAATTCGCAAGCAACTTTTCTACAGACGCCCCGTCAGTCCGAGTCGGCCCTTACGGCACGGAGAGCACAACCATCAACACAGGCTACTATCAGAACCGGCTCAATCCCTCAAGCAATGTGATCTTCTCGATCGGCAAACATACCATCGTTGCGGGAGGCGGATTTAGCTATACGCAATTGAATATCGAGAACAATCGCAACGGCATTGCGAATGTGGAAGCCAAAACCTTCGAGACCCTTCTTGAAGGCAACGCGTACAAATCCAACACCATTGACAGCATCGACCCATCGAGTGGAAAGAACAATGCCGACCGCTACTATCGTTCCAACGAAATCGAAAGCTATGTCCAGGATAAGTGGCAGTTATTGTCGAACCTGAGCATCACCGCGGGCGTGCGCTATGACTACCACGGCGGTCTGACCGAAAAATACGGCAACTTCTTCAATTTCGATCCTTCGCTCTATGACGTGACGGGGACCAGTACTACCGGATTCTCGGTAGTGAATACAGGCTTTGTTGTGGCGCCTAACAACAAGTATCGCAGTAGCGTCGCCGCTTCGAATTTAGCCGGAAGCGACTCGACTTTGAATGGCCGTCAGTGGGGAATTTCTCCGCGCGTTGGCTTCGCATGGTCTCCGAAGCAAAACAACGGCAAGGTGGTTCTACGCGGGGGAGCTGGCATCTATTACGATCGCGGCGAGCTATTCAGCTATCTTTCACAGCCCTATGGCGCCTCTGGCGGTGGAGGAGTTTTTGGCGTAACTCAATCCGCTCCTCTCGCAACTTATATCAATGGCAACGGGAAGACGCTCGCCGATCCGCTCGGGACGCCCTCCTATGTCCAACCCATCGCCAACCCCTCATTCTTTACGAACGCTTTGCAGACACAGCTCAATAACATGACGGGGACGGCGCATCCTGAGTACGGCCCGAATTGCGGTGCTGTCGACAACCAGGAAGACTATCTTGACTGTACGGCCACAATCGACTTCGGCGCATATGGGAATAACAATGTGCTGCCGTACACGATCAATTACACCCTGGACTTTCAGTGGCAGCCCCGCAACGACCTGGCATTCGATATCGGCTATGTCGGCAATCGTGGCCGCCATGCAGTAATTCCGGTGCCCTTCAACGAGCCTGGGATCGCGACGCCGACAAACCCAATCTGGGGCGAGACGGCCAGTTACGGTTGGCAAGTCCTGAACCAGAACTCAACTCCCGACGGGTACGACTACGCAGCAATTGCAGGCGAGCCATGGAACACGGCCAGCGGCGGCAACATCGATTTCCGCGTACCCTATATCGGTTACAACTTCAATTCGGCGCTCTTCAAAACCGTTGGAGTTTCCGCCTACGACGCTTTGCAAACCCACCTTGAGAAGCGTCTTTCGCACAATGTTCAGGCTGGGGTCAGTTACACATGGAGCCATGCTCTGGATGAGCAAAGCGACATCGGCATCTTCTTCACAGGGGACAATCCCAATCGCCTTCGTGACTCCTGGGCATCTGCAGACTTCGATCGAACGAATGTTTTCACCGCCAATTTTCAGGTTTTGGTCCCCGATGTTGCCAAGGCACACTCGCTGCTTTCTTACTTCACCAATGGGTGGAACATGACCGGAGTGGCCGTCCTGCAGAGTGGGCAGCCTTATTCCCTGTATGAGTTTTACGGTGCGTCCGGCAGTCTGTATGTCGGAAACTATCCCAATTTAATGAACCCCGTCCTGGCAATCAAGAACCCAAGCGAGCCAAAATCTGCCTTTACAGGGAACAAAGGCTCCTTCCGCGGCGCCGGTGGCGTTTACATGCCAACCATCGATCCCACGCAGATTGCCATCAACTACCTCGCGCCTGGGCAGAAGGGAATTCCTGTCTCAACAGGGACAGATCCCAAGGACATCTACGAGACAGATTTTGCCCCGAGCGACCAGCGCAATCTCTTCCGACAAGCTGGCCAGAGGAGGCTGGATCTGTCCTTCCGCAAAGCTTTCCAGTTCACTGAACGCGTCGGCTTGAACTACGCCTTCAACGTCTTCAACGTCTTTAACACCACCAGCCTGGACGTGCCCCAAAACCAGACACAGATTGCGCAAAGCTATGCATGCTCGAACACCGCAAATGCCGTCACCGACAGCAATTGCCAATCGAGCTATCTCAACTATGGCCAGATTGCGACAAGCAACGACCCAGTCGATCAGCAATCTGCTCTCGCAAATGAATACATCCTCCCAGTGGTGAACGGATCCGGGAAGGGGCTCACGGTTCCGACGACCCTCACCAATGGCCAAGGCACATGTACAACTTACAGCTACGCTTCCTCTGCGGGATGCCCCAACAACGGCGCTACCTTCGGCTCCGTTACCGGCACCATCGGCGGCAACCGCGCCGTCACGATGGGGCTTCATCTGACTTTCTAGCAGGTCGAATTAGAAAGTTGACACGGAAGACGGGAGCTGAGGTGGCTCCCGTCTTTCGTTGCGCCCCGAACCAGCTTCTGACTCAGGGCCATCAGCGGCATCACGGTCG
>PLKY01000092.1 GCA_003140785.1 Acidobacteriaceae bacterium | reverse complement strand
GTCGGACGTCAAGCTTTCTTTCACGGTCGAACTTTAAGATTGTCGCCCGTCACAACGTCACAGAAGCGGACTTCCACACATGGGCAGCGGCGCACAAACTACCCGATACATACACCGTGCGAACGGGCCGACGCATCAATGCGAAGACCGGAGCGCCGGAGTTCGGGACACAGATGTACTATGCGGCGGATGACTTGCCAACCGCGCCGTGGGTAGACGGTGAGCACGGCGGTGAGGTCCGGTGTGCAACCGGGCACGTCATGGCACCTGGCAGCATCCATCCGAACGGCGAGTTGTATTCGGTGCTGATTGACGCGCCTATCGTTCCGGGTCCGGCGTATGTCCGCAACCTGAAGGCGTACAGGTTGCCCGTGAAATCCGGGCCGATGGAGAAGATACCGGAAGGTGGTGGCCGACACGCGCAGCTTACGTCCGTTGCCGGGAAGCTGCGTGCATCGGGGCTGGATGCGGATGCCATCCACGCGGCCCTCATCCCGATCAATGAAGCCATCTGCGCGGACCCCGTGTCGGATGCGGACCTGGAGCACATCGCAGAGAGTGTCTCGCGATATGCAGTGCGGGAGCCGGACGCGATTGCTGTCTTCAAAGCCGGACAGCCTAAAGAACCTGTGGACCCGCTTTCGTTCTTTGACAACCCGGACCAAATACTCAATGCGGAGCCTGTGGACTTCGTCGTCAACAGCATCATTCCGAAGAATCGATATACTGGCTTCGTGGCCTTGAGCGGGTCACGGAAGACAATTATTGCGTGCAATCTAGTGCGCTCCGTGCTTACGGGTGAGCCGTTCTTAGGGAAGTTTCCGGTTGATTGCACGCCAGAGCGCGTGTTGCTCTTTGCGGCTGAATCTGCCCGGTCAGAGCTGAAGGAACGCATGGAAAACCTGGGCCTTGTGTCGTTTTTGCAATCGAGAAAGTTGCTCATTCGTTCCGCCGCTGCTAACGGGTCATTTCATCAGGACCAGATTCCCGAAAGTCTTCTGGCCGGTTCGCTGTGCATTTTCGATACGTTCGTCCGCTTTTTCGATGGTACGAGCGAGCAAGACAGCGTGGAGGCGCGGAAGTTTAGTGCGCAAATGCAGCGCATTGTCAACGCGGGCGCAACGGTCATTGTCCTTTTTCACGCTCCAAAAGGCGCACGGGGCGCGGAAATGACCATTGAGAGCATACGAGGATCAAGCGAGTTGGGCAATGCGATGGCATGTTGCTGGAGTCTTGCGATGCTAGGGCCAGATTGGAAGGACAACACGCGGATGTCACAAGTGAAGCGTAGAGAATTTGAGTGTAATCCGGCAGAGTTTGACTTCTCGTGCGACTTGAAAACGACCATTTGCACGTACGTTGATGGCGTCCACGTAACAGTTGGAACAGGCACGCGCGAAGCTGAAGATGCGCAGGCTGTTGAATTCCTAAATGCCAATCGTGGATTATCAGACCGGGCTGTGGCTATTGCATTCAAGGCAAAAACAGGTATTTACCGTTCGTACAAGTGGTTTCAGAGGCTGAGAAAGCGGGGACAAAACCTTGGGACAGGCACTTTTGATGCCTTGTAAGTTGATTGCTTTCAACGTTGGGACGAATGTTTTCCCTATACATAGAAAAACAGTCCCATACGTAGGTACACACAAAGTGTTGTGTATCCCTATACGTATTTGAGGTTAGAAAGTTGTCCAGCCGTTAATCCGGCAGAAGGTGGAAACGATGATTTATAAGTTTGACCAATTCGATGTGAACCTAGAAGTCAAAGCGGACGGCGCACGTGTGGTACGCGTGCTATTCAAGAATGGCAAGCTGGCAGCAGACCTCAGCGAGCTATCGATTGATGGCGTTGGGAATCTGGCGGAGCTGCTGCCCACGGTCAAACGCCTGTATTACGATGCTGTGGACCACCACTACGCCCGGGAGCAAGCCAAACTCAGCGCCATGCGAGCAGCACGGGGTGCTGCGTATGAACGGGCGCACGTCAAAGCGCGCGACGCAAGAGACTTCAGAGAAATCGGTTTCTACCATCGCTGAGTGACGCCGGCAGCGCTCAAAGGCTGATAACACACACGTTAGCACACAACATGATGTGACATCATTATGTCGTGTCTAACTAGTGTTTTATCACCACATATAGACACAAGCAACACTGATGAGTACATCTCGTGTTCGTGTTGTTGTGTTGTTCAACCACAATGGAATGAATAGGATGGGTGGGTGTTTTTCTTGCCCGCAATCCTCGAAAAGAGCACCGCAATCCAACTCAGGCTGCCACGGTGCCGCCGAACTGATGGAGTAATGTGCACCCCTTCTGTGGTTAAACCCTCAAACGATGCCGTTCCAAATAATTTCATTGCCCGCCTTTCCGATTTGTCTCTATATCTGCCCACGGGGTGACGAACAGTATGTGACGCCCATCACTGATGGCCTCCAACCCTCAGCGCGCATGGTATGGACCCCGAACAGCAAGATCATGTTCATCCAAGCTTCAAGAACGAGCGGCTCACCGCTTTCGAGGCGGGTTACCGGAATTCTTGGACCAACAGGTTAGGCTTGATCCCTCGACCAGATACAACACGGCTGGTTCATTCGCCGCTTTCCAAGAGCAGTAAGTTGGGCCAGGTCAGCGTACGAGTTTTTGGACTCCCACGAACGGCACGGTCCACTTCGAGAGCCTCATTGTAGATTTCCCGGGCGATGGTGGCGCTGACGGGTCGTGAGAACAGGAAACCCTGAACGGAATTACAGCCCAACTCACGAAGTTGACTCAGTTGCTCCTCAGTCTCGACCCCCTCGGCGATAACTTTCAATCTGAGCGAATGGGCCATTTCCACGATAGCCTTCACGATATCGGCACTATCATTTCCCGCGCTCATTTCGCAGACAAAGGATCGGTCGATTTTGAGCGTATCGAAGGGAAGCCGCTGGAGGTAACTCAATGAAGAGTAACCGGTGCCGAAGTCGTCAATCTCAAGCCGGACATCGATCGCCTTCAACCTGTCGAGAGTGGCCAACGTTTGCTCGGCATTCCCTATGAGAGAGCTCTCTGTCACCTCCAACGACAAAGCCTCCGGATTCAGCCCGGACTCGGCCAATGCTAATTCGACTTCCTCTACGAGGCGAGGATCGCAAAGTTGGCGCGTGGAGACATTGACATTGATCGTGAGAGGGGAAACGGAAGTGAAACTCTTGTGCCATTCAGCCATCTGCCTGCAAGCTTCGCGGAGAACCCAGCGGCCGAGAAGAATGATGAGATCGCTCTCCTCGGCAACGGGAATGAATTCTCCAGGGTAGATCAACCCACGTTCAGGGTGATTCCACCGAACAAGCGCCTCGAACCCACAGATGCAATTGTTGCTGAGCGAGACGATTGGCTGGTAGTGAAGGACAAGTTGATTATTGTCGATGGCCTTACGCAGACCCGATTCGGTCTCGATTCGAGAAATGATCCGCTCGCGCATCGCCTCGTTGAAGTACTCGGCGCGCCCTTTGCCGTTTGCTTTGGCTTGATACATCGCCGTGTCAGCATTGCGGAGAAGGTCTTCGGGGGTATTGCCAGTGGAACTGAGGGCAATTCCGATACTGGCCGAGACAAACATCCGTCGCCCCTCCAGATAGAATGGCTCGCCAAGTCGTTCAAGGATTCGCATCGAGACTGTGGCTGGATCGGCCTCGCTTTGGATATGGGTAAGAAGAATGGCGAACTCGTCTCCTCCAACGCGCGCCACAATTGACTTTCCCCGTCCGCTTCCCCGGATGCTCGTACGAATGCAGGCGCGCAGCCGTCTAGCAACATCAACTAACAGTTCATCGCCCGCGGCGTGGCCCAAACTATCGTTGACCAGTTTGAACTGGTCAAGATCGAGAAACAGAACCGCAAAATGGGTGCCTTGTTCTTTCGCGGTGTCGATCGCGGACTGAAGGCGGTCGATAAAGTAAAGACGGTTTGGAACTTGGGTGAGCGGGTCAGAGATCTTCCCCTCGGTGATGTCAGTTTGCGAACCCGCCATGCGGATAACTTTCCCATCGGCATCTCGGAAAGCGATACCGCGACTGAGCATCCAGACAAAATCGCCCGACTCATGACGCATACGATATTCACTGACGAATTCTGGAGTTTCACCATTGCAATGTGCTTTAATCTGCTCGCGGAACCTGTCACGGTCTTGAACGTGAATTTGGTGAAGCCATTCTTCCGGGCTAGACCAGGCTGTGCTAACGGTGTAGCCGAGCATATTATCCCAGCGTGGAGAGAAGTATATTTCGTTCGTGACTAAGTCCCAATCCCAGAGTCCATCGTTTGCACCCCGGGCGGCAAGCGCGTAACGCTCCTCACTTACACGAAGCGACTTGAGTGCGTCGTTGAGCGCGCGTTCACGCGATTCGATCTGGGAGAGCATTTCGTTGAACGAACTAATCAATAATCCAGTTTCGCCGCCCGTGCCGGTTTCGGCGCGGACGGAGTAATCCTTCTCAGTTGAAACACGGTGTGCGACGGCGGCCAAGTGCATCAAGGGAGTCCCGATCGAGACCGCGAGGCGCAAAGAAACTACAAATGTGACCAGGACTGAGAGGAGAAGAACGAGAGTAGCGATCTTCGCGGATTCGAGAAGTTGGGAGCGAAGATCGCTCAGATCGAAAACCAGTACTATTGACCCTGTGCGTTGTCCATTGAGCAGGACGCCGCGGAAGAGTGCGAGTGACTTGCGATCGAAATAGGCCCCGTCGGGGCGCAGACGTGGAAGGATGACTCCGTTCTGACTACTATTGCGACTCCGGTATTCCGCAAAACTCTTACCGTCGTTGTCGTAGAGGCAGGCAGCGAGGACGTGCGGCTCAGTAGCCAGTGCGCCCAGCATTTCTTGGGCGGTTTTTTTATCTTCAAACACCAGAGAAGCAGCGGAATTGGCGCCGAGGGTATCGGCTAGGGCGGTGAGTTCACGGACGGCGCTCGAACGGTATTTTGCGCGCTCGTAGATGCCGAAACCAAAGGAAGCAAGCAGCACCGCAAGTCCGCTAGCGAAGAGTATCAGGAGAGTGAGGTTGAGGCGGATGGATAAGTTCCTGACGGGAATCACTTCACTGTCCGCCTTTCGCCTGGCCGGCAAGAGTTACTGAGCTGGCGAGAAGAAGGAGCCGAGAGCTGATTTTGAGGTGGGATGAGTCGGCGACGCCTACGTTTATATCGAAGCGGATTTTGTCCTGTTCGAGATGGAGCCGAATGACCCCGCCCTCAGAGAGAAAGTTATCAGCTTCACCTACCGTTAGAACCGGCTGGCCGCGCAAGCTCCTAAGGACTGCGGTCTGACGGCGACCCTCATCCCGGCCGAGGAAGAGGATGCTGCAGAGCTGGGCAGGTTGCGTCTGACGCAGCAGGCGCACATGCATTACTTGGGCTCCGATCTGTTTGCCCTCCAGGGTGCTTTGCAGTTCCTGGAGGTGCGGCTCGTCGTCGAAGATACACAGGTTTAAGGATTGATCTCCGGGGTTGAATGCGTCAGAGGGCCAGTCGACAAGCTGGGCGAAGTGGAAGAGAAATGCAGCCTTGACCTTGTACTCGTCCGGCGCGGTTTGAGCGCATGCGGGCTGCGGCGCTTGTAAAAAGAGCATAACGAGAACCCTGAGCATCGGAGCCAACGTGAGGGCTCGTCGAGCCGCCTTCGCCGCCGAGTTTGTAGATACGCAAAACAGAAGAGGCCCCCTCTTAGAAAGACCACGTAACTTTGGCGTAGGCGGATCGACGCATCAAATCGGTTTGCACGGTGGCGCTGGGGCCGGCATATTCGGGATGAAGGCTCTTCGAGAGATTCTGCCCTTCAACACTTAGGGAGACCCGTTCTCCCGCATGCCAGATCAAGCCCGTATCGGCACGAGTGTACGAGGGGATGGACACAGCCGGGAGCCGGTTGACGAAGTACGCGGAGGCATTCCACTGGAGGTTATGTGGGAGAGTTACGCTGGAGCGCAACTGTGCCTGGTGGTCCGGAGTGCCGCCTTCAGTTCCAGCAGCATCTGTGAAATCCTGGCTTCCTGCAAATGGGTGCAGATGCAGGGAGAAAAATGCATAGCCAGGACTCAGGGTCCAGAAGCTCGCCGCCTTCCAGTTTGCGAAGAGCTCCAATCCATGAGTTTCTCCGTACAGCCCGTTGCTGAAGTAGCTGGGAACGAGCAGATGCACCGGCGCCGGATTAATCTCAAGCTTCGCTGCTCCTGGTTCCACCGACACCAGATCGCGATAACGATTGTAGAAAATGGTCGAATCGATAGAAAGCGTGCTGGTCCATGAGTTCCGGTGCCCGACCTCGAACGCCGTAAGCCGCTCATTTTTGAAGTTTGGATCCCCGAACAGGCTGACAAGCATGGGCATATTCCCTGGTCCAGGGAGGGCGGCGTGGTTCACCCGGATACCGGTATCGCTTCGGGAAGGAGTGCGGTCAGCGCTCGAGATCGCGCCCCAGACCATGTTCCTACCGTCCGGAGTCCATACCATGCGCGCTGAGGGTTGGAAGCCGAATCCTGTGTAGTCGTTGTGTTCGACCCGTGCTCCCAAACTAAGTTGCAGACGCTCGGGCCGTACGGTGATCTCATCCTGCACGAATGAACTGAAGAGGTGTAAATTGCGGTTTTGAGGAGTGAAGACGATTCGCAGGGTTGGGCTTGTTTCATCTGAACTTAGCCGGTAGCCAACCCCCCATACCATATCCTGTCGCGTTCCCACGGCGACATGGTGCTGAAAGTCGATATCGAAGGTATTCACGCCAAGGGCGTAGGTTGTGTCGCCGCGAATAGTGCGGTCGAAATAGATTTGGAGCGATGTCTGAGATCGCGGGGAAATTGTGTGACTCCATCTGGAGAGCAAATTCCATCCGGAGTAGACGTCGTGAAGGGCGACACTCTCTGTTGTCGGCGGCGTGAGGGAAATGGGTGTAGTTGCGATCTCTCCCGCGTCACCCTGGTACGTTTCTCCCTCGGTGGTCAACGAATCCTTCGCCGAGAGAACGGAATCGGCACGGAATCCACCGTGGACAAGACGCCAGTCGTCTTCGCCGGCGAGTCCCCCCGGTGTTGGAAGGCTATCGTAGTGGAATCCCTCCGCATAGACGCGATAGGCTCCGAGGCCGCGAATCTTGCCGCCGTATCGAAGGGTCTCCGAGCCTGTGGCGATGTTGCCGATCCCGGCGGAAAGATAGCCGCCCTGAGTTTCGCCTGCGCTCTGAGTGATGATGTTGATGACGCCATTCATTGCGTTCGATCCCCACACAGCAGCGCCGGGTCCGCGAATGACCTCGATGCGTTCAATGGTGTCGAGAGGTAGGTTCTGGGAGTCCCAGAAGACGCCGGCGAAAATGGGCGTATAGACGGTGCGACCATCGATCAGGACAAGAAGCTTATCGGAGTACTGGCCGTTGAAGCCGCGAGCGCTGATGGCCCATTTGCCGGCGTCAATCTGAGCTACGTCAAGGCCCGGGACCATGCGGAGAAGATCGGGAATATTGAGAGCGCCGGAACGGCGAATATCGTCCTGGTTAATGACAAAGACGGCCCCAGGGGCCTGAGAAGTCTTCTGCTCCTTTTTGGATACCGAAGTAATGTTGATATTCATCAAGTCTTCAAGACTCGTTTGGGTGAAGTCAGAGTCCGAGCTCTGCTGAGGATGGGCGGGAACTGCCGGAAAGGTGATCATTGCGAGCCCGGCCAATATGAGGGCCCATCGCGCGCCCGATCTGGAAGGCGCGGCCGTAAGATCGTCGGACAATTTCGTGAAGAAACCGCCACGACTAGAACAAGGATGAATCATCGCTCGCCTGCTGCATTAATCACAATCAGCACTTTGATTGAGTATCGGCAGCCGGCGGCTCCTAGTACATCCCCATTTCGATACTTGGAAGCAGGCGTCCTCAGTGATGGGCGTCACATACCTTTAGTCAATTTCCGCTGCCAGGAGCCACTCCTTGGCGAACAGGATCGCACAGGGGTTCTTGCGTTGTTTTACTCCGACCCGAATCAGCGGCGGGAGCAGCGCATTCCATGTGTATTGCATTCGATCCTAGAGAGGGTGATCATTCTCTGCCCGAACAAATTGAGGATCCTCCCATTTGTGGTAATCATCGGGAACCGAATAAGGTCTTAACGATGTTGCTCAGAAATCCGCCAGACCTGCCGCCAGCCAGCTTTGGCGTCGGAACTGCGATTGCCTTCTGTTATCGAATCGGCCCCGCGCTACCGTAGACTCTTGCTTTACCGTCGACGCCGATACTCGCTTGGGCGCCAGGTATTCCTACGCTCAGGCGTGCGCCGCTTTTTGACAGATTGACCCGGATGCCTGGTAACAGACGAAGCGACTTTCGAAAAGACCAACCCATTGATTTACGCTTTCTCGACGATGCGGTCGGCGAGCTTTCGCAATTCCTCGTTGAGCTGAATGCTTTGGAATGTACGCAATGGTGGGAGCCGCAAATCACGAAGTGTTTGAAACGCGGCTTCGCGCCCGCGATCCGAAAGTTCGATACGCGCTGCTCGAATCACAACTCGGCGATTTGCACTAACCCGCTAGCGCGGGAGGTTATGCCTTTTTGGCATTTGGATAGAGTGTTGGACACCGAAGGAGGTGTCCATGACTCAACTACGCCAACGCATGCAGGAAGATCTCCGGCTGCGCAACTTCTCCGAACGCACCGTGCGCCGCTATACCGAGGTCGTCGCCGAGTTTGCACGGTACTTCCACAAGTCGCCTGATCAACTGGGCCCTGAACATATTCGCACTTTCCTGCTGCATCTGCTGAACGAGCGGAAGCTGGCCCGGGGACCACATTCAGCGCCTGCCGATTCGCTCATTTCTTCTCGCTGTTCCAGGCTGGCATGGGGACAGAAAGCTTTTGTCGAAGGTATTCAATCACAGCCCACCCGACCAGCGCAGAGACAATGGCGATCGAGAAATTCATACCCGTAATGATGTCGTTCAAGGCGAATATTAGACTCTTCCCTCTTCCATTAGTCTTGGTGAATTCCCCCATCAGGAGATTTGAATAATAGAGAAAGACGATAAACGCAATTTCAATCACAGCCCGAAATATCAGGGTGAGGCGCCGACGGTTTGTTGGGTGCTGAGGCATGGACAAATGATATGAATGGTTTCTCTATGGAGCGGCATATCCTTGTGGGCAGATCGGGGCGATGACCAACGCGACGCTGGAGACGTAATCGCGGGACGGGACGATTTGAAAAGGCTGTGGAGTGCACGGGATCTCCTAAATCTGCGCAAAAAGTGTTTTTGTGTCGCCGGGGACAATATACCATGCGGCGGTTCAGAGTGGCCCCGGCTGACGCGGCGTCTACGACGCGGGACCTGCCGCGAAGGCAGGTCCCGAGGGCGACGTACTGCTGTTTTGGTTGATTTAGAACCGAACCATGATCGCCAGAATTATGGCGGTCTGGTTCGTGCGCAGGTCGGGCCACCACAGGGCTTTCAGTCCACCCCCCCGTTGCTAAGGCCGAGGCCGACGCAGTTCGATATAGCCTGTGCTTGCCCGGTCGTATATCTCACTCCGTCTATCACCCCAAATGCCTTTCGCTTAAACTGTTTCCATTTTTGAGGCGATTGGTTAGTGTTGCTTAGCGCTTGGGCCCGAAGAAGGCCAAGAACCCCCATGGTTACCGTCGATTGAGTTTTCAGCGCACGCGGCAGCAGCAAAGCTCTGCCGGCGATTAAGCTTGCCACCGCGCTGCGGAGCTGATGCAGCGGCTCCGCTATTTCTCGGTAATGTTTTTGCCGAAGATGAAGCCGAATTCAAGTACGGCCCGGAATTGGTTCGCATCCGTTCCCGTCTTGCCAAAGACGCTTCCCGGCGTGTAGTTCGTTGCGCGCACCCACGCGAGATCGCTGCGAACGTACATGCCTCCCTTTTGGTAGGTCGGCGTCGCGGTGAAAGTGGTGCCTCCGCTGCCAGCCCCAAAGCCCAACAGGTTGACCGATCCATCGGTGGCACTTCCCGAACTGGTAAGGTATTCCACGCGAGCTGGAAGCGAGAAGCCGCTCTTGAAGGCGTAGCTGACGTTCAATGCGCCGCCAGTTGCAGATGTACCCTTAGTCACGCCTACCTTCGCATTGGTCGGCAGCTTGCTGTACTGGAAGTACGGCGAAATGATCCATGGGCCCTTGGTGTACGTATAGATCAGCGCGTGCATGTAGCTGTTGTTCTGCACCGGTGTGGCCGCTGTTTGATAGGCGGTCTGTCCGAGGTTCCCCATCCCGTCGTACACCAGGCTATGAGGCCCCTTCGTAAGGGTCGCCGAGCCCGAGAGCCACGAGTAGCGGTTGGAATAGTAACCGTCGTTCCAACTGACCGCGGCGGACAGATACTTACCCACTGTTTGATTCACCTGAATGCCGCGATTGATGGCGTTTTCCTGGTTCCAAACGATGCCGCGTTCGATGTTGAAGTTCTGGTACGTAAACGTGGACTCAGCGCCCATCAGAGTGGGAAGAGATCCGATAAGGAACTGCGTGTT
>PLKY01000391.1 GCA_003140785.1 Acidobacteriaceae bacterium | reverse complement strand
CCGGTTAACAGACCAAAGCGCTTATCGAGCCGCACAGGTCGAGGTTTTTCATCCTTCCGGGCGGATGTGGTTCACCCAGAGACATCGAACCAGTCACTGACGGGTTGCCCGTAATCCATCTCTTACCCGCCGGGGCCACCAGGCAACCCGCACTCCTTCCACAGCCTCTCCCAATTCCAGATCCCGGACGNNGAGCAAGCATGTAGCACAGCATCTCTACGCCCACCGGCCAGGGCTGAGCCCATCCGTCTCGCACAAACTTCTCCACGCGGCCCCCACCGCCACCGAGCGCCTCACTCAGCATCTCCGCGCAGCGAGCCGCGCTCTCGGCCAATCCCGCGCGGGCCTGCAGCGGTGTGCAGTGCGCGCGGTTGAGTTGGATTGGAACCTTCAGGTGCGGCGCTGTAAGCCTGATCCACTTGCAGCGGACATTATGCATGTGCGTGAAGATCGCAGCAATCGTGCGGACCTTGCCGGCCGGTTTGGCTGGCAGTTTCGCTTCCCAGGCAGCAGGATCAAGATGTTCGATAAGAACCTGGTTCATGCGCTCGTTGGCCGCAAACATCCGCACGGCAGCCCGGCCGAGTTGAGTCTGAACCTTGTCTTGAACCCTGTCTCGAACTTTGTTCTGAACCTTGGGTCGACGCGCGGTCACGGCTCCCTGATCCTTGACCTATCGTACTTCCGGGCCGTGAACAAGCCAACTGCACGCGCCCAATTTGCAGATCATTTCCCCTCGTTGACGCAGAATCGTAGTTGGGGAAAGACCGGGGACCACGACCGGTCTCATGCAGCGCTCAACAAAAGGGGGTACTACTCTGTCGCCCCCCCCGCGGCGCAATCACGGGGTGAAGGTATCCCCCCACCCCTCAGAATTTGCGGTTATCCACAGCGATTTTGCGCATTATTTCCCAAAGCTATGGAGCGGAAAAGGTCTCTCCGTCCCTTAGTCCGTCAGTCCCTGAGTCCCTGCCATATCACTCAGCCCGCAACGCCTCAGTCGGATTCACTGAGGCAGCACGATGCGCCGGAAGAAGACTCGCTGCCAGCGACGCCGCGCCAAGCACCAGAGCGACTCCGGCCAACGTCGGCACATCCCACGCTTGCACGCCGAACAGAATCTTGCGCATAAGCATTGATGCGCCGACTGCACAGACAAGTCCGATGCCCATGCCGACGGCCGTCAGCCATCCAGCTTGCCGCATGACCATCTTGTATATGGACGCCCGCTGCGCGCCCAGCGCCATGCGCACGCCAATCTCGCGCGTCCTCTGGCTGACCGAATACGCAACCACGCCGTACAATCCAACAACCCCCAGCACAAACGCCATGCCTGCGAATCCCCCGACAAGCCACGATGCGAACCGATGTAGCAACGAAGACTGCGACGACTCAATCTGTCCGATCATCGTGCCTTCACCGTATACTCCGAGATTCGAATCTATGCTGCGAACCGTTCGCACGAGAGCTGGAAGGATGGCCTTTTCATCTTGCGCAGTGCGCACGGCAACGGCGAAGTAGGTGCTCGGCGACTGATAGATGCTTTCGTATTCCGCCGGCCAAATATCGGAGTCGAGCGTCCCTTCGCGCAGGTCCGCGACCACGCCGACGATCTCGCGGATGGAGTCAGGCTTCAGAGCGTACCCGCCGACCTTCTTGCCGATCGGATCTTCACCAGGGAAATACTTGCGCGCCAGTGCCTGGTTAATGAGGATCACTTTGGGCTTAGTCGCATCGTCGTCCCTCGCGAACATTCGGCCGCGCACAAGGCTCGCTTTCAGCGTTGGGAGATAATCGGGGCTCACCTGGCGATCGTTTACCTCATTGTGTTCACCGTGGAACGGCTTGCCTACGATGCGAATCCAATCGGTATCACAGTTGCATTGCACGGGCAGGTCAGTCGTGATGCCCACGAACTGAACTCCGGGCATCGCGGACACGCGGCGTTCGATCTCGCGATAGAGCGCGACCTGCTGTTCGGCTTTTGGGTAGAAGAGGTCAGGCGCCATCACCTGCATAGTCGCCAAGTGCGTCGCGTCAAATCCGTTCTCTACATGCAAGAGACGGTACAGACTCTATCCCAGGAGCCCCGCGCCCACTAAAAGCACGACAGCGATCGCCAACTCAACAACCACGAGATTGGCGCCGATGCGACGCCACAAGCGTCCCGCGGCCCCACGGTCTCCATCTACGAGGCCCACGCGAATGTCCTGGAACGAGAGGCGCAGAACAGGTGTCGCCGCCAGCAACACCGTGGCAAACAACGCGACAGCGCCGGCAAACAACGTGGTGTGCCGGTTCAAACTCACGTGGTCGAGAAAGGGCACATGCACCATCATTGGAAGAGGTATCAGCTTCCTCAAAAGCGTCATCATCCAGCCTCCGAGGAGAATGCCTGCCAGGCAACCGGCGCCAGCCAGCAACAACCCCTCGGTCACAAACTGCCGGGTCAGGCGCACCGGCGTCGCGCCCAATGCTCCACGCACCGCAATCTCGCGCCTACGGCTTTCCGAGCGCACCAATAACAAGCTCGCCACATTCACGCAAGCGATCAGCAGCAGCAGCCCTGCGCCCGCCAGGAGCGTCAGCAAGATCGGCCGGACGTACCCCACAATCAATTCGGAAAGCGGAATGACACTGGCGCCGGCGCCTCGGTTCGAGTCCGGATATTGGCGCTCCAGTTGTGCGGCAATGGCCTGCAAGTCGGCCAGCGCCGCTTGCACGGTCACACCGTCGCGCAGCCGGCCGACGCCATCCAGACTGTGACAGCTCCTCAGCAGCTCGCAGCCGTTTTTTTCAAGCAGCGGCACCCAGAATTCGGAGTCTCGTCCGGGCGCAAAGGCAAATTCGCGCGGGAGCACGCCGACAATGGTGTAGTTCTCTCCGCTCAGGCTCACTCCCTGCCCAACCACATCGGTGCGTCCGCTGAAGCGCTTCAACCACGTGCCGCAGCTCAGGACGACGATTTTCGGTTTGCCAGGCTGATCCTCGCCGGGAAGAAATCCCCGGCCCAGCAACATGTGCACGCCAAGCGTATTGAAGAAGCCGTCGCTCACACGCCGCCGGGCACAGGGTCGGCGCCCGCCGGTGTACGCAGCAAATAGCCCGTATTGCCGTAGACATCCAGTGAACTGAGCGTCCGGTTCATTCGCTTCCAATCGTCGAAGTCGTCTCGGGAAAGATTGTTGCGTGGAAACAACGCCGTGCTCTCGTCCACAGCAACAAGCTGATTCGGGCGCTCATACGGCAACGGTTGAAGGAGTGCCGCATCGACAAATCCAAATACAGCTACGCTTGCGCCCATGCCGAGCGCAAGAATGAGAATCGCCGTGACAGCGAATCCCGGATTCTTCCGCATTTGCCGCAAGGCAAAGCGCAAATCCTGCACCACGGTTTCCATACGAAATCCAACCACCTCGTGACTCTGCTCCCTGACTGCCGATGAATTTCCGAACTGCCGCTTCGCAGCGTAGCGGGCAGCCGCCGGCGTCATGCCCTCAGCCACAAATGCCTTCTCCGCCTCCGCGCGATGGAAGGCCATCTCTTCATCCAACTCGCTGCGAAATCGAGNNCCTCCTGCGCATCGCCGAGGACGCGGCCAATGGCCACAATCATCTGTTCGAATTGCGATATCTCGAGGCCAAGCTGTTTGCGTCCGGCTGCGGTGAGCGTATAGAAGCGCGCGCGGCGGTTCGTATCGGTCATCTTCCACTCGGCCTTCACCCAACCTTGCAGCAGGAGGCGTTGCAAAGCCGGATAGAGCGAGCCTTCTTCCACCGTCAACACATCGTCTGAAAGCCGCTTGATGGAGAGCGCGATGCCGTACCCATGCAGCGGCGCGCGGGTCAGCGTTTTCAGAATCAACATGTCGAGCGTGCCGGGAAGCAGGTCGGGTTTCTGCGCCATGGTCTACATATAGTTTCTCTATGGATAGAATGTCAATGGAGTTGTGACGAATGAAACGATGACCTCCAAATGCAAAACAGCCCAGGCTGCTGACCTGGGCTGCAACCTCATTTTCACTTATGGAGAGCCAAAGAACTCGCCAAGGGGTGTTTATCTGTTCCCTGTTCCCTGTCTTTCAGTGCTTGCTGTACATCTCCATTACATCCTTCCGCAGTTCCAGCCGGCTCGGCATGCGGGTATAAAACATGTGTCCACCGGAATACTCTTGCACGGCAACGCGCGTCGGATCGCCCATCAAAGGCATCTGATCGACCGTCAGCACCGATCCCATGAACGGGCAGGAAAGATCGTTCCAACCATGCGCGATGAGGACGCGCATCTTCGGATCGGCGGCCACGGCCTGGCGCAGTTGCGTAACCGAGCCACTACGTAACTCGTCATCGCGGTCCCACATGCGGTTCACGTCGTACGAGAGCGCGTTGTAGCGCGCGTCGACTTTCCATCCCACGGTCCGGGTGACAAAGTCCACCATCGCCGTCGTCATCGGCGCAATGATGCTAGCCAGAATCGGATCGTTCGCGCGCTGCTCCGGTGCAAAGGGAAATGGATCGAACGAGGTCACGTTCGAGTCATAGACCGAGCCGAGCTTGCCTTCCTCGCGAAAGACCTCGCGCAGATAAGCGCCCGTCTCAAGCCGTCCGCCCGAGAACTTCACAAACGCCGGATCGAGCCCCGTCAGATCCGTCACGTGCTGAATCATTGCCTTCGTCGCGTCGGGATCGGCCCTGCCCTTCAGCAGCGTCGTTGCGTACTCTCCCCGCGTGTACGCGATGACGTCGGCCATCGCTTGCGGCGTCAGCTTCTTTTCGCGTTCCAAATGCGCGGCGGTGATCGAGGGCAGCGTCATCATCCACGGCAACGGAGAAAGATCTGCATTATCGTCCACCGTCGGATTCAGATAGGGCGACACCAGCACCACGCCATTCAGAGCCACGCCCAGCTGCGACTGCAAATAGTAAGTGACGCGCGGCCCGCGAAATCCACCGTAGCTCTCGCCGACGAGATATTTCCTAGAACTAAGTCGATCGTTTTTCACCAGCCAGTCGTAAATGACGCGCGAAAGATATTGAATGTCAGGCACGGTGCCGTAGAAGAGCTTCTTCGCATCTGCCTCGGGAACCGTCGCGCGGCTGAATCCTGTGCCAATAGGGTCGATGAAAACCAGGTCCGTAAAGTCCAGCCAGCTGCCGGGATTGTCGATCAGCGATGTTGGATCGGAAGGGCTATCCCCCTCATTGCCCGCCTGCAGATGTTTCGGCCCGATAGCGCCGAAATTCAAATACACCGACGATGCACCCGGCCCGCCGTTCAGCGCGAATGTCACTGACCGGTTGTCGCTATCCACGGTGTACGAGGTCACGACTACCTCGCCCGCAACCTTCCCATCCTTGTCACGAACCGGCAATGCGCCCACGGTTACGGTGTACTTCAGAGTCTTGCCATCCAGCATTATCGCCTGCTGCGAGTGCGCGTCCGCAGGCAGTGGCGGGAGCGCGGATTTGTCGTCGGCGGCCTTGTCTGGCGCGGCAGGCTTGCTGGCCGCAGGCGGTGATTTGTCAGCTTGCGCGAGGGTCCGCACGGCTGGAAATACCAGGCAACAAAACGCGAGCGCAAGGGCCGCCCGCTCGAAGGGGAGTTTCAAGGGAAAGACGTTCATTGACCTACAATACATGGCCAGTGCCCGTTGCTGGCAGAGCCGGCGTCCCATGATTTACCCTCAAACACGGCATGAGATTCGCACAAGCGCTTTTCGCCCCCGCCTTGGCTGCGGCATTCTGCGTGGCCGCACTCGCACAGGACGCAACCAAGCCCGCACAGGAAATTCCGGACGCCCCGCAGGCCACCGCCGCCGCAACGATCCATCCCAATGGCCCGACTGTCGTGATGGAAACCTCGATGGG
>PLKY01000168.1 GCA_003140785.1 Acidobacteriaceae bacterium | reverse complement strand
TTTCGTGACGAACTTCGGTTAGGGATTGCATTCGGACATACCTCATGCGATGATTTCGCTGCATCCCGAAGCGCAACGAACTGTGTGTCCAAGGAAAGATTCAAAGCCCCGCCCTGGCAGGCGGGGTTTCTATTTGCGGCTAGATTAGCACGAATGGTGCTGCCGAAGATCGCTATAAGCTAGAGCCAAGATCGCTGCTGATTACGTTGAACGCAGTCTTGATCTCTGTGGACAGGGCCTTCATTGCGGTAACCGCACCGAACGCGATGATCGCCACGACCAGCGCATATTCAACCAGGTCCTGACCCTCTTCCGCGTTGAGCAGGTCTTGGAGTTTCATGTGGAGGGCAAAGAATATCTTATTCACTCGCGCCTTCTTTCCGGCCTGATCGGTTATCTTCCCTTAAATGTTAGAATTCGCGCTACTTCAGGTCAATCACACTTTCGGCAGAAAGGGGTACTTTAGATATTCGGGTGCAATCCCGAGAAATACGCGCATCACGGGTCGAGGCAAGCGGCGGCAGGTATAGTGAGCGCGGAGGGTTCTACCGATGGATTCCGAGACCTTGATTGTCGCTGCCTTGATGATTTGCAAACTGCTTGGCAAGGAAAAGACCTACCCCGAAGTGGAGAAAGCCTTCAATGAGGCGATAAAGGAATATCGTCACCACGACCCACTGAAAGGTTGATCGAGATTTCCTCCCTCGGACTATCGTAGGCGACGTGAAGCGAAGCCCGAAGCCACTTTATAGCCTTTTCAAGAAGCCAGATTTTAGCTTCGGGATGAGGAGTCGGACTGTGTGTTTCAAGGTAGGCTAATAAGCCTTCGAGTAAAGGGTCTTCGGTGCGGACGTTCAATGTAATAGACACAAATTCTCTCCTGCCCTAATATGGGCGTAGAGATTCGCATCTCATTACATCTCAAAGAACGGCAGAATCCCGCCCTGGCAGGCGGGTTTTCTATTTGTGGTCAGTATACTGCCAAGTCAGGAGAGTAGAAGGATGCCGACACAGACCGATAAAGAAAAGATCGAGGCGGGGAAGTGGGTTAATTGCTGGATTTGCGAGACTGTCTTCCGGCGTAAGCGCGAGACGAAGCGGTATTGCAATAAATGCGGAAGGGGTTTCTGTGAGGGTGAGCACGGAACTTTCGCATATGGCGTGGGAACCTGCATTATTCACGGTGTTCGGAAGAAGGACCGTTTAGATTAGCCCCCTTGCATCTTCTTCCTTTTCTGCCATGATGAGCGAAGTATGTTGTTGCCCAAAATCGTTAATAGTTTAAGCGATCGTATATTCCAAGGTCAAACTCAAACGATGGTAGTAGAACAGGTTCGTCGCCAGCGCGATGGCTCTCAATAAGAGCACAGCCAAACCTGCTGCCCCTGCGCCGATAAACAGCGCCACAGCTGTCAGCAGCCATACTCGTCGATCCACAGTGAAGTCGCGTAACGCGGACGGTCGAGACCTCATCGAACCTCCGCGAAGTTTGATCTGTGCGCATCGAAGGAGATGTGCTTCAACGCCTTTGTCAGCCGAGGCGCCAGCTCATTCAATTCCTTTGCATGGTCGCCGGCAAGCCGGCCAAGAACCAATCTGCCCTTGCGAGTAACACACAAAATCGCTCGCCTCTTGTCATCCGTATCAGCCCTACGTTCCAACAGTCCTTCGCGCTCTGAGCGGTCTACAAGTTCTACGGTACTGTTGTGTTTCAGCGCTAACCGCTCGGCGGCGTACGAAATTGTCACAGCCGTATTCTCGGGTGCGCCAGCCACCTGGAGAAGAAGTTGATGCTGCTGGGGCTGCAATCCTGCTTCCAGAGCAGCGCATTCGCTGAAGAGCAGAAAGCGGCGCAATTCGTAACGAAACTCAGCTAATTTCTTGAGAAGTAAGTCCGGACCAGATGTCGCGGGTTGATTATCCATACATATATCGTGACACGATATTGATTTGGGCGCAAGTTACCCTTGGCTCGGCCATGGCGAATCTGATCTCATGTCTCCGCGAGTCGATTGAATCTTGTCGGACGTCAAGCTTTCTTTCCGTTCGGGAATTTAGTTTGTCGCCGGTCGAACTTTAAGATTGTCGCCCGTCAGAATCTAGTATTGTTCATTTCGCGCTCGTCAAACGAGTTTGCAAGAATTCGCGAAGAGCAGCCGCATTGTTGTGCTTTTCGTCGATCGCGTCGTAGATCAGGGTTACCGCTCCCTTCTTCTCGGCTTCGTCGATTGGCAGCCATCCATTCGGATTCGTCTTGAGTTCAGAGACATACCGGCTCCGGAATTCACTCCACTTGGTTGGATCATGGCCAAACCACTTTCGCAATTCCGTGATCGGAGCCACATCCTTAAGCCAGGCTTCCGCCTTCAATTTGTTCTTCCCGATGCCTCTTGGCCAATCGGTCAACGAGAAAGCGGATTCCGTCTTCAACGTCGACTGAATCGTATGCGCGTTTTATCTTATTCATGGGTTGCACTCCATCTGGGGCCATTGGATGCCACACTACTCAATGAAGCGGGTAATACACCGGTTTGACCCGAAGTCTCCACATAAAGCGCTATGGGGCTGTCGGGGGTCTTGCTTTATACCCGGAAGGCATGCGAATCCGCAGCACTCTCTCGCGAGCCCGCTCGTCTTCAAGATTCTGAATTCGTGCGCCGAGCAAATCGTTGAGCGAGATCATGCCGACAAGCCGTCGGTCCAGTGGATCCAGAACCGGAAAACGGGTCAATCCCGACTCGGCCATTCGCCGCACGACGACACCGAGAGGCTCGTCGGCAAAAGCTACTAGCGGCTCGAGAGCTGCAATATCCGAAATCCTTGTTGACCGTTCGTGGCCACGTTTTTCCTCGAAGGCCTCCAGTAGCTGCTTTCGAGTGACCGCTCCGCGCAATCCTCTTTCGGAGTCGACCACAGGGAAGAGAAATTGGCCTCGTGGACGGCGATCATGGTGAACGAGTTCTTGCGCTTCCTGAAGAGTTCCGTCGTAAGGTAGGGCAACTATGTTCGTACGCATCACTTCCCTCACGAATAAGATTTCGAGCGGATCAAGTCCGTATTCGCGGCTCAAGTGATAACCGCGACGTGAGATCTTCTCGGTGAGAATGGAACGTTTAAGGGTAAGCACCGTAAAAGCATGAGCGAGGAAACAGGCGACTAGGAGCGGTAGCAGCATGTTCAGGTCATGAGTCAACTCAATCGCGAAGACGATGCCTGTAAAGGGCGAACGCATCGTGCCGCCGAGAATCGCGCCCATGCTGACAAGCGGCCAGAACCCCAGGCCGAAATGAGGGAGAAATAAGCTTTCAATGCCCCCTAGCGCCGCTCCCATCATCAACAAAGGCGCAAGAACGCCACCCGAAGTTCCGGAACCAAGCGAAATCATCCAGATAGCGGATTTCACTAACAGAACACCCGCAAAGATACTAAGCGGAACATTTCCCTGCAGAAGCTTCCCGATGGTGTCATATCCCACCCCGAGGGCCTCAGGGAAGACGAGTCCTCCCAACCCCACGAACACTCCTCCGATCGCAGGCCACCACATCCAATGGATTGGCAGCCGTTTGAAAAGATCTTCCGCGGCGTAGACACCGAGGGTCAGGAGAGCCGAGAGAGCCCCTGCTGCAAGCCCAGCAATGATGCAACCGCCAAGTCCCACCGGACCTATGTAGACCGGGTGAGCAGGAACCGGGAATAGCGGCCCCAATCCCAGCAAGTATCGCCTTACGGCGCAGGCTGTTGCGCTCGCCAAGGCCACGGGAATGGCACTGCGAGGCTTCCATTCAAACAATAAAAGCTCGACAGCAATCAAGACTGCAGATAGCGGAGCCGCAAACGTCGCCGACATGCCGGCTGCTGCTCCCGCAACAAGCAACGTGCGACGTTCCATGCTTGTGAAGTGGAAGAACTGAGCCAAGATAGACCCGAAAGCCCCGCCGGTCATAATGATCGGCCCCTCAGCACCGAATGGGCCTCCGGAACCTATGGAGATTGCCGCCGAGAGTGGCTTCAGGATGGCCAACCGCGGGCGGATGCGACTGCCGTTCATAAGAATCGATTCGATTGCTTCGGGGATGCCGTGTCCCCGGATCTGCTCGGATCCATAGCGTGCCATGAGCCCGACAATTAACGCCCCGACGACAGGAACAGCAATTGCATAGATGCCGAGATGGTTGCCGACGGGCGAAGCAAACGCAGTGCTAAGCCTGTGGTAGTAGAAAACATTTGTGAAAAAGTCAATCAGTTTGAGCAAAAACCACGCAATGTACGCACCAATCGCGCCGAGAACGATCGCCATCAACGTAATTGGAACAACGCGGATAGTCGTCGTAAAGTCGCCGAGGTCCTTCAAGGTAGATTTATGCCGTTTGGTTTGTGTCTGCTGACCCATGCTGACTCCTTTCCCGCCCGGCCGAGTGAGCCAATACGGTCAAAAGCGATTCAGAGAGAGCAGGACCTGAAACTCTCAACTCTTGCCAGAGCAGAATGGAGAGCTGATGCAGTAATTCTTCACCGTGTGGGGTTAATTCGATAAGCACTTCACGGCGATCCTGGACGCTGTGCCGGCGCGCTACCGCTCCCTGCTCGACGAGGCGGTCAATGAGTTCTACCGTGCTGTGATGACGCAGGCAGAGTCTTTCCGAAAGCGTCCTGACTGTGGGACGGCTTCCCTCGGGCAATCCTTTTATGGCCAGGAGGACTTGGTGTTGCTGGGGTTCGATGCCCTTCGACCGAGCAGCTTCTTCGCTTAAGTGCAGGAATTGGCGAATACGATAGCGGAACTCTGCAAGCTGCCGGTATCCCGCAGCCGAAATCTCTCTGCAGTGTGGTCTAGCGAAAACTTCTTGGCCGCTGGGAATCATTAGCGATACCTGATACTCATATCGTATCACGATGTAACATGATTACGTCAGCAACGACGCAAATGAATGCGCATCCTTCGAGAGGAGCTATCCGGCAATCTCTTAGGGAGGGTTGGATGTCTTTCCTACACAGCTGTCGACTGCGAAATTGGTTCGACGGACAAATGCAGCGCTTCCTGACGCAGCGACTCGAATAACACGCTCGACAAATAGCGCTCGCCGAAGTCCGGAAGAACCACCACAATCATTTTGTTTGCGTTATCAGGACGGGCGGCGACTTTGAGTGCGGCTACCACTGCCGCTCCAGAGGAGATGCCTACAAACAGCCCCTCCTCAAGTGGGAGCCGACGCGCCATTTCGATCGCCTCGTCGTTGGTCACCTGGATTACCTCATCGTACAGACTGGTATCGAGCACATTTGGAATAAAGCCTCCACCCAAACCTTGAATCTTGTGCGCTCCGGGTTTGCCGCCCGAAAGCACAGCACTGTCGCTGGGCTCAACGGCAACGGCCCTGAACTCTGGCTTACGCTCCTTAATGTACTTTGAAGCCCCGGTAATTGTGCCGCCGGTGCCTACACCGGAGACAAGAATATCTACCTTGCCGTCAGTATCCTCCCAAATCTCTGGCCCTGTAGTGGCGTAGTGGATGGCTGGATTGGCTGGGTTGTCAAACTGCTGGACGATAAATCCGTTTGGCGTTTCGGCGAGGACTTCTTCAGCTTTGGCAATGGCGCCTTTCATGCCGTTGAGGCCGGGAGTCAGCAGGATCTCGGCGCCGAAAGCCAACAGCAGCACTCGCCGCTCAAGGCTCGAAGTTTCGGGCATGGTGATGATCAGCCTGTAACCCTTGACGGCGGCAACGAACGCCAGAGCGATGCCAGTGTTCCCGCTGGTCGCTTCGATTAATACCGTCTTCCCCGGTTTGATCTTGCCCGCCTTCTCGCCNNTCAATCATCGCCAGGCCGATGCGGTCTTTTACGCTGCTAAGTGGATTCTGGCTTTCGAGTTTGGCCACAACGGTTGCGGGCAATCCGGTCGCCACTCGGTTCAATCGCACCAGCGGGGTGCGGCCAATGATCTGTGTTACATCTGCGGCAATGCGTGCCATAACAATCTCCTTTTCCCGAGATTTGATCTCGATGCCCTTTGCAGAGGTTCGAATGACGTTCTGGTTACCAGATGGCCATGTACGCACACAAGACACTCGTCCGCGACGCAACCGGCATTAAGACGGAATTAGCGACATCGCCGCATAGAGGCAGATGGGCATGGATACGATTTAACCCGTAACCTCGACGCCAGGAACAACTCGGTCATAGTCATAAGCCTCGAAATCAACGATCGGGACTTCGCGAAAGTTCTCCGTGAGAGGAGGCGATTGGAGCGTCCACTCCAATCCGGCTGCACGCCAGGGATTCGCTCCGGCGATCCGCCCGTACTTGAGCGACCAGATCAGATACAGAGCTGGAAGCAGATATCCAATCGCAAGAACAGAGGCGCCGGCAGTTGACATCACGTTTAAGACCTGGAACTCAGGCGGGTAGGAGTGATAGCGCCGAGGCATGCCAAGAACACCAAGAATGAATTGCGGGAAAAACGTAAGATTGAAGCCAATGAAGAGAATCACCGCGGCCAGCCGACCCAGCGATTCTGGATACATCCTTCCTGTTATCTTGGGCCACCAAAAGTGAAGACCGGCCATAAAAGCACTCACCATGCCGCCGACCATTACGTAGTGGAAGTGAGCCACGATGAAGTACGTTTCGGTGAGGTGGATATCCATGCCCAGAGACGCAAGCATCACGCCGGTCAACCCGCCAATCGTGAAGAGACCGAGAAATCCAAATGTGTAGAGCATGGGTGTATCGAATGTGATCGATCCCTTGTACAAGGTTGCGGACCAATTAAAGACTTTGATCGCTGATGGGACTGCAACCAACATCGTGAAGAACGAAAACACCATCGCTGAATACGTTGATATGCCCATGATGAACATGTGGTGTGCCCAAACAAAAAATGCGAAAACGGCAATCGCTACCGAGGAGAAGGCCACGGCGGTATAACCAAACACCCTCTTTCTGGAGAAGCAAGAGATAACTTCCGAGATGACTCCCATACCAGGCAGGATCATGACATAGACGGCAGGATGAGAATAAAACCAGAAGAGGTGTTGAAATAGAAGGGGGTCGCCTCCCTTCGTTGGATCGAAAACGCCGATTCCGGTCACACGTTCGAGCACAAGGAGCACCATCGATATGGCAATAACCGGTGTTGCCAGAACGAAGATTATGGACGTCGCATAATAGGACCAGATGAATAATGGCAGCCTGTACCACGTCATGCCTGGTGCTCGCATTTTGTGGATCGTGACAATGAAGTTAAGACCGGTCAGAATAGACGAAAAGCCGGCAATGAAAATGCCCATTGCAGCGGCAATCACATTTGTGTTCAAGTAATGTGTGCTCAGAGGCGTCGTAAACGTCCAACCGGTATCTACACCCCCCGTGATCATCATGTAAAGCTCAACGCATCCACCAATGGCGAACAAATACCAGCTGAAGAGGTTGATCCGGGGTAGTGCCACGTCTCGCGCGCCGATCATCAGTGGAATTAGAAAATTGCCCAGAACCGCCGGCGCAATCGGCACCAGAAAGAAGAACACCATAATAATGCCATGTATGGAAAATAGCTTGTTATAGGTATCGGCTGAAACGAGGTCGCCGGCCGGAGTTAATAGCTCCAAGCGGATGACCGCTGCCGCAGTCCCGCCGATCACGAAAAAGAACGCCGTCGTGAACAAGTAAAGGAGCGCGATGCGCTTGTGATCAAGCGTCAGCAGCCACGATTTGAGCCCATTCTCACCACTCAAATAACTCTTCTCTGGTAGAGCCAGGAGTGTGGACGATGCAGATGACATTGATGCTCCCTCGTTGGGTTTTATGACTCTTTCGTTGTTTCTTCCGCATCTACCCTATCGCCGTACAAATCCTTTCAAGCTCCCATTCACATCCCGGTGAAATGAGTGGGCACACCCAAAGGCCAAAAATCCGCGAATTCACTCAGATTCTGATTTCCCGGTCATTCTGTCTCGACTCGTGAGAATCGACGAACGTCCCGTTGCACAGTCTCCCGAGCAAATCGGAGGGATCGATCGGCTTGCGAAAAACATCGAACTCTCCCGGAACTACCTCGGCCGTCAACGACTGCCCGGAGACAAGCAGCACCTGGCAGGATGGCAGCATTAGGCGAACCTGAATTGCGGCTTCGATTCCCGTAATGCCCGTCATGAAGACATCTGAGATCAGCACGTCGGGTTGGAAGCTCTGCGCCGTCTCGATCGCCGTTTCGCCACTATAGACCGCGCGCGCCTCGAAACCTGCCTGTTTCAGAATGACCACAAGCGTATTGGCTATCACCTCTTGATCATCTGCTACAAGAACCTTCGTCTTCGTAGTTGCCATTGTTCCCTGGATACCTCGCAACGTGGGATCTGATAATTTCGTGGATCACAGAAAACAAGAACATCTAAGGCCCATTACTTTGCACACCCGAAATTGCAGTGGCCATCACAGTCTTTTCGGCGCTGTTGTTCTTGTCTAATACCCGAACTCATTGACGACTTACGCTCGGCGGTGCCCCAGTTCAAGAGCCAGACCTCACATGGTCTGGATGAACAAGGCCGTTTCGTCTCCATTCACGGACGAGGCCGTCACTTGCAAATGATCGCCGTCCTTCGCCTCTAGCTCCAATCCTTCCATGGCTCCATATGGAGTCTCGGCCACTGTTTTCGGATCTAGATGGAAAGACTCTTCAACTCCCGAATTGTTTTTGAGCGCCAGTACACGCTCACGACTGTCGAATCTGACGACTGTGCCGCTTCTCTCTTCGAATGGCCCGGGGCCCAGATCCTCCAATGCAACTGCGGTCCGCGTATCGCCGTTCCCGAAGTAGTAGAGGATTACGCGGACCCCACTCTTCGTGAACGATTCTACGGTGGTTGATTCGGAGCGGATTCCCTTATCAAAGTCAAGCGACGCCTTGGATTTTGTGGACTCATTGAAGAGCATAACGGTGCCGTTGTTCATACCGATCGCGATCGTCTTGTTAATGGGATTGATCGAACGAACCGTCCCGGATAAGGCATGAACAACTTCTTGAGCGGTGGCTGCAAAGGTGGGTAAAAAACAGTATGCAATGAACAAAAAAACCATGAAGGGTCCCCGCATCGTCGTACTCCTTTCTTCATGATTTCCCCCGGGAAGAACAGCGCGTGACCGGACTATAAAGCCGGCCTCCAATTGCCAATGTTGGATTACTTGCGCGAGCTAAGGTGCGTGCGAACTTCCCGGCCTGCTAATCATGCAGACGAAGCAGATTAGACCAACGAAGGGCAAAGCAATCAGGATCCACATTGCATCCATGTTCTTCCTCCCGCTTAGCAGCAACACCCTTGGCCACTCCTCGATCTTTTGATCGACGCATTTCGAACTCACGCCGCTTTGAGTCGTTTGGCCTTGGACGCGATGCAAGTAAGTAAATCTCTCCACGACTTTCTAAATGATTCGACCCCTTCTCCGAGGAGTTTAGAGGCCAGTCTGTCAGTATCAATGTCAACCTTGGCGAATTCGCTCAGCATCGCGTCGGCATCTCCGTGTAGCGCGTCGCCGAATTCATCATGTGCCGCGAGGGCCTTCAATGTTAGCTCTGGCATTGTATTCACGGTAAAGGGTTTGGCGAGAGCCTGAACATATAGCAGCTGGGAAGTATTAGGATCCTTGGCGCCTGTGCTGGCCCAGAGAAGGCGCTGGGAATGGGCCCCGGCGCTTAAGATACGCTGCCATCGCGCCGAGTCAACCAATGCGCGGTATTTCTCATATACCTCACAGGCGACGGCTATGCCAAGTTTGTTACGCAAACGTTCGGGCACTTTGTCCTTTACTGCTACATCCCAGCGGCTGACAAAGAGCGATGCCACAGAACGTACATTGGGATTAAGCCCAGCCGCGATGCGCCGCTCGATCCCGCGCAGGTATGCCTCAGCGGCTGCAAGATACTGCGCTACTGAGAAGAGGAGCGTTACGTTGATGGGCACGCCCGCAAAGATGGCCTCTTCGATCGCCCGGAGACCAGCACTTGTCCCCGGGATCTTGATGAAGAGATTCGGTCGTCCCGCGCGAGCGTGGAGGGCCTTGGCCGCGGCGAGAGTGCCATCCGCGTTCCGGGCGAGCAAGGGCGAAACCTCCAGGGACACCCAACCATCCTCACAATTGGTACGGATATGGATCGGCCGGAAGAGGTCTGCAGCTTCCCTGAGGTCTTCGATCGCCAACTCGAAAAACAGCTCTTCACCCGCTTTGCCTTGTTGTAGCTTTTGGCAGATGGCGCCGTCATAGTCGTGACCGTTTCTGATGGCGTGATCAAAGATCGTGGGGTTTGATGTGAGCCCTGTGACGGAAAACTCGTCGATATATTCGCGAAGCTTTCCGCTGGCCAGTAGGCCCCGGGTGAGGTTGTCGAGCCAGATGCTCTGACCAATGTCATGAAGCTTTTGAGTCGCTTTCATCGTTGGCCTCCTAGCCGGAATCGAGGAGCCTGCTCTGACCAAAGAATAGGGCCGCGGCCGGTGCGTATGCTATGACTTATGTCAGAGGACTGCGTCTTCTTTCAGCCGTGTTTCACGTTTGCGGAGAAGCCCATGAGAACGAAGCGAATCGCGGCACTGAAATGTACGACGCTCTTCGGAGGCCTTGCGACCGAGGCGCTCGCCGATATCGCACAGCGAGCCATCGAACTGCACCTAAAAAAAGGCGAGATGCTGTTTCTGTCCGGTGAGCCAGCAAGAGGTCTCTTTGTGGTTGTCGATGGCAAGATCCGTGCCTTCCAACAAAACGAGGATGGGCGCGAGCAGGTGATGCATGTCGATGCGGCTGGCTCCGTTTTGGGGGATGTTCCTGTATTTGATGACGGGCCATTCCCGGCATCTGCA
The DNA here is from genome assembly GCA_003140785.1 of Acidobacteriaceae bacterium. Taxonomy (GTDB): domain Bacteria; phylum Acidobacteriota; class Terriglobia; order Terriglobales; family Acidobacteriaceae; genus Telmatobacter. Next base: position 4,969 of record PLKY01000168.1, on the reverse strand, counting down.
ATATCGGAAGCCGAAACGCACGTTCTTCTTTTTGAGAAGAACGATATAAAGGAATTATGCGCGAAATATCCGTCGCTCGCGCTCGCGGCACTTAAGCTAATGGCGAGTAAGGTCAGGAGGCACTCAAGTCTAATTGAAGCTCTGTCGCTCCACGAAGTTGGACAGCGACTTGCGCTCTTTCTTATTGCGGAAGCGCAATCTGCAACCATCGCCCCGAGTGTACCGAGACCCTTTCGTCTTCGCCTCTCCAACCAAGAGATCGCGAGTCGCATTGGCTCAGTAAGGGACGTGGTGTCGCGGGCACTTACACGTCTGAAACACGATAGACTAATCTCTTTGGACAATCGTAACGTGACGATCCTGAATTTGCATGCTCTCAAACGTTACGCCGCACGCGGATCCGCCTTTTCTGCGCGAACTATCTCCGATTGCACCAATGATAAGGACAGCACGGATATCTCTAGCAACTCTAATCTCTGTAGTGGTTTGCATTAATCTCTGCAAATCGGCTCCTTTATCGGGAAGCTCGCCTTCGGCATAGATCGCGTCCACACGTCGAATTGGTCGAATAGGAACTCTGAACGAATCATCCGTCGAGTCGCAAGATCGAAACCTTCAAATCGGCGTTCGAAAGAAACCAGGTTGGCGAACGATATACTCCCGAGGCGCCTGCCCTGGTCGTAAGTTCTCGAATTGCCGGCTAAATCGCAGCTGTTCTTAGTGAGAATCAATGCGGAAAATACACCTGGACGACGCGCGAACGGTCTCTGCAGATCCCGACTTAGTATTCAACTACTTCTCTCGGCCTTCGGCGCGCGTACTTCTCATTCTTCTACAATGTTTGTATGTTAGAGGCGGAATTATTTTCTTTCCTCGGCAACACGGCTGATGCGGTCTTTGTCATCCGCGATTCAGGTGAGATTTGTTTTTGGAATCATTCCGCCGAGACGTTGTTTGGGTTCCCCTCAGAAGAAGTGCTCGGTAAGACATGCTCCGCGGTACTGCATGGTATAGGCGCTTTGGGGACAGAGGTCTGTCATGAGCGAAGCGCCGCCTTCCAATGCGCCAGGAAAGAGACACATATACCGAATTTCGATCTGAATGTAACGACTCGGAGCGGAGCGCGCATTTGGATCAATGTATCCTCGGTGCTTTTTCCGAATCAGCGGACGGGCCACTCGTTTCTAGTTCATCTGGCCCGCGACATCAGTAGTCAGAAGCAAAGGGAACAGCGGTTTAACCAAGTGGTGGCCATCTCGCGAGAGATTTCAGCATCGGGAGATGCGGTCACGGGAGTTGCACCTGTTGCTCCTTTATCGGTGCGGGAGCTTGACATTCTCAGAATGTTCGTAGCGGGAAGCACAGCTTCCCGAATTGCAAAAACTCTCAGGATTAGTCCACAAACATTGCGGAATCACCTGCACCATATTAATCAGAAGCTCAGGACACACAACCGGCTTGAAGCGGTCATGCACGCCATTCAACGACGGCTGATTTAAACCATCATGTCTGCATTTGACAGCTATTTCGGATTTAAGGATCTCAGCAGATCGTTGATCACGCTGTCGACAGTTTCAACAAATGCCCCGAAACAGAAACCGATGCACACGCCTAGCAACCACCCGAGAATCGTTCCGTCAAGTGCGCTGAAATCATGCGAGTGATGAGAAACAGCGAATCCGGCGACTCCGCCGAACGACCCGCATGCGAGCGCACCGCCGATTGCGGCGCAGAGAGCGCTCTCATCTGTCGTGGAATGCCTTCTCATTAAAAGCCATACGGCCCCTCTTCCAAGCCCCTGCAGACTCTGATCGGTAATGCCCCAAAAACCAGGTATCGACCCGTTCATTTTTGCACCATTCAGCTTTTGAGGGAACAAAGCAACTTATCTCAGTTGGATCGCGCCCAAGTTCAGGATAGTTGTCGTCCATCTATTCACAAATAGAAGATTTGTACTTTGATCGAGTACGGCCTTTCCATAATGTCTGCGGATCGACATCGAGAATCGCTATATCCTCAAGTCGCCGGGCAAGGCGGCGGCGCTATAAGCTGCCCGCGTTTCTCAGCATGCCGCCATCGATGAAGTGGGTGCTCCCCGTAACGTAACCGGCGGCGTCCGAAGCGAGGTAGACCGCGAGTTGGGCAACCTCTTCGGGCTTTCCCCAGCGCCCCATCGGAATCTCTGCCAGAATCTGATCGTTCAACCTGGTATCGCTCTCGACATCCTTATCAATCGGCGTGTAGATGGCGCCGGGACCAATGTTATTCACGGTGATTCCATGCGGGGCCAGCTCGACAGCGATCGTGCGCATCAGCATTCGCAGGCCGCCCTTTGTGGCACAGTACGGAGCATTTGTTGGCATGGGAAGATCCTCATGGACTGACGAAATGTTGATGATTCGCCCGCCACCGCCTTGCAGGATCATCTGTCTGGCCGCCGATTGCGAGCAGAGAAACGGTCCCGTGAGGTTTACTGCAAAGATCTTTTGCCATTTTTCCAGCGGATAATCTACAAACGCAATCTTCTTTTCGATCCCGGCATTGTTCACAAAGATGTCGAGCTTGCCGAACGCCACAACTGTCTTTTGAATAAGTCCATTGACATCATCCTGGATTGAGATGTCCGCTTCCACGCCCAGCGATTTTCCACCCAGAGCTTTGATCTTACGGATCGTGTCCTCGGATACAGATGCCTTGCCCACGTAATCGATGACAACTGCGGCCCCGGCTTCGGCGAACGCGACAGCAATCGCCTGACCGATCCCGGTCCCGGCTCCTGTAACGACCGCCACTTTCCCTTGCAGCCTCATTGAATTACCTCCCACTGTTTTGATGCGACTACTTCAAGGGGCGGGACTCTCTCCCAAAGCTCGTTCGATACCAGGGGGCAAAAATCCGCCTTCAATCTGATAAAGGCAAATCGTCAAACGCCATCCAGCAAACCGCAACAATGGGTCACAAGAGCCGAATTGAATCAAGCCTGCATCCTACCGGTATAGGAATGAGGCATAAAAAATGCAGGAAGGCGTTGGCGAGCAAGCTTTTGGCAAGCCGGGCATCGAGCCCCGATGGACGCACAGCAACAAGTCCGGCGTAGGCACAGCGTACTGTGCGTCCAGCCCTCTATGGTTCACCATCTGGAACGGCATCGTCACAGAAGTCTACTACCCTACCGTCGACCGGCCGCAGCTTCGCGATCTCCAATATCTCGTTACCGACGGCAAGACCTTCTTCCACGAGGAAAAGCGCGATCTAACCGTAAAGATGGAGCGCATCTCCGATCATGTGCTGGGCTATCGCTGCACCAATGCCGACGCCGAGGGCCGCTATACCATCGCGAAGGACATCATCGGCGACCCGCATCTTCCCTGCCTGCTCCAGCGTACCCGCATCTCCGGTAAAGACAAGACATCTCCCACGGATCTGAGACTCTTCGCTCTGTGCGCACCACACCTGGAGGGCGGGGGATCCGGCAATAACGGCTACGTCACAAGTGCCAACGGCCAGCGCATCCTGATGGCGCAGAGGGGCAGCAAATGGATGGCGATGGGCGCGACCGTTCCCTTTTTGCACGTCTCCTGCGGCTACGTTGGCGCAAGCGATGGCTGGACGGACCTTCACGACAACTTCAGGATGGATTGGATCTTTGAGCGTGCCAGCGATGGAAACATCGCCCTGACCGGAGAGTTGGATATTAGTAAGACGCAGGAATTCACGCTCGGCCTTGCGTTCGGGGACAGCGAGCAGCGAGCCCTTGCGAATCTGCTGCAGTCTCTCGGAACGCCCTTCGAAGAGCATTTAAAGAAGTACAAAATGGAGTGGGATGAGACGGCCTCGCACCTGCGGCCGCTCAAAGGGGCCTCCTTCGACAACGGCAATCTCTATCACAGCAGCTTTTGTCTCCTGCTCGCGCATGAAGACAAGTCCTTTGCCGGCGCCCTCATCGCATCGCTCGCTATTCCGTGGGGAGAGGCAAAGGGTGACAACGACCAGGGCGGCTATCATCTTGTGTGGACCCGCGACATGGTCAACAGCGCAACCGCTCTGCTTGCTGCCGGCGACACAGCGACCCCGCTCCGGGCGCTTATCTACCTGGCCGTATCTCAGCATGACGACGGCGGCTTCCCGCAAAACTTCTGGGTCAACGGAGATGCCTACTGGAGCGGCGTTCAGCTTGATGAGGCCGCCTTCCCGATCATGCTGGCGTGGCGTCTTCACTGCGAAAAGGGTCTGGCCGACTTCGATCCTTTCAACCTAATCAACAAGGGAGCTGCTTATCTGATCCGCAATGGTCCAGTCACTCAGCAGGAGCGCTGGGAAGAGGCCTCCGGCTACTCGCCCTCCACGCTCGCCTCGAACATTGCCTCTCTCATCTGCGCGTCGCTTCTCTTCCGTAAGCGCGGCGACGCGGCGACCGCAGCCTTCATCGAAGAGTATGCCGACTACCTTGAATCTCACATTGAAGACTGGACTCAAACAACGACAGGCTCGCTCGTCGAAGGAACGTCCACATATTACATGCGGATTCTACCCGAGCAGGTCGGCCAGGTGCGCCCTGCGGAAGACAAAGAATCTCGCGTCCTACACATCGCCAACCGTGCCCCCGGCGAGCAGTGCGATTTTCCCGCGCGCAACGTCGTCGATGGCGGCTTTCTGGAATTAGTCCGCTACGGTATCCGCAGGCCGGACGACCCTACTGTCCTCGCAACTCTCAAAGTGATCGACGCTGTGCTCAAGACGGACACGCCCGCCGGACCAACCTGGCACCGCTACAACCACGATGGATATNNGCGTGTGGCCGCTGCTCACTGGTGAAAGGGGCCATTACGAGCTTGCCGCTGCTCACAGCACTGAGGCCTATATCCGCGCCATGGAGAATCTTGCTTCAACAACCGGCCTGCTACCTGAGCAGTCCTGGGACGAGGCCGACCGGCCCGAGATCTATATGTGGCGCGGCAAGCCCACTGGT
>PLKY01000260.1:12521-20208 GCA_003140785.1 Acidobacteriaceae bacterium | reverse complement strand
CGAATTTCCGAAACCGGCTCAGGAATCCATGTCGAGGCTGCGAAGAATCCCGACTGCGATCGCAAAAGAACCTCCGCACTTGGCAGGCAGCTTCGAATCATCTTGGGGAGAATAACAATCACCGAGCAATTCAAAGAAGTGGAGTTTCTGAAGTACTCCTAAGACATGGGTGCCAATGTGCTCGACGAGGCCATCGCCATCGAAATCTTGACGGCACATGAGTGCCGATTCTCCTTCGGCGTCGCCCGGGCTGGCTTTTCTGATCCCTGACACCTGATCCCTGTTCCCTGCTTTTACATTGCCGGCCGCACGGGCTTCTTCTGGTGCGGATCAAGCTCGGCATCGGCAGCATGAATGTCCGACTGGCGGTCCATCCACTCATCGAGCCGCGAGCGCTTGAAGCGCCAGCGATTGCCCAGCTTGAATGCGGGCACGAAGCCTTCGGAGGCGTATTTGTAGAGAGTGTCTGGCGAAATACCCAGGTAGTCCGAGGCCTGACGAATATCCATGACCTCACGAATTTCAGGAACGAGCAGATTGGAGCGGGCAGCGGCGTTGCGCATAATTCCCCTCCCTGAAAGGCGAATTGCCCCAGGGTGAAATTCCGGCAGGCACACCGGTACTCCTGTATATAACGCGGTTTCACCTGTCGCTTCAAGGTTTTTCAGGAAGTTATGGTAAATTTACGGGCTTTCAGGTCACATTAGAGTTGCCCCCGCCCTCTGCCAGTGCCTGCAGAACCCAGCCGGTTGGGCTGCCCAAGTGTATCGAGCGCAAGGCCTTGTGTCGTTGAACCGGAAGATGCCGGATCAAAACTGGAGCAAGATCCACCCTGTGGAAAACTCGGCGGACTGCTACCGGGACCGGGTCCGGGAGGAGCAATCTGCCGGTCCTCCCGGATGGGATCCCTAGTTAGTTTGCGAAATTTTGATCGTCGCGGCGATGCAAGGTCGGCCGGTCGTCGCCGTCTCCATTGGTGCCGCTGGCCTGCGTGTTGCCGCTGTCATCTGGAGCATTGCTGGCCCTGCGAAGCGACGGCTTCTTTCCATCCTTGTTGTCGATGAGACGGCGCTTATTCTCAATGCGCGCCAGGCGAGCCTTCACGTCATCGAACTCCGATGTCGTCACGGTGTACTCGTCCTTGGCGGGCAGAATGCGGGCGATCTCTTCCTGCGAATGCAGGATGCGATCGGGGGTCTGCGGATGGTCCGAGAAGGCCTTGGAGACCAGTCCCGGCTTGCGTTTTTCGAGTGCCTGGATCTTCTCAAAGAAGCTGATGAAAGCCTGCGGATCATAGCCAGCGCGATACATGTATTGCACGCCGAGATAGTCCGCCTGGGCCTCAAAGTCGCGCGAGAACTGGAGGAAGGTAATGGGCACAGCGAGCGAAGCAGCCTCGTAAATACCGTAGCCGGTCCATCCACCGATAAAGATCAGCGGGATGGTGCCAAGCTGCGCATAGTTCATGCGCGTCATTTCACGCGCCGCGTGGTGTGCGCAAACGTGGGCTGTTTCGTGGGCCATCACCCCTGCGAGTTCCGCTTCCTCGTCCGCATTCAAGATCAACCCCGAATTGACATAGAAGAAGCCGCCAGGCAGGGCCATCGCGTTGATTTCGTCCGAATCGATAACCTTGATCGTGAACGGGACCTTGCAATCGGAATTCTTCACGATGTTCTGGCCGATGCGGTTCACGTACTCCGTCACTGTGGGATCGGTAATGAACCGTGTGCTCTTCTCAATCTGGTCGGCATAGGACTTTCCCATCTTGATTTCGGTATCGGTCGAGTACCAGTTCCCCAATCCCCGCGCGCCGATGTCGCGGTTGCCCACCGCATTCACATCCTCGATACTGCCGGGCTTGACCTTGACCGCCTGGCTGCCGGGCTCAACTACTTTCTCCGGGTCCACGTCCTTCGCAGCCACATCGCCCGTCACCGGAGCGGTTCCTGGCGCTGGGTCGTTCTTCGATTTTTTATCCTTCTTCGAGTCCTTCGTGGAGGGCGGAGCCGGAGGTGTATCACCCGCCACCGCCGCAGTTCCGGGCGCAGGTTGAGCAGACGGGGTATTCGCCGCCGGAGCGCTGCTCGAAGGTTGCTGCACCGCGGAGGCGTTCGCCGGGGCCGGTGTGGTCACAGCCGGCGTGGACTGAGCAGGCTGGGCAGACTGGTTCGCGGGTGTGCTCGGCTGAGCCGAGGTCGAGCCGGACGGAGCGTTCGCCGTGCCGGTTTGGGATGTGGATTGCGCGCACAGTATGGTGGTGACGGCCAATGCCAGTCCAGCCAGCACGCCTGCCTTGAGCCCGTTGAAAGGTGCTCTCATGTTGAATCCTCCGGCCCGGACAAGTCGCGTGAGGGATTTTTCGCTTCGCTCGACCTGTTAGACGTTAGTATCCGCCCATATGGCAGCCGGAAGGAAGAGGAAATCGAGCGAAGTTGTCAATGGGATCAAAATTGAGGCAGCGCGGACTGCCTGATTCAGAACCCGCCGCAGAGCGAATCCGTTGTTTGGACCCGCCACCGCGTTGAATTAGAGTGAAGAACACGTAGAAACTGGAGGTTTTGTGCGCAGGGCATTCCTTTTGGCGGTCCCGCTTCTGGCGGGCTGGGCGATGCATGGCTTTGCGCAGCAGACCCATCCGTCGCGGGCGACCACGGCAGGTGTGCTGGGCAAAGTCTTATCGCCTCGTGGCCATGCCCGGCCTGTTCCTGCCAACGCGCCGCATATCCCAAGCGTTCCCGAGGATGCGACAAGCCTCGGTTCGCCGCTCGTCCTCGAGAAGAACTGGCGCGTGGGAGTGACGGGCGACCCGGCTGCCGCACTGCCCGGCTTCGACGACTCGACCTGGGATGTGCGTGACGCGAAGAGCGCCATCGCCGATGTGGAGGACGAGGACCACCGTGCAGGCAATGCCGGCAGCGAAGCGATGGATGGCCCGGAGAATCTACCGGGCGGGCACAAGAGGCCCTACGCCTGGTTCCGCATCCACCTGAAGCTTGCGCCCAGTCACGGTCCGGTTTCTCTGCTAATCGAGCTTCCCATCACGCAGAACACGAATATGACCCTTGGCGCGTCGGGGCCGGGGCTCGATGTCTTCGCAAATGGTCGCAGGATTCTGCCGGAGGGACCACACGGCGACGCGACATTCAGGTACGAGGAAATCTCGCGACTCTATCATCTCGGCCTGGATCCTAATGCGACCGACCTCACGCTGGCAATTCGAACTCTTTACATTCCATTTGGCTATTACTCGTATACCTCGTTCTTCTCGAGACGCACGTTTCGGATTGGCAACCCTGAAGACCTGCGACGCGGATGGGACCTGTGGTTCATGCACAGCCTCTTCGAGCGCTTGCCACGGCTGGTCAATGCGATCCTGCTTACGGTGCTGTCGCTCTTCCTACTGGCCTTGTATTTCACGCAACGAGGCCATACGGAATACCTCTGGCTGGCTCTGCACGAGATCCTGCAGGCCCCCATCGGCTTCATTGACCTGGCAGGGAGCCTGGCGCGGATTGACCAGATCTGGTACGCAGCCCTGGTTTTGCAGTTGGTGGCGATTTCAGCCTATCTCTACTTCGAATTCGTGGTCGCGTTCCTGTCGTTGCGCAAACGATGGACAATCACGGCACTCCGCTGGACTGCGCCGATACTCGCCGCCGTGGGTCCAACCCTGTTTTTGCTGGGCGGCCATGGTTGGCTCGTTGTTGGGACACTGGTTTTTGTCGGTCTGGGCACCGTTCTGTGGATGATCGGTTGGTCGCTCTTCATCTTTGTCACCCTGATTGCGGCGACCATTCGGCGTAATTTTGAGGCCGGTCTGCTCCTCATTCCCCTCGTGCTGACGATTATCGGTATCGCGGAGCCAATCATGACCAGTCTCATCAGCGACTCGTCGGGTCATCCCTACCGCTCGCCGCTCACCATCCAGGCTGGGCCGGTTCCGATTCACTTCGCTTCGATCGCCGACTTTACAGGCCTGCTGGCCATTGTGCTCATCATCTTTGTCCGGTTCCTGCGCATCCAGCATGACCGCGAACGCGCCCAGAGCGAGCTTGCTGCCGCACGCAGCGTGCAGGAGTTGATGATTCCCCGAGAAAAGGTTGATACGCCGGGCTTCGAAGTGGACTCCGTCTACAACCCTGCGAACGAAGTGGGGGGCGACTTTTTCCACGTACAGCCCTTGAGCGACGGCAGTCTCCTTGTAGTGATTGGCGACGTCGCGGGCCACGGCCTGAAAGCTGCGATGAACGTGTCGATGCTGATGGGCGCTCTGCGGCGAATCCCCGAAAGGAGCCCGGCCAGGATTCTCGAATCGCTGAACCGCGTGCTGACGGGCAGCGAGAGCCTGACTACATGCCAGGCGATCTTGTTCGGCCCAAATGGTGAGCTGGTGATTTCAAGCGCCGGCCACCTGTTTCCCTACTTGAACAGCCAGGAGATTGTCCTGCCCGGGGGACTTCCGTTGGGCGCGGTTCCGGAGGTCAATTACGACGAGATCCGGCTGTACTTGCACCCCGGCGACCGGCTTCTNNTTCTATATCGCCGACGCGGCTAGGGAATTTGGACAGGAGGACGACATTACTGTGCTGACTGTACGCAGGCTGGCGCAAGCGGTGGCGGCGTAATTACCTTCGAAGGATGGGTTTGGTTGGCGCACACTGGGCGAACAAATAAAGAATATGGTAAGCTAGCTTAAGCTGGTTCGATTTGGCTGGAGTACCCCATGCATACATTCGGAGCTTTTGAGGGAAAGAATAACTTTGGCAGGCTGCTCGATCTAGCCGAAGCCGGTGAAGAGGTTTTGATCACGAGGCACGGGAAGCCTGTTGCAAAGCTTGTGCCAAATCAGACCATCACCGCCGCACAAAGAGAGGCGGCACAGGCAGCGGCACAGCGTATCCGGGAACGCGCGGCGCTGCGCAAAACCGGTCCGTTCAATTGGGAGGAATGGAAGGCCTACCGCGATGAGGGACGTAAGTGAGCTTGGTCCTGGATGGATCGGCGACTCTCGCGTGGCTTTATCCTGACGAATCGACGGACATGATCCTCGCGGTTTTCGACGAGGTTATTCGAAAAGGGGCGACCGTTCCCTGGCTTTGGCGAATCGAGGTTGCCAACAGCCTCACGATGGCTGTGCGTCGCGATCGGGTCACAATAGATGAACGTGCGGCATCTTTGGCCGATCTTGATCAGTTGATGATTGTGACTGATCGGGATACCGAATTACATCTTTGGACTGACGCGCTCTTGTTGGCCGACCGGCATCGCTTGACGGTTTACGACGCGACTTATCTGGAGCTTGCTGTGCGGCTCTCGCTGCCACTTGCGACCCTCGACAAAGATCTGCGCAAAGCAGCTCAGCGAGAGCGCATTCCGCTGCTTGGCAAGTAGTCTCTGCAGAGCACTCTATAGGCGTTTCACATCGAGGAGGCGATGGCCGCCTGCGGCGCGCAGTCTCTAAAACGGCTTTCCACGAAAGAGATATAACAACTCAATCAGCAAAATCAACACCACCGTCACTTCCAGAAAGAAGGCGCGGCTCTGGTTGAATTGCTCCACCATGTCGTGATACAGGTCCTCGGCCGTCTTCAGCTTCTGCGCCACCAGATCCTTATAATCCGGCACACCAACCTTTGCTGCAGCCAGCTTATAAAAACGGGCGGCGAACATATCGCTGAGAAACTTGATGGCGTTGTCGGCGCGCTCGGTGAGCTCCGCTACATCCAGCAGCACGGTGTGCAGGCTGGTCGCGGAACGGGCAAGGCCCCAGCGCGCAAGGAATCCCCGCTTCTGGCCGAGGCGATCGTAAACACTATCCAGGATGCCGGTCAGTAACTCGTCGTAGTGGCGAAACTCCAGCAACTGGGAATTCGCATATTCGAGCAGCTGGATAGAAGTTTCGGCACCGGCCGTGCTGTCGTAGAGGAACGCCGCATTCCATCCGATCACCGCCATGTCGCTCGCGTAATAGCTTACCTGCGACTGCAAAACCTCCCTCATTTCCCCATCCGATAACAGCAGCCGGTCGCCGCGAACGACTTGCGCAATCCGCAATCCATGATCGCGCGTAAGTTCGGCTGCTGTGGGTGCGCCCTCCGCCTCGCGCACATGAAAGATGAAGTAGTCCTCGCTCAGCCATCTCTGGTAGGGCTTGATCATCGCGCTGGTGACATTTTCCAGTTTCCGCCGTACGATCGGCTCGACATGGGACGCAAAGTCGATGTCCCAAACCCAGCGGCTGGCAAGGTTCACAAGGCTCTCCCAATCGCCCGAAAACGGCAGCTGGTAAATCACGCTGGCGACGCCGTAGTCGTAGTACTTTACTTCCCCTTCCAGGCGCTCTCCGCTTTCAAGCAGGATCGGTTCGAGCGGCCCAATAACAGGCGGCCTCTGATACCGGACATAGGCTGGTGCCGCATGTTTCATGCTGGGTTGCTGCTGGGTGCGCGCATTCACTGACTGTTGTAGTTGGTCGAGGCGCAACTCTTCACAGACGTCGAACTGGATGAGAACCAGCACGGAGCCGCTTACGAATGGCGAGGTCTGTGTTGCGACGGCAGCATTCATCGTACTCAGGCATCGTACTTCATCTTTGCCCTGGCGATAGTGTGCCTCAACATCTTTCACGCACTATAAATACAACAAAATCAAGCAGAAACCGCATCGTAGCAACCATGAGCCGAACGTTGCTGCCAGGAAAGCCCTATCCTCTGGGCGCCACCGCTCTCAAAAAAGGAACAAACTTCGCCATCTTTTCTGAAGCCGCCACACGTGTCGAGGTCTGTCTCTTCGATGCCGACGGCAAACAAGCCGACTGCGTCAATCTTCGCGAACGCACTGCATTTGTGTGGCACGGATTCATTCGCGACATCAAGCCGGGCCAGCTTTACGGCTTTCGCGTCGACGGTCCGTGGGACCCCGAAAAAGGCCACCGCTTCAACTTCCATAAACTACTCGTTGATCCGTATGCCAAGGCAATTTCCGGCAAGGTCGACTGGAAGGCGCCAATTTTTCCCTACGATCTGGCATCCGGCGATCCCCTGAAAATGGACACGCAAGATAGCGTCGCCGGCGTGCCCAAGTCCGTAGTGATCGACGGCGAATTCGATTGGGAAGGCGATTGTCCGCCCGACACGCCGCTGCCCGATTCGGTCATTTACGAGGTGCACGTCAAGGGTTTCAGCATGCGCAATCCCGCGGTGCCCGAGATTCTGCGCGGGACGTATGCAGGCCTCGCGCATCCATCGAGCATCGAGTATTTCAAGAACCTTGGCATCACGGCTGTCGAGCTGCTGCCCATCCACCACTTCATCGATGAAGGACACCTCGTCGAGAAAGGCCTCAGCGATTATTGGGGCTACAACACGCTCGGCTATTTCGCGCCCATGTCCCGCTATTGCGCATGCGGAGATCGGGGCGGACAGGTCGGCGAATTCAAGCAGATGGTCAAGGCCCTTCATGCAGCGGGCATCGAGGTCATTCTCGACGTCGTATACAACCACACGTGCGAAGGCAATCATCTGGGACCGGTTCTGAGTTGGAAGGGAGTGTGCAACACGACCTATTACCGGCTCGTCGAGGACAAGCCGGAGTTCTACATGGACTACACCGGCACCGGCAATACACTCAACGTGCGCAATCCGCAGGTCCTGAAAATGATCATGGATTCGCTGCGCTACTGGGT
>PLKY01000260.1:0-12513 GCA_003140785.1 Acidobacteriaceae bacterium | reverse complement strand
TTCGACACCATTCACCAGGACCCTACACTCGCAGACGTGAAGCTGATCGCCGAACCTTGGGATGTGGGCGACGGTGGCTACCAGGTGGGCCAGTTCCCTGTTCTGTGGGCCGAGTGGAACGGCAAATATCGGGACACGGTTCGGCGGTTCTGGAAAGGCGATGGCGGCCAGCTCTCGGACTTTGCCTATCGACTCACCGGCTCCAGCGATTTGTATCAGTTCGACGGACGCAAGCCATACGCGAGCATCAATTTTGTCACAGCGCATGACGGCTTCACGCTCTGCGACCTTGTGAGCTACGACCAGAAGCACAACGAAGCCAACCAGGAAGACAACAAGGACGGCTCCGACAACAACGACTCATGGAACATGGGCGTTGAAGGCCCCACCGATGATCCAGCGATCAACAAACTGCGCGAACGCCAGATTCGCAACTTCCTTGCGACCCTGATGCTCTCGCAGGGTGTGCCCATGTTGACCGGAGGCGATGAAGTCGCGCGCTCGCAGCAGGGCAACAACAACTGCTATTGCCAGGACAACGAGCTGACTTGGCTCGACTGGAACCTTGACGAATCGCGCACGCGGCTGCGCGAATTCACGCGCAAAGTGATACAGCTTCGCCTCGCCCACCCCAATCTGCACCGGCGCAAATTTTTCCAGGATCGCGAAATTCGAAAGAAGGGCGAAGGCGCCCTCGTACGCATGGTGAAAGACGTTGCCTGGTTCAATCCCGACGGGAACGAGGTTTCCGATGAAGCGTGGAACGCCGAATGGAGCCGCGCTATCGCCGTGCTGCTGAACGGACAAACGCTGCAGGTCTCCAACGAAGACGGCGAGTGGATCATCGATGACAGCTTCCTCCTCCTGGTCAATGCCGCGCACGAAGGCGTGGAATTCACCCTCCCGCCATCTCCGTGCGGGAATCCGTGGGCTCAAGTTATCGACACCGAGAACATCGAGGATCCCTTCGTGCAACCTACCGTGGGCGAGAAGGTCATTCTCGGCGGGCGATCGTTAAATCTCCTGAGCGATAAGCCACAGGAGACTGCGCCGTCCGTGTCTCCCCAAAATTAAAGCCAATTCGTCGCCCGCTCGCAAATACACCAAAGCCCCATCCATGCGGATGGGGCTTTGTCTTGCCGAGCGCGGCGAGGTAGTTAGCCCCACCGCAGGTCGTTAGTCGTAGTATTCGAGGCCGAGGTGGGTGATGAGGTCCGCGCCCATGATGTGGCGCAGCGTGTTCTTCAGCTTCATTGACTGAATGAACAAGTCGTGCTCGGGATAGAGTCCTTCGCGGGTCTGCGGCGACTTGAGATAAAAGCTCAGCCACTCCTGTATACCGATCGACCGCAGCTCCGGCGTGCGCTTGGCCAAATCGAGGAATAACACAAGGTCGAGCGCGATCGGCGCGGCCAGAATCGAATCGCGGCAGAGGAAATCGACTTTGATCTGCATCGGGTAGCCGAGCCAGCCGAAGATGTCGATGTTGTCCCAGCCCTCTTTGTTGTCGCCCCGCGGCGGATAGTAGTTGATCCGGACCTTATGGAAGATGTTCTTGTAAAGGTCGGGATAAAGCTCGGGCTGAAAGATGTATTCGAGCGAGCCGAGCTTCGATTCTTCCTTCGTCTTAAACGACTCGGGATCGTCGAGCACTTCACCGTCGCGGTTGCCGAGAATATTGGTCGAGTACCAGCCGGAGACGCCAAGCAGGCGCGCTTTGAAGGCAGGCGCAAGTACGGTCTTCATAAACGTCTGCCCGGTTTTGAAATCCTTGCCGCAAATCGGCGCAGCGTTCTTTTTGGAGAGCTCGATGAGCGCGGGAATATCGACCGTAAGATTCGGCGCACCGTTGGCGAATGGAACACCCTCGCTCAAAGCCGCGTACGCGTAGATTTGAGAAGGCGCAATGCCGATGTCGTCCGTCTCGAGGCCTTTCTCGAAGGCCTCAATAGATTGATGGACTGCGGTCGGCTCAAGAAAAATCTCCGTAGATCCACACCAGATCATCACCACGCGGTCGACTGTCTTCTTGAACGCCTGAATGTCGGCGCGCACCTGTTCGGCGAGATCGCGCTTGTTCTTGCCCTTCTTGACGTGCGTGCCGTGCAAGCGCTTGACATAGTACTGGTCGAAGACCGCAGGCAGCGGCTTGATGGTTTCGAGGAAAGGCTTCAACTGCTCGACCAGGTCCTTGTCCAGCACCTTCGCATGCGCAGCAGACTCATAGACGTTGTCTTCGAAGATGTCCCAGCCCGTGAAGACCAGGTCGTTCAATTGCGCAATCGGCACAAACTCCCGAATCAGGGGCGAGTTGTTGTCTGTGCGCTTGCCTAGGCGAATCGTGCCCATCTGCGTAAGTGAACCGATCGGCTTCGCAATTCCGCGCCGGACCGCCTCCACACCCGCAATAAACGTAGTGGCAACGGCGCCGAGGCCAACCACCATGACGCCAAGTTTCCCAGTAGCCGGTTCGATCTTGCTTGCGGCGGTCGTCGTGCCGCCTTGTTGCTCATTCCCCATTGTTCTTCCCAACCTTCCTTCTATTGCTTCGGACTCCGAATGAGCCCGAAAACCTGTGTTTCCTGAGACGAATCAGTGTACGCCCCCGCGACGGCGTCAATCCTCTTGCGGGCCGCGCGCGGAGCCTGCCTGTCGCCCACGCTTGATATGGGACCAGACAAACCAAATGATCGCCGCCAACAATGCGATTTCAACCGCAAGATGAAAGCGATGAAAAGCCTGCTCGAAGCGCGGATCGGTGTGCCACCGTTCTCCGAGCTTCATGCCTGCGTAGGCGAGAGCGAAGCACCACGGCCACGACCCGAGAAATGTATACATGTGAAACCGGAGTTGGGGCATCTTCGCAATCCCGGCGGGAAGCGCAATGAACGTGCGCACTACTGGTAGAAGACGCCCAAGCAGCACAGTGATGGAGCCGTATCTCTGGAAGAAATGGGTCATCCGGTCTAGGTCGTGATGGCTCATCAGAACCCAGCGGCCGTAGCGTTCAACCAGAGGCCGGCCGCCCTTCGCGCCGATCCAGTAGGCAATTACCGAGCCAAGGTTGCAGCCGATAGCGCCAGCCGTGGCGGCCCAGACGAGGTTGAAGCGCCCGAGATACACGAGGTACCCGGCGAAAGGCATGATGATTTCAGAAGGAAGCGGAATGCAGGCCGACTCGATCCCCATCAGAGCGACAATGCCGGCATAACCGCCCATGTCGATGACGTGCGTGATGAACTGCACAAGTGATGCAAGGATTCGTTCGCTCATGGGCAGATTCAAGTATATAGGCCGGTGGCAGGGCGGCTCCGGGGCGGTTTCGCAGTCGAACCATGAAGCTCCACAGATCGAAAGAGCGGAGCTTCCTTTGCTAGCATGAAGGGTGTTCGAGAAAAGCAAGAGGTGGCAAAGTTGTCCGATATTCCCCCAGTTCCGTCCTTCCCTCCGGTTCCGTTGACGCTTGAAGGGTCTGCTGTGCTGCATCAGTTCTTTCGCTTCGATTGGGCTAAGTGGCGGACTGCTTCTGCCGAAGATCGCGAACGTATTGGCACTGATGCTGTGTCAGCGCTGCAGAAGCTGGAGCGGATTAGCCTGGACGAAAGCCTTCGCGAGGGTAAGGACCTCCAACCTCGGCCGGTTCGAACAGCGCTCTTTTCGCAGCTTGGCCACAAGGGCGATTTGATGCTGATTCACTTTCGCGATTCGCTGGAAGCGTTGAATCAGGTCGAACTCGAACTTGCGCAGACTGAATTCTTCGACTTCCTCGAACAGCGCCATTCCTACGTCTCCGTCGTCGAGCTTGGACTCTACGAATCGAGCCGCAAGACGTATGAGGCCGTGGCAGAAAAGGGTTTCGCGGCGCATTCGCCGGAGTGGACAGCGGAGATTGCTGCGTCGCTGCAACGCGGGAGTGACGCCATGAAGCCACGGCTCTTCCCTTCCGTTCCGGAAGCGAAGTATCTCTGCTTCTATCCCATGGACCGCAAGCGCGGCGAGCAAGTGAACTGGTATACCGTGCCCTTTGCCGAGCGGCAGCGAATGATGCACTTGCACGGCATGATCGGACGGCGCTATGGCGATGTGGTGAAGCAGATCATCACCGGATCCATCGGGATGGATGATTGGGAATGGGGTGTCGATCTCTTCGCCGATGATCCCGTCGTCTTCAAGAAGCTGATCTACGAGATGCGCTTCGACGAAGTTAGTGCTGTGTATGCACTCTTCGGACAGTTTTTCATCGGCGTGCGGTTGCCCGTAGAGAAGCTTGGCGGCTGGCTTAACGGCAAATTGTAGCGCTTAGAAAAACGAACAGTACGTACATCGATTCAAGAAGAGCACTTCTCTTGCAGTCCGCAACTCACCTTCGTTCGAGGTCTTCATGAGCCGTTTCGCAATTCGTTCGATTACATCCGGGCTAGCCGGTCTGCTCCTTTGCCTTTCCTTTGCAAGTTTTGCGGCAGCACAGAGTCAACCGCCGCCGGAGCAACTTATCGGGACCTGGACACTTCTCGTGGTGGACAATGTGCTTCCCGATGGAAGCCGTGTCCCGCTTTACGGTCCGAACCCGCAGGGCATTCTGTTCTTCGACAAATCCGGCCACTACGGGTTGCAGATTCTCCGCGCAGCGCGGCCGAAGTTTGCAGCCAACGACAAAAGCAAAGGAACACCGGAGGAATATCAGGCAGCGGTACAAGGCTCGAACTCACATTTCGGAACTTATACGGTGGACGAAACAAGTCACACGATCGTCTTTCACATTGAACATGCTTCCTTTCCGAACTGGGAAGGCACGGAGCAGAAGCGAACCTTCACGCTTGCGGGCGATGAACTGACTTACTCTGTGCCAACACCAACGACCGGAGGAACGGCCACTGGTGAAGTCCGCTGGAAGCGGCTTTATTAAGCCTCTAACAGCGGGGTTGTGCCAACCTTGCGGCTCTTTGTTGCTCGACCCGCGTTCGATAGCATGATCCTCGATTCAGGATGAGACCTATGCCTACGACAAGAAAGTCATCTGCGAAGCCGGCAGCCAAAAAATCCGCCCGCACCTCGCGCGGCGATCTTGCGCCGGAGCGGATTGCTGCAATTTTGAAAGCGCTTGACGAGGCTTATCCCGATGCGGTGTGCGCGCTGACGCATCGCACGCCGTGGGAGCTGCTGGTGGCGACGATTCTCTCGGCGCAGTGCACCGATGTGCGCGTGAATATAGTGACGCCGGAGCTGTTCCGCCGCTTCCCTACTCCGGCGGCGATGGCCAAGGCGAAACTGCCGGAACTCGAAAACCTCATCCGCACCACTGGCTTCTTTCGCAACAAGGCGAAGTCCATCCAAGGCGCGGCGAAAAAGATCACCGAGGAGTTTGGCGGGAAGGTGCCGGAGACGCTAGCCGAGTTGATCACGGTCCCCGGTGCGGCGCGTAAGACCGCCAACGTGGTGCTTGGCGTGAGCTTTGGCAACGCCGAAGGTGTGGTTGTGGACACACACGTCTTCCGCATTGCACACCGGCTCGATTTGGCCAAGGGCGATACAGCGCAAAAAGTGGAGCAGGAGCTGATGCAGGTGTTGCCGCAGGATCGCTGGATCAGCTTTTCGCACCAGGTGATTCATCATGGGCGACAGGTTTGTATCGCGCGCAGTCCCAAGTGCGACAAGTGCAATCTCGAACAGCTTTGTCATTCCAAAGACAAGACCTGGGAGTCGTGAAGAAAAATTACCGGCCGAGGACTCTCGTCACAGCAGCGATGAGTCCCGGGATGTCGTGGGGATCAGCTTCGGCGACGGGCGGCCAGCCAAGGGCGCGGAGCGTTTGGGTGGTGATTGGCCCAATCGAAATGGCACGAACGTCCTTGAGAGGGAAAGCAAGAGCTGCGGCCTTGGCGGCGTGGGCAAGGTGCGTGACGCTCGACGAGCTGGTGAATGTGGCGGCGTCGAGGCCGCGTGCGTAGGCGTGGCGAAGTTGTTGGGGCGCGGTTTCGGGCATCACGTTCTTGTAAGCGTCGACCACATCGACGATGGCTCCGGATGCGCGCAGTGCGTCGGGAATGACATCGCGGGCGACGGCGACACGGGCCAGCAAGACGCGCTTGCCTGCGATCTGATTTTGCAATGCGGCGACGAGGCTCTCGGCAACGTAAGTCTCCGGGACGAGGTCCACGGTCATTCCGGAGTCCCGCGCTGCCTGTGCCGTCGCTGCGCCCACAGCAGCCACCTGTAGACCGGTTGGCGGTGCGACGATTCCCAGAGATGCGGCGCGTTCGCCGAAGAAGTGCACGGAATTCGTGCTGGTGAAGATCAGCCAATCGTAAGAAGACAGGTTGCGCAGAGCCGAATCGAGAGGCTCGTAGCTGTCGGGCGGCCGAATCTCGATAACGGGGACCTCGACGGGAATTGCGCCAAGGGCCCGCAGCCCGTCGCTGAGCTTTGCGGCCTGCGCTATGCCCCGTGTTACGAGAATGCGGCGGTCGTTAAGGGGCATCGACGTCATTTTGCTACTCCGCCTGCGGCCTCCAGCAACGGACCCGCTCCTGCATCCATTAATTTTTGCGCGGCGACCTGACCGAAGATGACGGGGTCGCTTCCCCTGCGCGGCGCGCGGTGGAGGATGCGTACCGATTCTCCGCTCTCGGGAGCGGCGACGACGGCAAAGACTTCGTCCCAGCGGCCATCGAGGACTCCATCCTTGGAGCCTGGAACAATGCGGCAATGAACGCCTATGGGAACCTGGCAGCCGCCGCCAAGTGCGGCCAACGCGGCGCGTTCTGCTGTGACGGCAAAGCGCGTGTCGCGGTCGTCGAGGAACGCCAGGGCCGCAACCGTCTTCTTGTCGTCTTTGCGTGTCTCAATACCAAGCGCGCCCTGGCCAGCGGCAGGGCAGAAATCTGCGGGGTCGAGACGCTCGCGAATCCATTCTGTCTTTTCGAGGCGATCGAGACCGGCGGCGGCAAGCAAGATGGCGTCTACCTGTCCCTCTCCTAATTTGCGCAGGCGCGTATCGACGTTGCCGCGAAACTCGACGGCGACAATGTCCGGACGAAGCGCCTTCAATTGCGCGCGGCGGCGCTGGCTGCTTGTGCCGACTTTCGCGCCTTCCGGAAGTGCAGACAGGCTTGTGTGGTTCACGGAGACGAAGACGTCACGCGGATCGACGCGTGGCGGTGTTGCAGCAAGTGCGAAGGGCTCGGGGAGCTCGGTGGGCAGGTCTTTGAGCGAGTGAACGGCGAGGTCGATTGTGCCTGCGTCGAGAGCTTCTTCGATTTCTCTGGTGAACATGCCCTTGGAGCCGACT
Organism: Acidobacteriaceae bacterium; assembly: GCA_003140785.1. Lineage (GTDB taxonomy): Bacteria > Acidobacteriota > Terriglobia > Terriglobales > Acidobacteriaceae > Telmatobacter. The sequence goes on along the minus strand of PLKY01000260.1, from coordinate 5,225 downwards.
TGCGCGAAGGTGACTTCCTGCAGGCGGTCGCCGGTGGTCTTGATGATCTGGATATCGACGGTATGGCGCTTCACACGAAGGAGGGCGGCAATGTGATTCGCCTGCCAGAGAGCGAGCTGCGAGCCGCGGCTGCCGATGCGGAGATTCATTTGCCACCTACCGCGCTGGCTTGGTTTTCGCGACGCTCCGTGCTCGCGGATCCTTCAGAAGCCGTGGTGGGAACAGCGGGCACGGACGGAATTTCAGTCAGGTTGGAGGGGTGGTCCGCCACCGCTGGCAGCGACCATGCGTCGCAAAGCGCCTCGACGCGCGTGGCATCGTTTTCGCGGGCGGCCTGCTTGAGGGCCTGCATGGGCGCATGGAGGAATTTGTTGACGAGGCCGCGGGTGAGGGCTTCAACGGCGGCGATCTGCTCTTCGCTTAGCGTGCCGAGTTTTGTGTGCATGCGCTTCAACTCGGCGAGACGCATCTCCTCAGCCTGGCGCTGGAGAGTGACGATGGCCGGTGCCACGTTCACGGTCCGGCGGCGCTGGTGAAAGCGCTCGACCTCGGCTGCGATGAGGGCTTCGGCGTCGCCGGCCTGGCGACCGCGTTCTTCCATGTGCGCGGCGGCCACCTGTTGCAGGTCGTCGATGTCGTAAACGAAGATGCCTTCGATCTGGTTGACGGCGGGCTCGACGTCGCGGGGCACGGCGATATCGATAAAAAACATGGGCCTGTTGCGGCGGCGATGCATGAAAGCCTGGCCGTGTTCGCGGCGAAAGATGGGGTGCGGCGCGCCGGTGGAGCTGATGACGATGTCGGCCTCGCTGGCCGCGTCGTAGAGCGACTCGAAAGGAATGACGCGACCGTTGAAGGGTTCAGCGAGTTGACGTGCGCGCTCCTGGGTGCGATTGGTGACGAGGATCGCGCCTGCTCCCTGCTGCACGAGATGACGCGCGGCGAGCTCGGACATCTTGCCTGCGCCGACGAGGAAGACTGTGCGGCCACTGAGCGAGCCGAAGATTTTGCGCGCGAGTTCGACGGCGACCGATGCGATGGAGACGGAGTTGGAGCCGATCTCCGTTTCAGAGCGGACACGTTTAGCAGCCGCGAAAGTGCTTTGGAGAAGATGTTCGAGCTGGCCTCCGATCGTTCCGCTGGAACGCGCGACCGCGAAGGCCTCCTTCACCTGGCCGAGGATCTGCGGCTCACCGACGACCATGGAGTCGAGGCTGGCGGCGACGCGGAAGAGGTGGCGGACCGCGTCCTGGTCATAGTGGCGATAGATGTGGGGCGCGAGCAGCGCTGGGTCGAGACCGAACTGGCGATGGAGGAAGCTGGCGAGATCGGTGTCCGGAGATTCGAGGCAGGCGAGCAGCTCGACGCGATTGCAGGTGGACACGATCATGCACTCGGACACGCCGGGGACATCAGCCAGCGCGCGGGTGGTTTCGGGCAGTTCTTCGCGCGAGATGGCGATGCGTTCGCGCAGCTCGATGGGAGCGGTTTTGTGATTGATCCCGATGAGAGCGAGCGTCATGGGGCACCAAACCTGTGGACGTGACTGACGAGGTTGGCAGCCCAGACGGCCAGCATGACGACCAGCACCGCGCCAGACAAGTAGGCGGCACGGCGGCCACGTAACCCGGCGGACTGGCGCAGGAAAAGAAGGAGCACATAGAGGCCCCACATGGCGAAGGAGGCGAGGACTTTGGGATCGAGGAAATAGGCTGCGCCGAGCGCGGTCTCCTGCACCAGCACAGCGCCTAGAAGCAGGCCGACCGTCATGCACGGAAAGCCGAAGAGCAGCATGGCGTGAGAGATGCGCTCTAGTGTGTCGAGCGGAGGAAGCCAGTCGAGCGGGGCCCACCAAGAGTCGTCAGCTGCCTTCCTTTTTGCCTTCAGGCGGCGCTCCTGGGCGAGATAAAGGACGGAGGCGAGCAGGCTGAATCCTAAAGCGGCGTAGGCGGCCAGCAGAGCCGAGATGTGGGCCACGAGCCAGCTGGTGCGCACGCCCTGCGATGGGAACGTGTACGGAGTGAGGCCGAGCGCGGGCACGAAGACCAGGAAAAACGTAACGGGGAGCGCGAAGACGCCGAGGGAGATGGCGTCGTAAAGCCACCAGGCGAGGAAGAAGAGGCCGGCGACGACGAAACCGAGCAGCGACTCCACCTCGCGCGCGCCAACGGGGACGAGGCGATGGGCCGTAGCGAGCATTTCTACAGCGGAGACGAAGTGAAAGAAGAAGGCCAGACCGCCGAGATGCACGCAGATTTTCCGCCAGCGCTCGAGGGAGTAGAGCACGGCGGGGAAGATCGCGACACTGGCCGCCGCGTAGAGAACCGCCGCGACTCGGAGCCAAAGCAGATGCATGCCGTACTCAATCCTAAGGCCTTATGCACCAGTATACTGTGATCCAAATCACCAGTTGGGCGCGCGTCGCGGCGGGTTGGGTTCGCTTTTGCTGCTGATTCCGACGGCTTATTTCTTTGTGGCGACGTACGTGGAGGTGCGGTCGGTGAGCTTGTTGGTTGCGACCACGGTCATTGTCTTTCCGTTGGCGGAAACGGTCATCTTGTCGACTTCAACCACCTGCCCTCCGCGCTTGTCGGTTTCTTCAATGGTGTGGGCGTCAATCTTCTTGACCGAAACGGTGTCGGTGGAGTAGCTGCCCTTGAAGGGGGCGTCGGTGCCGTCGAGTTTGGCGGTATAGGTCGCGCCCGTCGGCTCGGTCATCGTGATTTCATCGCCGTTGGTCTTGTAGGTGGTGTCGAGCCCGTTGTCGCTCTCCTTGAGCTTGTCGATTGCCCATGAGCCCGAAGTAGCGTGTACTCCCGACGGAGGTGGACCGACGAGCTTGGCCGTGACTTCCGAGGATATCGTTTGATCGCTGTTCATGGGATGGGTGGTTATCTTCACCGTCAGAGTCTTGCCATCGGCCGAAACGGACCGGTTTTGCTCGGATACGACTTTACCTGCTTTCTTCGTGGTGAGGGCGATGGTCTTGGGGTCCACTTCCGTGACGCTGATTGTGTCATACGACTGGCCAGTGACGGGCTGATCCTGGCCGTCGGCCTTGACATCGAAGGTGGGATTGCAACTGACGCAGTGATACCAGCCCTGGCTCAGATAAAAGACATTGGGTTTGGGCGAGAGCTTGGACTGGGCGATGTTTGTATGCCAGGTGCCGTCGAACGGCGATTGGGCAGGTGCGGCCTGGGATGCACACAGCGCCGCGAGGAGAAACGTGGCGCAAGCGAGAGAATGCCGAGTTTTGTTCATGGGAATCTTCCTCCGGGCAATTTGATTTCTGTCGTGTTGGCTGGGGATTTGCAATGTAGATTCGTCGGTCTGATGGACCGGAGCGATTTTACATGGAGATGCCCAAGACCGGGAGCGTTTATTCCTGGAAGGCGAGTTGGGTCAGACGGCGGCAGGAGGCAACGGAGCGGCGTTGGCGTCTTCGGCGCCTTCTGTTCGGGGCGGAATGAAGGTTTGGCGCGCATAGACCCAGAGATAGAAAACTCCCATGGCTAGCAGGCTGAGCGGAACGGGAAAGTCCCAGACGGCCGTGAGGAGGCGGCCGCTCGGGCCAGCCGTGGACCAGTTCATGTGGTTCACGAAGGCGAGAACGGCGACCCATGGAAGGTCGCCGTTCAACACGAACGCGGCTGTCGTCACCAGGAGAGCGATCCAGCCGATTGCACCGCGACGGGCCCAAAGTTGTGCGCAGGCGGGAACGGCGAGCAGAATCAGCTTGGCATCGTATTGGCGGTGATAGACCGGGAGCATGGAAAAAGCCGCGATGGACGCGAGGGCGAGCCAAACGGTCGAGGATGTAGGCCGCGAACGCAGCGTGACAAATCCCCAGAAAAGAAAAAGTGGAGCACAGATGAGATAGCTGGCCAGGTCATAGGCGTGGGGATCGGACCAGAAGAAGCTGGTGATGGTTTGCAGGTTTGTGAGAACCAATGCACCATGACCGGCGCTGGGATCGTTCATGCCTCCGCGGCCGTTGAAAAGCTGAAGCGTAGAGGCTATCGCGTGCGGCCAATGCGGTGAAATATGCGTGACCCACAACGCTGCGGGAATGCTGAAGGCTGCGAAGACGGCCAGTGTTTGTAGGGCGCGTCGGCGATAGACTCCCCCGGCAAGTAAGAAGAAGAGCCATACGAATCCGGAATCGTGTGGCTTGAAGGCGAGGCTCGCGGCGAGGCAGGCAATGCCCGCATAAGCGAATCTTTCACGAACGAAGCACCAGGCTGCAATGACACACAACGGCACCACAAACCCTGCAGGATTTCCGAAGTAGAGGACAGACCCGCTGTTGGCCAGGCAGAAGCCGAGCAAGCTGCCAGCGACGAGGGGCGCATGGGCGGCGGCGACGGAATCCATGAGAAAGGCGGCAACAACGAAGCTGCCGGCAATGAGAAGACACCACAATACCTGCGCCGGGTCAAACGGCAACAACGCAAGCGGAACGGTAAAGGCGAATGCCGAGGGCGGATAGATATTGCGCGTGATGACAAGGGCATTGCGCTCGGAAACAGGCCAACGTTCCACTCTTTGCGCATAGAGCCGCGCGATGTCCGCTTCACTGTATGGATCGCACTGTTGAAGGAGGCATTCGCCACTGTAGTATGCGGTTCGAAAATCGAGGAGCGGCACGCGATTGAAGTTCATCAGGACGATGCCGAGCAAGAGAAATGCTGCCGTCCCCAGCAGCATCAGGTAAAGCCCGTCTCGGCGCGCGCCAATCGTCATGGTTTAGAGGGTACTCGGGAGACGGATCGAACAGCCGCAGAAAACGCACGGTGATGTTTGCTTTGTGGTTACCAGCGAGCGATTCTGGCGTTGCACTGAAGTTGTGGTACGGCATTCCACAGGNNTGCGAGTGCGGCGGAAATACCCTTGCCGTGTGTTCCGGAGGATTCAACTGACGGTGAGCCGGCCCATATGAACCGCGCCGTCGAGAAAGCTGCCGAACTCACTCCTTTTATGCGGCAGTGGTCGGCCGCCAAGCAGCAAAATCCCGATGCCCTGCTGTTCTTTCGCATGGGAGATTTCTACGAGCTCTTCTATGACGACGCAGTTGTGGCCAGTCGCGAGCTGCAACTCACGCTGACTGCACGCGACCGCGAGCGGCAGGTTCCGATGTGCGGCGTGCCCTACCACTCGGTTGAGAGCTACCTGACACGGCTATTGCGCAAAGGGTTTCGCATCGCCATCTGCGACCAGATGGA
>PLKY01000277.1 GCA_003140785.1 Acidobacteriaceae bacterium | reverse complement strand
GTTTTGCACTGGCGCTCATACCTGCTGACCGTTGACAGGCTTTGGTGCATCCGAAAGTGCGATTTGTGCAAAAAGTGGTTTCAGGCTGAACAGACAAACCATAGATTCTGCGGACCCGCCCACAGAAAGAAGTCTTTCGAACAGAGACCCGATATTCGCGAGACGCGAAACGCAAAGAGACGCAAATCGGATAAGGAAGAGCAGGAGGAGAATAAGCGTGCGCTCAGAAGCGTCCGCAAAAGCGTGAAGCCGTCTAAGAATTCAATATGGCGTTAGACCGTTATAAGTTTGTTGAGGTCGTCGAGACCGATTACAAGAGAACACAGAACGACTGGACGACACTGATTCGCTCTGGGATCGAAAGACTCTACGCCTGGACGCGTCATAACGCACAAGTCCCGACCGGCTGCATGCCCTCGTTGCGACTTGGGACGGCTCGACTTTGGGAAGTCGTGGACCAAGACCTCTCCAATGATTGGTGAGTGACAAAGGAGCGGACCGATGGCCCAATTGGCTTGAGCCCGGAACTGCATACGGACCCTACAAGCAAGCGCTCTTGACAGGGAGCCATTCCTGATGCGATGCTTGTATTATCAGTGTATAGATTATTGAATCAAAAGACTTTAGTTAACAGAATGCTTCTTATCGGACAGGTTTCGAATGTGATCGGCGCAGCAACTAGCGCCGGCCGAGAAGGCGAGTGAAGTGCATCAATATATACAGGATCAGCCCCCACTCCGAGTCTCAAACTCACAGCGCAATCTCGACCTGCGCGTGGATCAAGCCGGGTGATTTGCGGGAGCCACCCGCAGGTGTTGATTGATGGGTTTGAGGGTGAGAGGGGTCGTGTCAGGTCATTGATTCCTGTTTGGGTCGGGCATTTGTCTTCACTCGCTCCTGCTTGACGCGCCGACGCCCATCGGTCGTTAGCTTACGGATGTCGTATTCAGGCTCAATCGCCTTTGCCGCCTCGTAGCGCACCTTAGTCCGCTGATGCGAATAGAACTCGCGCATTCGCTGGCTGACGTGGCCGCTGATCGCATTCACCAGTTCGCCGTCGACGCCATTTTCGAGCATGCGGGTAATGGCATGGTGCCGGAGATCATGGGGCCGCAGATCGGCAAAGCCGGAGATCTCGCGCAGGTGGTTCCATGAACAGCGCAGAAACCACCTGGTGGCAGCTTGTGTTGGGTCGTACTGATTTCGCTTTACACGAAACGGGAACAGGTAATGTTCAGGCTTCGTTGAGCCTAGCTTAAAGGCGCGCTTGTAGACTGTGTCCACTGCCCAGAGCGCGACCTCGTTGAGTGCGATCTTCCGCGGCGGTGGTCATTCTTGCATGCCTCCGGCGGAATGTAGATCTCGGAGATCTCGCCTGTTGATCGAAGGTACACGTTCTCCAGCTTGAGACACCGGAGCTCGATGCCGCTTGCGGTGGTGTTGTTTGTGATCGCCGCAACGCAATAAGCGAGTTCCGCTTCAGGGTAGCCGGCTACCTTCCTGAAGAGTTGCTCTTCTTCTTTTTCACTGAGGATTTCGCGCGGGCTCCAACTCTTGAGCGGCAATGGGAAGTAATATGGGCGGATCTTTTCCCACTCGTTGCATGCACGCAGAATCTGGGCAAGCAAGTTGAGTTCATGGTTGATGCGCGAATGGCTGGCGAGACGACTCCAGGGTCGGTGCACCTTGCCTCCAACTGCGATGGCATTTGACTTACGCGCTACCTGGTATGCCTTCAGCATGCCGGGGTTGATCGAGCGCATTTGAATGTTCTTGAAGAACTTGCTGAGCGAACTGATGTACTCGTCAACCGATTCGTGAGTTCGCTCGCGCAGAACGTTTGAATTGCGGCGTACACGCTGCCAGACTTTGGCCGCCTCTGGGAACGTCTGGTCCGCCATGCCCAGCAGATCGGCCTTCATCAGTTCGTCGAATGCCTGGCAAGCAGGGCAGTTAACGTGATCGATTGTGTGTGGCTTGCCGCCGTCAAGTTCACAGAGACTTCGAACAAGATCGGAACCAAGACGAGTCTGTCCCCATCGCTCATTAAGCTCGTGGGCGACGGAAGTCACTTCCAGAAAGTCGTCGAGGCTCAGACCCTTACCGCGGGCACTCTTCAGGCTGTTGAGCAGCACGTTCACATCTTGGTTATCGGCAGTTTCGGCAATAGTGTCGAGGTCGGGCGCAGAACTTCTCCTTACTGAGGGCATACGGGCTTCCGGCGGTCCTTTTGGCTAGGAAACGTAATGAGAGACGCCGGATCGGCTGCGCTGGAAAAATCGCCAAAAATGGCTTTAGAGCACCGGCCGAAAAGGCGCACTTCGATTGCCAAATGTGCGGAAGTGTAGCTTAATGAAGGACTTGTGTAACCCCCGGCCGATCGGCATTACTTCACCGTTCTTCTAAGCCGGGGGTTGTGGGNNGAGCACCGGCCTTCTAAGCCGGGGGTTGTGGGTTCAAGCCCCGCCTCGCCTACCATTTAACCCTTCCGAACAGATCCGACAGATTCCGAGAGCGCCCGATAAGGTTCACTGGCCATCGGGTGCCGTCGAGGATTACCGGGCTCTGCGCGCAAATCAGCTTGTGACGATTCGCGAAGGCGCCGGTCTGTTGAAGGACGGCCCGTTTTCTTTGAAACCCTAGCGCCGCTTTATCGGCTTCCTTGCCCCTTCAGCATTGCCTGAAGCTGAAGAGCGTCCTTGTTTTCGGGGTCCATGTGCAGAACCTGCTGCACCACTTTATCCGCTTCGGAGAAACGTGACTCGCTTGCCAGCGTTGCCGCCAGATTTACGAGAGCTCGTGGAAATGCGGGATCGCTTTTGATTGCCTCGCGAAACATTTGCTCCGCTGCTGCATCGTTCCCTCGCTGGCCGTAGAGAGTGCCCAGATTGTTCTCCGCATCTGCGAAATCCGGCTTGAGCGTGATCGCAGTTCTAAATTCCTGTTCTGCTGCGGCCTGCGCTTCCGCTTGTTCCTTCGAGAGCAGCGCTAGACCGAGACGGTTATGCGCTGCTGCTAGCTTGGGATCGATCTGAATCGCCGCCTTGAATTGCGTGATTGCGTCGTCAACGCGGCCCTGTTGTTCAAGCGCGCTGCCAAGGCTGTTGTGCAGGTCTGCCGAGTCTGGATAAGACTGCATTGCTTTCTCGTACTCGGCCACAGCGGCATCGGTCTGTCCGGCGCCAATCAGCGCAAGCCCCAGGTTTACGTGGACCAGGTTGTACTGCGGATTCAATTCCAGGGCCTTCTGAAACTGTGGAACGGCCTCGTCGTATTTGCCGGTTCGCGTCAACGCGACGCCAAGATTATTCGCGATGCGCGCGTTATCGGGGTTGTCGTTCCTGAGCTTGATCCATTCTGCGATTGCCGCCGATTCTTGCCCTTTCTCGGCCAACTCGACGGCGTGATCGAACTGCGTATACATCTCCACGGCCGGCGTATTGATTTTCACCAGACCATCGGGCGGAATGTTCACGAATTCCGGCAAATTCACGGCGCGGTTCGCCGCGGTGGGGTTGTCGATGTAGATCGGTGGACTGTCGTCGCCGTCAGCGTCCACGTGCGTCAGATACATGCGCGTATACGGCCCTCGGCTCTTGGATGAAAACACAAGCCATCGGCCATTGGGCGACCAACTGTGCCAGGAGTTCATGGGGTACATATTTGCGCGCATCTTGCGCGGAATTCCGCCAGCGGCCGGCACGATATACAACTGGCCATCGGGCCGCATCAGCAAGCCATTGTGCGCCTGTACAAAGACGAGCCATTTGCCGTCAGGGGAAATCTTCGGGAAGGAATTGCTCATTCCGTTCGCTGACGCGCCTGCAATTGGTTCGGCTTGGCCTCCCTTTCCGTCGTTGAATGGAACGCGATACAGGTCGTATTGAATCTGACTTTCGTTTGGGTCGTTGGAATGTGTCGCGATGGGCCGGCCGGGCGGATACGGATCCTGTGCTTTCGCCCGGATAAACACGATGTACTTTCCGTCGGGACTCCACACGCCGTTGGCTTGTGCGTAATTGGGATGATCGGCGCCGGGCAACGGATGCCGCTCGCCGGTGGTGCGATCGTACCAGTACAAAACCCCCCGCGTGGGATAGAAGACCTGGAGAAATCTGTAGTCGAGAAAGTTGGCGACGTAGTAGTTGTTCTCCGATGGCCGTTCCGCGCTAGTCACCATGGTCAACACGTATCGGCCGTCTGGCGATACCTGGGACATAAATCCAACGCGATTGAACGCGAATTGACGATCGCCGGTCGGATTCCAGGAGATCATGTCCTGACTGCGAATCTCTGTCTGCGGCTTGAGCGACACCACCGCGTACAGACCTTTGTCATTTTGCGGACCGTCCATATCCATGCCGAAGGTCTTGCCGTCGCGCGAGAACGAATGACAATTGGCGCAGGTGTGCATGCCTTCAAGAACGACGCGGCTCTGCGGTTGATCGATGGATCGAAGACGCCATTGGATTAGCGGGATTGCTGTAGGCGCGAGCGGCTTAATGACGCCTTTTTCGGTTTCGGACGGCATCAGCGGGACATCGCGATAGAAGATCGGCGCGCCGACTGGATCTTTCGATGTGGAGATAGCAACTTGGCCGTCGGAGACGGGATGGCGTCGATCTTCTGACGCAAAGCCGTTGATGGTGATGTGCGCCGTACTGGACACGGAATGCTGCTTGATTCGCTGCCAGGTCTTTTCATCGGGGATCCACGTGTGGGCAGCGGCTTGTTCGGCACTTAGTTTAGGCAATTCATTGCGCGAAGAGATGCAGCGCTGGTCGATTTCGCCGATGCTGATTGGTGGACCTGGCGATTCGACGCGAATCGGCGATGAACGATCGCTGAATATTACTTCGATTCGCCAACGATTTACGTGTTCAGCGCGATCGCGCCAGATGAATGTGGGCGGGGTGATCTCGGGAGGAAAGATGGAATCGCTTTGAGGGTAGTCGATGAGTATTGCGGCGGGCTTGGTTTCCGCGGCGATGACAGCTGGCCACGATTTATCGCCGACGTGCCAAAGCATTGCGAGGACTGCTCCCGCTGCGGCGATATCGATACCATTTAGCTTCACGACAGGTCCCTTTCAATTCTCATTTGCGATCAAGATTTCTGGGATTGAATCGATTGGCGGACGCGCTGCCAAGGCACTTGCTTCCGATGCAGAGGATTGTTTGCTTTTTCCCGTCGCTCTGTCAAGCTTGTCGTGCGCCGGATCGAGCTTGGGGAGGAAAAGGTTCCAGCTACGGGCTGCGCTCGCCGGTCAGAAACATGGCGATGGCCTCGATCTCCACCAGCAATTCTGGGCGGCACAAATAAGCTTGAATGCCTGTTGACGCAGGCAGAGGATCAAGGCCCTGCTCCTTATAGAACGCGGTGCGTTCTTCATTGAATGCCTCATAGTCACGATCGATGTCGCGCAGGTAGCACGTGGTGCGCACAATGTCGTGCCAGGTGCATCCCTCGCTCTCAAGGAGTCCGCTAATGTTGCGGAGAGTTCTCCGCATCTGTGCGCGAAAATCCCCAATGTGCACGCTGTTGCCATTTTCGTCGATGGATGCGGTGCCCGAAATGAGTAGAATCGTGAACCCGTTCAGGTCGATCCGCATGCCGCGCGAGAAGGAACTCGGCTTGGCGTATTGATAGGCCTCGTTTAGCACACCGTGATTCGCGATGGCGCGTTTCTTGATCCGCACATGCGCGATGTTTCGCAACAGATCGTTCACGGGGTTCGCGCTTTTCATTCCTTTGGGTTCCCGCATCAATTCTCAGACGGCAGGTTATCACTTTCTGAATGATCGGCCGCAATGGGAGTGTAACAAACGGCGGCGACGTCCCCAGCGTGCTAAGAGATGAGCTGAATCTCGCGGTTCAGATCGCGCGCCTCCAATATCTTGCAAACAGGACAGCACCGTTGCGATCCGACAGAAGCCGATGAATTTATATCTGCATGTTTTTATCGTGGGATTGCGCAATGTTGAGGCCAATCTACTGGCAAAGCGTATCCGATAGAGCCGTCCTAAGAGATCAGTTCCGAAAAACGCGTGCGCCGTGAAA
>PLKY01000211.1 GCA_003140785.1 Acidobacteriaceae bacterium | reverse complement strand
CGCCTCTCCACCGGGATATTTCTATTCTTATCCTTAAGAGCATGAAACTGTAAGCCAGGATGATGCGGTTACCTAGCTAGGCACGGGTCGGGTAACCGCGGTCTTTGCGGCTTTCCTCTTCCAAGCAGAAGCCCATCTCCTCATTATCAGCGGAGTTGAGACTTTGCACCAGATCACTTTAGAACGAGGCGCCTGTGGAACCGAGGCGGCTTGCTTCGCAGTTGGATGGGGATGTCATCAAGTTTACATGGTTCATCGCGTATCGAAAACGGACACAGGCTTCGGCGCGATCAATCAAAACTCGAGGGGAGATTCGGAAATAAGCAAACGCGATGCGGGTTTCCATGAGCACGAAGCTCCGAAAGCAGGGAACCTTTCGGATTCGTGAACAGAGGCGTGCTGCAGGGGGGCAGAGGCATGAGCCCCCCTCTTCAGTAGCTCAACACGTCAATTCGACTAATCTATTCGAATCATCTGCCGAAACTGTGGTTGCACGCTTGGCAGTCACCGATTCGTTGTAATGACTATGAATCGTTCCGAGCGAACTATACTCATCCGGCGATCTACGCCGGCATCATCGAGTGAGGACCGATGCGAAGCAATAGCGCCAAACTCGTACCTTGTCGCTCCTGTTTGTATCCTGATCTTTACTATTCACTGACGGCAATTGGTTCCGGAATTACCCGAAGCTCAATCGACTAGAGTGAACTGGCAAGATCGCTGCTGATTGCACTGAATGCGGTCTTGATCTCTGTCGAAAGTCCTTTCATGGAAATGACTGCACCGAATGCAATCAGAGCCACAACAAGCGCATATTCGACAAGATCTTGTCCCTCTTCCCGATTTAAGAGAGCTGCGATGTAAATATAGAGTTTGGGGAACAATATCTTCACCGTTCTCTCTTAAGATATTCGGTCGATCCGTCTGTGACTTCCAGGGGACCCACCATAATTAGAGCGAGCTTGCGAGATCGCTGCTGATCACGTTGAACGCAGTGTTGATTTCAGTGGACAAGCCCTTCATCGCAGCAACAGCACCGAAAGCGATCAAGGCTACGACGAGTGCATATTCAACTAGATCCTGACCTTCTTCCCGGGCGATCAAGGTCTGCAGCTTGACATACATTTTGAGCATCATTTCATTCATTTCCAGTTCTCCTAAGCATGGATTGTGTTCCAGCTACACGCTGGGCTAGCTATCTCATAGCAAATGCATTGCCACTCGATAAGTTTACATATCACTCATTAGAAATCAATAACTTACGAGGAGTCAAGCATAATTGAATGTAAACTGTAGTATACAGTTGGATCGCATCTTTGCCGTTCTCGTATACATCCCACGAAAGTGTCAATCCTCAAATCCGGCAAGATGAAGATTTGCGGACACTTCGCAATGCGCCCGGGATCAAACACTGTGCGGCGATGAAGTCCCTTTGTCGTTCATCTCTTTGCTGCGACGCTCGCGCCACGGTATTAAAGTAACGTTTAGACTTCAAAAGGTCGACTATTGACCGCAATGAAGTTCATTCGTCGGAATCCCCGCAAGAGCTACTTGAACCCTACAATTTCGCTGTAAATGCACCGACAGCGTCCGACTCTGAGTTAGGCAGGCTCACTCCGAATGGAAGGTCGAGAATTCCACGATATCTCCTGTTTGTGCGTCGTGTTCTTGAATGGCACCTGCGGCAAGCTCGATCACAGAATGAGCTGGAAGACAGGCAGATAAACGCCATGGCCGAACATTCTTTCGGATCTTGCGAATCCGGTACTCCCGATCGAGATACACGAGGTCTATCGAGAATTGCATACCGAATGTATGGACGGCCTCGCAGGGAACAATCCAAAGGCCCTCCCCAGGACCGAGTCCTTTGCGTCCCAGCAATCCCCGTGAACGCTTGGCGCCACTTTCCGCGATCTCGACGCTCGTTGCAATTTGAGTATTGCGGGTGATGTTAGTGACTCGAACCTTCACAGCTTGTTTGGAGGCCCGTCGTGGCTTGAACCAATCGAACAGCGGCATCAAAATCAACACCCTCTTCCTTCGAGTTTTGTCAATCCGCCCCCTCATCCAAGCGGATGAATCCGTAGGCGGCAGGTCCAGCTAGGAAGGAATGACAGCGAGTCTGAAGGGGAAACCGATCTGCGCAGCTAAAGAACAAGCCCCGTCTGTTGCGGACAGGGCTTGCTGCGATGCCGTCATTCCTTTACAAAAGATAAAAGAATTCACAGTTCGCACTATTGAGGCGAACTGCCACCACCGCCGCCCCCGCCCCCGCCCCCGCCACCGCTAGAACTGCTACTGTCGGACAAGGGCGTTTCGGGCTTCATGCTCTCAATTAACTGCTCAACGGGCATCGTTGCCGGAACTGTTTGCTGAGAGCTTGCCGCGTCGGGCGTGTTCATCGGCGTATTCGAGTTGGGCGGCAGGAACGGCTGTGGACGCTTTGGCGACGCTATGTCGGTTCCGGCCGGCACGGGCGTGACAATCTCGGGAGTCACGATAACAATGAGTTCAGTATTGTTTTTTGTCCGTGACATGCTCTGGAAGAACTTGCCAAGAATTGGAATGTCGCCGAGGAACGGTATCTTCTGAAAAGTCTCATTTTCGGTATTGTCCAAAAGGCCGCTGATTGCGAAGCTTTGGCGATCACCAAGTTCGACCTCAGTCTTGACCCTGCGTACGGTAATAGCGGGCTCCACAAAGCCAGCGATCGAAACGGCGTCACCGAAATCCAATGCACTCACCTCCGGGGCGACCTGCAAACGGATTGTGCCACGAGGCGTGATGGTGGGGATGAAGTTCAGCCGAATGCCATACTCTTTAAACATGATTGTGACCGCGCCACTCCCGCCAACTCCCGCTCCCTGAACCATCGGAAAGGGATATTCGCCGCCGGCCAGGAAGCTGGCTTGCTTCCCATTCTGTGCCAGAATATTTGGCTCGGCGAGTGTCTCAGCCAGACCCACCTGCTCCATAGCTTGGATGGTTGCTCCGATGTTTAAGCCTGGATAAAAGGCAAACAAGTTGAGTGCATTCGAGACCGTCAGGGTAGGAGCGGCACCCACCTGAGGGGTGACTGTTGGGGGCGAAAACTGTCCTGTTGTCACCGAGCCGATCGTATTTCCAATTCCTGTGCTGAAGAAATTGATGCCTAGCTGCCTCTCTTTCGTGCGATCGATGCTTGCAAAACGCACTTTCAGAAGAATTTGCCGCTCGGGCTCCGGTATCTTCACGTTCAGCAGGTTGACGACTTTCCCGGCCGTACCGGCAATCAGAACTGCGCGGCTGGAACTGCTCAGGTCTGCAACCGTGCCGCGAAGATAGACGTTGGTGCCTTCAGTGGTCACGCTCAGTTCCTGCCCCGGCAATTCCGTGCGCAATTGACGCCGCACGGCCTCCAACTGGTCGTGCGATGCGAACGTGCTGGGACGCACCGTGACGTTGAAGAACTGACGGCCGCCGCCTGTGTCCCACAGAATGAGCGTCGTCTCGCCGGCCAATTTGCCGTTCACCAGAACCTGAGTCGGGCTCACAGCGCTGGCCTCGGCATAGTCACCCAAGCCAACAACGATGCGGGTGATGGGCCGCGCAAGGTCGAGTACAACCGACTTGCCGACGGTCACAGATAAGTCGTTTGCTGAATCCTGACTGGAGGGCCCGACAGGCTGCATCGGAGTTTGGGCTGCTGGCGCCGGTGCCTGGGGAGCGGGATCCTGAGCCGAAGGCGCAGCCGCCCGGGCAGCAGGAGTCGAGCCCTGTCCGGCCTTGGAAACCAACTGTCCACGAATAGCCTTCGGGGCGCATGTAACGAACGCCAAAATACTCAAACTGGCAATAGTAACGCCGGTTCTCACTTTCACTGTTGCCCCCCGGGAGAAACAAATTTCTCTTCAGTCTTGGTTGCGCCGTTCTGAACTGTAATTGTGAAGGGCGGCGGTGCAGCTGCCTTTGCCTTCCTCGGTGCGGCTACTGTTGGGTGTTGCGGCGATTTTCCTCCGGTGAAAAGGTTCGTCATCGCCGTTTCTGGGACGGTTACGGTCGTCGTATCCAGCGGGTTCCTCAAAACTAACTGGATCTTCATCTGGTTGCTCGCCAACGCCAGAATCTGGGCCTGTTCGGGTGTAACTAGAAGATTTACGACCTGCACCTGTTGCGGTTTGCCTTCGGCGTCTTTCTGGATATCCGTGCCGGCAGACAAAACTTCGATGTTTTGCAGGAGCGTTTTAGTTTGCGTGTCTTGAGTATTTCCCTGGCCTGGTGGAACACCCGAAACCAGTACGTCGACCCGCATCCCTGGAGTGACGAATCCCGCCACGCCGACGACTTCATCAACTTTGATGGCGCAGGCTCGCATGCCTTCTTTAATTGTGGCGGCCAACCCGCCGCCAGATCCCATCGGAGCGAGGCGGTTATCAAGAATTGCCTCTCCCGAATAGATGTTCGAAATCACCCCACGGCCAATTGCGTTCTTCTTATCGAGAATGGCGCCTTGCGGAACCGATCCAACAATCTGGATACTCGTCAGGTCGGCAGGAGCAAGGATTATCCCGATCTTGATGTCTTTGGCAGCGGCAACGATGGTCGTCGACGTCTGCGGTTTTGCGACATTCAAACGTGACCCTACCATGCGCCAAACGACGTAAGTGCTGATCGCGGCGATTGCGAATGCACTCAGGAGGATGATCAACAGTCTTCGGTTCATTCAGAGATCCTGTCTTCGTTAGCTTTACAATTTGGCATCGGCCCCGTTATCCCGGCACTTGCATACGCATAGGAAACGGCGGGCGAGTCCGCCGAGTTAGGGATTCACTTGGTTGGACTCCAAATGAGGATTAATGACGATGAAGTATAGCATCACCGCGCAAGCGCTTCGTCAACAAAAAAAAGAACCTTTAACCTATAGTACCCCTGCTGTCACCGTGCATTTCATCAAATGAAAACGCGCGCAATTGCTTTGCATCTTCTAGGTCTGGAGCTTTACCGCTTTAAGCTTCAGCGTTAGTCAAAAACCAATCTCATCGCGCAACCCAACCTGACTCGTTCCCTACGTTGTTATTGCAAGCTGATCTGTGTCACTACTATGAGCAATAGCAACAACCCTGTCTAGTTACTTTCGAATTCCGTTCGACCCATCCAGCAGCCGTCTAAGTTCCCCACTTTTCCCCTGCTAAATTGTGTCTTAGCCCCCGGGCTTTCGAGGAGCTGAGCCCTGGAGACGCCCGTTGATTCAGAAATGTTCAAGCAGAAACCTGTGGCAACCGCCAAGCCTGAATGCAAGATCAAAACAACAGGGCTTTCATCGTGAAGGTAACAAAAGGCATCTGTATTTGCTGTTTGCATCTGCTTACAAAGAGTCACTCTCCATGTAAAGTAGGATCAAGCCAAACAGGAGAGGAATCCGATCCCGCTATGGGGACTTCCCCGATTTCACTTTTTGCGGTACCCCCGCGAGGGCACCAACGACCATATTCCTTTGTGGTCTCGGTGCTGGTGCACATCCTCGTTGTGGGCGTAGTTGTTTACGGCTTCCTTTTCGCTCCTCGCATTAACATGAGATCCGCTGCTGACCGCTATACGCTTCGCCAGGTCGACATTACTCTTCCGGATCCCGTGAGAAGGCAGAATTCCGCTAACAGCGGCATGTATCCAGGCCAAAACTCGACAGCGCATACCCCGTCTCCGCACGACCTTCCGGCCGCGCCCAGTTCGAGCGCTCTCCAGATTCCGAAACTGCATCTCGCAGAGAGAACCGTGGTACAGCCCGACATCCCGCAGAATCAACTCATCACAAAAGCCAAGCTACCGTCCCTGTTGCTTTGGTCGGCACAGAGACCGAAGATTCAACTCATCACTCCTCCTCAACCCCAGAAGCTCGCCATCAACAATACGCGGCCTGTCCTGACGCGGCCTACACCTGAAACGCACGTCGCGGATGTGCCTTTTACATCGACGCCGTTTTCAACGCGCATGCCGATGCCGGCCCCCAGTACATCGGCTCCCGTCGTTGTCTCGGGCGCGACTGTTAGCGATTTGCTACCGGAGACTTCGTCCAGATCTTCCATTCAACCCAGTGCGGCAGCCATGCTTTCCGTCTCGGAAGAGGAGATGGTGAAGGGAACCATCGCCCTGCCGGCAGTGAATCAGACCGGGCCTGGCACGGAGTCCGGCGCCATGCGGCCGGGCAAGGCCGGTAATTCATCTCAAGCTGGCACCGGCAACCCCAACAGTAACGGCGCCGAAAAGGGCGCTCAAGAAAGCCAGGGCGCAGCAGGAAGCTCACCGGGCCCAGCCGGCACACGCAATGGGGCGAATGTTGGTAACGGAGGAAACTCCGGAAACGCGAGCGGTAACTCCGGTTCAGGAAACGGAGGAGGCGGGCAGGGAACCGAGCCCACGTTCACTCGGATTACGTTGCCCCAGAACGGTCAATACGGCGTCGTGGTTGTGGGATCCTCCATGGCGGAAGAGTTCCCGGAGACTTCGAAGCTTTGGGGCGGCCGACTCGTATATTCGGTGTATCTTCATGTCGGCTTGGCCAGGAGCTGGATCTTGCAATATTCGCTTCCTTCCAAAATGGAAGCAGCCAGCGCCGGGAATGTGAATCACATTGAGGCTCCGTGGCCAACTTACATCGTTCGTCCCAGCGACACGCCGACCAATGTCAACGCCGATTCACTGATGGTTCATGGATTCGTCGATGAGGCGGGACATTTCGAATCGTTGGCGCTAGTTTTCCCGCCGGAGTTTACGCAGACCCGTCTTCTGTTGCAGGCACTTCAGCAATGGAAATTCAGGCCGGCCAAGCACAACGGGCAAATTGCCCGCGTTGAAGTTCTTCTGATCATTCCCGAAGACGCAGATTAACTCCAGATCCTCACCGAGGCTTGCTATGCGTGCCTTGTTCTCGGTGGAGATCGGCGTTGCTAGTCAGGTCTTCCATTCGCAAGTGCGAGAAGTCTTCGGACTCGAGCCTTGTGAAAGCGATTGCAGATCGTTCAACGCATTGAGATCGGTTTCGGCTTATCTTCCGGCAACGCGCAATGCCGCAGAGTCATCCTTAAGCCGTTCAAGAAATCGTTCAAGCATCTTCTTGTCCGCGCCGTTTTCCCGGATTGATTCTCCGCTGTTCGGATCCAGTGCCTTCGAGAGAACGAACGCGAGACCCAGCCCGTCGCTGCCCCAGCGGACAACCCGCGACTGGACAGCGATCGAATCGTCGAGGTTTTTCCCTGCGTTGTCCGTTCGTTGTAACGTCATCAGAACCATGGTTCCGGGGAACCACCGTTCTTCCGTGAGTACGTAGAAGCCACTCGAACTGATATCGGCAATCTGGTAAGCGCGAGGAGTGCTGCCGGTCCAATAATAGGCAACGAGCCCGGGTAGCGGATGACGGGGTGCACGCCGCCGATCCGAAGAAAGCCAGTTTTGGATCCAGCTTAAGAGCGAACCGCGCTTTCCGGTCTTTGACCCTAAGTTATCCATAGTGTCCGTCCCCTGATTTGTACTTTGCTTCCCGGTTGAGCGGATCTGCAACGGGGCGGAGGCGCCATTGCCAGGTTGCTTTTCCTTTGAAGTTACGACTTCCTGGGAATTCGACAAGGAAGCAATGGAACCCGAGAGCCGCTCTAATCGGCGCTCCATTTCGTCCGCTACACAAATTACCATCTGGTCTCCCGGCTGTGTTTGCGAGGAATAGATGGTGTGAGCCGGCAGCACCAGAGCGCTTGCAGCCTCGTCTTTCAACGGCTCGACAGTGGAAGTCAAAAAAGACTCGATTTCCTGTATAACTCGATAGTTACTGTCGAGATAAACCAAATCGACAGGGGAATGACCGTGTGCCGGAACAATGCCTCGATACGGAATCATCCATAGGCCGCTATCTGGCTTGATGTTAACTCTGTCAATTAACTCCCGAACATGACCGGTCGCCGCATCGGTTACGGTTACTCCCAGGCTCAGGAAGCTCTCGCGCGTCTGGTTATATACACAATATCTTTGGACTTCCATATCTCCTCACCCTTTCCGCGCGGCTGCAGGGCGTGCTGCTCCTAACTAACTTCTGCTCCAGTTATCAATTTCATTTCATGGAGTGATAACAATAAAAACTACCTGAAAACTGCCGGCCGAGTTCTGCTTCCTTGAGTCTTATCTAAATGAAACCGCGCAAATAGTTTCGCTTCAAGGCGAGGGAACTTACGGCCGGCGTACGCGAACGGTGGATTCGCCGACTTTATTGTCATCCGGCCACCTCCTGTTCTCAGTGCTGCCTCCGTTACTTAACCCGGGTGCGGCGGCGCTGAATCAGGATGACCAGCACGAGAACAAAAAGAACGCCGGCAGCAATCCGGATAATCGACGCTGTGTCCATTGCGATACCCCCTTTCGCGTGTTCGGATCCATCCTTCTCACATGGTGCGAAATGTTGCAGGCTCCACAGGATCTTCGATGGATAGTGAGTTTACTTAACCCTCGTGCGCCGGCGCTGAATCAAGATGACCAGCACAAGAACAAAGAGCACGCCGGCAGCAATACGGATAATTGTCGCGGTGTCCATTGCGGTACCCCCTTTCCATGTTCGGATCCAACTTGCTCAGATGGTGTGAAATCTTGCAGGCTCCACAGGATCCCCGATAACTTGTGAGTTACTTAACCCGGCTGCGGCGGCGCTGGACCAAGAAGCCCAGAACCAGAACGAAAAGCACACCGGAAACCACTCGGATGATTGTCGCGCTGTCCATTGCAATCCCCCCTTCTTTTAGTGACCAAACAGAGATTTGAACGAATCTGCCATAAGGATCACGGCAGGTCCGAGAACCACAACAAACAGTGAGGGGAAAATAAATAGAACAAGCGGGAAGAGAAGTTTGACCGATAATTTTGCTGCCTTCTCTTCTATCTCCTGCACGCGTTTCGTTCTTAGCGTGTCAGAATGAACTCTCAACGTCTTCGCGATGCTCGTACCGAATTGTTCGGACTGAACGAGCATGGATACCAGGTTGCGGACAATGTCCAGCCCTGTACGATCGGCAAGGTGCTTCCATGCCTCTGAACGAGCGCTGCCGGCCCGCTGTTCCAATGCCACGACACCTAACTCATCGCTCAGGATAGGCTGCGATTGACGAAGCTCTTCCGCGGTGCGGGCGGTAGCCTGATCCAAACTAAGACCAGCCTCCACGCAAATCACCAGCATGTCGAGCACGTCCGGCAAACCCCGCCGGATCTTTGTCTGCCGGTTCTTGATCTGTCTTCCCAGCCAGAAGTCAGGCGCGAGAAATCCAAGACCCAAGCAGGCGATATAGATGAAGAACGGGTTCTGTCTTGCAAAGCCCGACACCATGGCGATCAGGCAAAGAAACAGCGGCGTAATCACTTTTGCGCCATAGAAAATCTTCAGCGTGGAGTCTTCGCGGAACCCGGCGCGAATCAGACGCTGCTGGACGACAGAGACTTCTGCTTCGCTCCTGGGAATAACCTTTTCGAATCGCTCCACCACGCCTTCCAGCACGTTGCGGGTGTCCAGGATGGTGGTCTTCAGCGTCTTTTGCTGCTTGACCTGCGGATTGATCGCCGAACTGATACGCGCCTGAATGGTTTCGCGATAGAAGACAAGGAGGCCGCCGCTCAAAACCAGTAGGAATACCGCAAAAAATGATGCTATTGCAACTCCCATAAGTCCCCTTTACACATCCATGTTGACAATTTTGCGAATAATGAGCCCGCCAACCACGATCATGCCGCCGGCTGCGTAGAGAAGCTTGATTCCGATTTCTCGAGTCCACAGCAAGCTCATCATTTCCGGATTAACGAAATACAACGCGCATCCCAGAAAAATGGGCAGCAGGGTGAGAATTAATCCCGTCAGGCGCCCCTGCGCCGTGTGGGTCATCACTTGCCGCTTCAGGCGGAATCTCTCTCGAATGACTTCAGACGCTTTTTCGAGCACCTCGGCCAAGTTGCCGCCGCTCTCTTTCTGAATCAGAATTCCCGTGACCACGATTCTCAAGTCCTGGACAGGCACGCGATTGGTCATATTTTCCAACGCAGTCTTCAGTTCCAGTCCGTAATTCTGTTCATCGAAGCACACGCGGAATTCAGTGCCTACAGGGTCGGGGCATTCGCGCGTTACCAGACCGAGTGCGGAGTTCAAACTGTGTCCGACACGAAGCGCACTGCAGATCAAATCCAATGCTTCCGGCAGCCCCTCCTCGAACTTGTTCATGCGCTTGGTGCGCATGAACATGACGTAGCCGATAGGTGCAAACCCGGTGGCGGCGCCGATGAGCAGTCCGAAAATGAGTTGACCAGTGCGCCAATACGCAAGGTAGCCCGGGATCGCGAACGCTACGAAGCACATCATCATCAGGCCGCCGACAGTCCATTTGAGGTCGGCCTGATAGAGCAAGCGTCGCAAGCGGGGAGTCAATTCGATTTTGCGTAGCGCCTTGTCAATCCATGGGATCGTGCTCAGCAACTCATTCTTGCGGACGTCGATAAGCAAATCGGCCATGTCGGACTTCGACTTGCCCGTGGCCAGGGCGGAGTCGAGCCGCGCCAGCATCTCCTTGTCTTGCTTTGTGGCGCCAGTGCCGGTTGCAGCGGCCAGCAGAGCCACCACAGCGAACACTGCAATGAATACGACGACGATGATCAGACCCATTGCTGCTAACCCCCCTTTCCGATCAATTAACCTCGGTGACCCGCTCGAACAGGCTTGGCGGAAGGAAAATACCCGCGGTCCGCAGTTGCTCGAGGAACCGTGGACGGATGCCGCTCGGCTTGAACAAGCCCAGCACCTTTCCATTCGGCCCGATCCCCTTCTTTTGGAAGGTGAAGATTTCCTGCATACTGATCACGTTCTCTTCCATACCAGTGATTTCGTGGATGCTCACACATTTGCGCGAGCCGTCGCTTAAACGCGTGCACTGCACAACGATAGTGAGCGCGGAGGCAATCTGCTGCCGGACCGTCTTTTCCGGAAGGCTCAGGTTGCTCATCGCGACCATCGATTCAAGCCGGGTCAGAGCGTCGCGCGCCGTGTTGGCGTGAACTGTCGTCATCGAGCCTTCATGGCCCGTGTTCATGGCCTGCAACATGTCGAATGCTTCTTCGCCGCGGACCTCACCGATGATGATGCGGTCGGGACGCATACGGAGGCTGTTGATCAGCAGTTGCCGCTGCCGGATGGCGCCCTGGCCTTCGACGTTCGGAGGTCGTGTTTCCAGACGCACAATGTTCTCCTGTGCCAACTGCAATTCTGCCGCATCTTCGATGGTGATAATGCGCTCGTTCTGCGGAATGTACTGCGACAGGATGTTGAGGAAGGTAGTTTTGCCGGCGCCGGTGCCGCCGGAAATCAGAATGCTCAGGCGTGCGCGCACCGCTGACGAAAGCAATTCCATCATCTCGGCGGAGATGCTCTTGAGCTGCACGAGCTGATTGGCGGCGAGAGGGCCGGTACCGAATCGGCGAATGGACAACGACGGTCCGTCAAGCGCCAGCGGCGGAATGATGGCGTTCACGCGCGATCCATCCGGCAAGCGGGCGTCCACCATCGGCGACGATTCGTCCACTCTGCGTCCAACGCGCGACACGATTCGGTCGATGATCTGCAACAAATGACGATCGTCGCGGAACGCCGCATCGGCTCGCGTCAACAGGCCGCCACGCTCGATAAACACATGGTCTTTATCGTTGACGAGAATGTCGGAGATCTTCTGGTCCTTCAGCAACGGCTCGAGCGGCCCCAGTCCGAAGACCTCGTCGAGCAAATCGGTCTGGATCTTTTCCTGCTCGTCAAAGCTCAGCGGCACCCGTCGATCGCTGATGATTTCACTAATAATGCTCGATACTGCCTGGCGTGCCTGGTTTGAATTGACGCGCGACAGCTTTTCCAAATCGAGCTTCGAGATCAGGGTGCGATGTACTTCCGATTTAAAATTTTCCAGATTTAGATGTTCCACTTTGCGACCTTCCAATTACCGGGATTTTTTGACGTGCCCGTCGATTATCCGAAGAGACTGAATCCTTTTTTCTTCTCAGGTTTTGCCGGCATTCCACATGCCGTCCGTGCCATATCCTGTATCGCCCGGGCAATCATCGAGTCCTCCATGGCCAGCGGGGTAGCCTCATTCTGCATGCGCCGCACAGTCACGTAATCGCTGGGGATCTTCCATTGCACCGGCCTGGTGAGCGCCTTCGATATATGCTCTTCGTCCACTCCACCCGAACGCGGCATGAAGCGGTTGAGCACAATCTCGAGATTGGAACCGCCGTTTTTGAAATATTCAGATATCACGCGATGCGAATTGCGCAGCTCGGGGATGCCGGCCTGCATCACCAGGTAAACGGTGTCCGCCTGGTCCACCAGCGTGGTGCCACTCAAATCGAATCGCGAGCCTGCGTCGACCACCACGTAGTCAAAAGCCATCCGGGCAACGGCAACCAGTCGCTCCATCGCTTCGTTGCTTACTTCCACCTGGGGAAACTTGCCTGGGGCCGCGAGCACAAACAAGCCTGAACTGTGCTTGGTTAGAAGCTTCGATAGAAAATTCTGATCCAGCCTGGTGTAGTTCTGCAGAGCATCCACGGTGGAAAATTGCGGAGTGATGCCGAGATTCAGTGCGGCATCTCCCAACGGAAGATCCAGATCGATCAATACCGTGCTCTGCGCGCAGTCCTGAACCAGCGACACGGCAAAGTTGCAAGCCACGGTGGTGACCCCTGAGCCGCCTTTGCCGCCGAGAAATACCAGTACTTTTCCGCCCGGTTTGTTAGATATGCGCGCGGCGGGGCGGCGCGTCGAGGCCCGTGCCAATGCCTCATTCAGCGGTCCCAGCGCCACCGGCTGCGAAAGAAACTCTCGCGCTCCTGCGCGCATGCAGCTCATCAGCAGGTTGGGGTCGTTGTTCATCGAGAAGACCATGACCGTCACCGACGGATTGGCGGAGATCTCCTCCACCAGTTCCAGGGCATAACGCTGGTCGCCGTCCAAATCGATGATGTATACGTCAAAATTCTGTTCCATCATGTGTGGAACGTCGTTCGTCTTGGACGGATAGGAAGGGAACTCCCGCACCGTCGAGCTGCCTGAGCCGGCCAGGGCGTTGGCGACAATCCTCCTGCGATTCTCATTTGGGCCGATTAATGCAATCGACAAATCGCTCGCGCCAACGGCTGTCTCTAAATCCTCAAAGTGATTCTGCATTACCGGTCTGAGACTCCTAGCTGCTCGCGGTATTGATCCGGGTTAATGTGCATCTCAATGCTTCTTATCTCTTGCATAGTGCAAATCTATTGTGTCAACCCGCAAAAGCAAAGAACGACATCAGCGTCCCAATTGCAATGGCCGGCGCATAAGGCATCTTCCGTGCACGAGGATTGGAGAGCGTGTGCTCCTCTTCCGCGCGCCTTTCGCGTTTCTTCCAACCAAACAGCAAATCGCCAGTGCCGGTAAAGAGTTCTCCAAGAAACCCGCCCGTAACTGCCCAGCCGATTGCCATCACTCCACCAACGATCCCCGTCAATACCAGGGCCACGAACAATTGCTTTGGCCCGATCCACGCGCCAAGGGCCGCGCAGAGTTTCACATCTCCCATCCCCATCCCGCCCATGAAAGCGAGGATGCCGAACAACAACAAACCCAGACCCATCCCTTCAAGACTCTGGCCGATTCCGATTCCGTGCCAGTCCTTGGGAGCGAAGGACACAACGAGGCCAACTGCCAAAAAAGGCAGCACCAGCCAGTTTGGAATGCGTCGGCTGCGTA
This sequence comes from Acidobacteriaceae bacterium, assembly GCA_003140785.1. GTDB lineage: Bacteria > Acidobacteriota > Terriglobia > Terriglobales > Acidobacteriaceae > Telmatobacter. The sequence continues at coordinate 4,701 of PLKY01000211.1, read as the reverse complement.
AATCGGTGAAGGTGGACACAGCAAGAACGAGAACAGTCGGCCACCACGCGATCGAGTGCAACTCAGCCCCCCTCATTCCTCACAGTGAATACGAAATACTTCTCTATATATGCAATTGTCCCTCCAAATCATGATAAGTCAAGGTGTATTAATTCAACGCGATACACTGAAGTTGTAACAATTCGGTGTACACGGCTGTTTACGGCATACAATCGCTGGTGAAGCAGCAGGGTTACACTGTTGAACCGCTCGGAAAGCGTTTATCGAGTTAAAAGACGGCTGCTAACTCCTTAGAACCCCGCTGTCAATCCAATTCATTCGAGAGCCGCGACCTACTACAAACTGAAGCTATGCCGGTGCAATTCTTGATTCCCTTGCAGTGCGACGCGCACCGGTCCTCCGTCTGGTGTGACCCCTGCTGCCGCCTTGATGGCAAACTCGTGCCCTCTTACCGAGGCGACTCAAAGCAAAACCGATGAAAGATAGGGCAAGTGTAACGGTGAACGGCTGAATGGTGTGTTTCGAATTCTACCTTCGCGTTACTTAGGTCAGAAACATACAATCTCCGTAGCTGAAGAAACGATAGCTCTTAGCGACGGCGTAAGCGTAAGCCGCCAGGATATGCTCCTGGCTGGCGAAAGCGCTTACCAAGATGAGCAAACTCGACTTCGGTAAGTGAAAGTTCGTTAACAACGCGTTGACAATACGAAATTGAAATCCAGGTTGAATGAAAATGTCGGTCTTCCCGGTATGCGGCTTCAGCGGTCCGCCGTCCGCCTCGAATGCGGCGGCCTCCAGCGTGCGCATCACCGTCGTGCCCACGGCGATAATCCTGCGGCAGTCGCCCTTCGCCTGGTTCACGGCCTCGGCTGTCGCTGCGGGTATCGTGAAGGACTCGCAGTGGAGGCGCACCTCGTCAACCCGCCCGACCCGAAGAGGCGCGAAGGTGCCCAGGCCCACATGCAGGGTGACGTGCGCAATCTCCACTCCCCTTGCCGCAATCGCCTCGAGCACGGAGTTTGTGAAATGCAGGCCTGCGGTCGGCGCTGCTACCGACCCGGGTTCCTGCGCAAAGACCGTNNCAGCCACCGACCCGCGCTCCTGCGCAAAGACCGTTTGATAGCGTTCACGATCTTCCGTGGCATCGTCGCGCCGAATGTAGGGTGGCAGCGGAATATGCCCTATTCGTTCGAGCGCCGCATAGAAGTCCTCCACGGGAGCAAAGCGCAGCACGCGCTCGCCGAATCCGCCGCGCTCCACAACTTCGGCTTCGAGCACAATCTCACCTGAGGCCGTTGGAAAGACCAGCCGCTCACCGATCCCGACTTTTCTGCCCGGTTTCACCAGCGCTTTCCACGCACCAGCGCCCGCGGGCTCGGTCAATAGAACTTCAACCTTGGCGTTCGGGTCCTGACCGCCCGCATCCTGCCGGTCTCGCGCTTTCAACCGCTTTGCATACAAGCGCGCTGGAATGACGCGGCTGTCGTTCAGCACCAACAGATCGCCGGGCTGCAGCAGGGCAGGGAGTTCGCTGAATCGCGTGTCACGGAGCTCTCCACTGGCTCGATCCATCGCCAGCATGCGGCTCTGTCCCCGTTCCGCCGGGGGATGCTGCGCGATCAGCTCGGCCGGAAGGTCGAAATCGAAATCCGCAACGCGAAGGCCACTCTTCGGAAGGCTCATGACACGACCTTCCCGAAGCGCGAGTACGCGCGAAGGCGCGCCCTCTCGATCGCCGCATTCAATTCGCATCGTTTCGATTCGAATTCTTCCGGGGGTAAATCTGTGGGAACCTTTGTCCAGTTTGCCCAACTCACACAGATCCGAGTGAAGGGCATAGGAATCAGGAAGCGATCCCACGATTTGAGAATCGTGGCTCTTCGCGGATCCAGGTGAAATGCCCCGATGGGCGCGCCCGTCATCTGCGCCAATTTAATTGGGCCCATTTTGGTTTGATAAATCGGCCCGCGCGGCCCATCCGCAGTGAAAATCGCGGTCCGTCCTGACTCGATGATGTGGGCCAAGCCAAGCAAGCCTTCGCGCGCGCCACGGGAACTCGAGCCCCGCACCGCATCGAAGCCAAACATCCTGAGAATCCGTGTGATGAGTTCGCCGTCGAAGCTCTTGCTGATCAGAATCACAGCGCCGGACCCGCGAAAATAAAACGCACAGGGAAGAACGCACTGGTGCCAGAAGCAGTAGATCTCCGGGCCCGCCTTTTTTCCCTCGCGTACCGGGATGACGCCCGGTTCGCCGATCACGTCGAAGTGCCACGTGCGGCCAACCACGCTGAGCAGAGCCCATACAATGCGCGGAACGATGGCCAGCACGATGCGTTGACCAACGGTGAATTTGGGGCTCGCTTCGGAAGTCACTCTAGCGATTTTAGCTTCGCCGGTCGCGCTCACGCTGCGACGCGAGTCAGCTGTACCGCAGCCAGCGCATCAGCTCCGGCAATGTGGCGCGTTTTCCGTACATCAGAATGCCCACGCGATAGAGCCGGGTCGAGAACCACAACACACCCCAGATGCTGACCGCCATCAGTCCGATCGATAGTGCGAGCTGCCATACGGGTGGGATCTCTGAGGCCATACGCAAAAACATGATGACCGGCGCGGTCGGCGGAAAGAGCGACGCCGCTACCGACCAAAATGAATTCGAGTCGTTGATGATGAGCAGGATTAGTGCAAAACTCAGCCACGTCGGCGCCGCAGCAAGAGGCATGTACATCTGCAGTTCCTGCTCGGTTTCGCAGGTCGCCGCGAGCCCGGCAAACAGGGAACTGTAGAGCAGGTAGCCCAACACAAAGTACACCGGGAACAGCACGGCTTCGGTCCACGTGAAATGCACGGCAAGTTCGCCGGTCATGATGGCAGCCGCCAGCGGCGAAAACAGAATCACCGCGCCAGCCGCGAGCCAAATGGCAATTTGCGTCAATCCCACGGCGCCCACGCCGATCAGTTTTCCTGCCAGCATATCGCCGGGTTTTGCAATCGCCAGCATGACTTCAAAAATGCGCGAGGTCTTTTCCTGGATGATCGAACGCGCCACATTCATGCCGTAAATCATGGTGGTCATCGAGAGCAGAAGGGCCATCACATAGCCTTTCCAAAGCGAGGACTCGGCGTTGGTCTTCACCAGGCTGCCATCTTTTTTTACCTGCCAGGTGTCGAGCGGCACGCCATCCACAAGCGTGTCGGCGTCCCCCTGCTTCATTCCGCCACCCATGAGCCGCTCACCCAGCACTGCGTGGGTCAATGCCGACTTAAGCCGCGCTGCGGTGATGAAGTCGCCCGAAGACTGTGAAACAAATGTGCCCGTTGGAGTTCTTCCCGGCGCAGTCTCGACCCAGAGCAGCCCATCGAGCTGCGCGGCATGAACCTGCTTCACCAGTACAGCTCGCTGCTCTGGTGTCGGCTGCACGAACACGTCGATCCGCGCCTTCGCTGCCTTATCGCCGACGAGCTGATCGCGAATCGCATTGGCCAGCGCGGCGTTGGGTGCTGCCACGGCCATGTGCCTGTTGGCGCCCAGGCCAAGGCTTGAGAGATAGCCCACGCCGAGAACCAGCGCGAAGACCGCGGGCAGGCCAATCGTCGTCATCCGGAAGGCTCGGCCGCGGACTTGTTCGAGATATTCGCGTCTTGCGATCAGCAGAATATTACGCATCTGCCTTGCCTCCGACTGTCCAGATGAAGATTTCCTCGAGTGAAGGCTCGACCAGTTCGAAGCGATAGATTGTGGCTCCTGCAGATGCCTCTTGCAACAGCTTCTGCGCGTCGCCGTGCGGCTTGAGACGGATCTCCGCATGGCCGGAGAAGTTTTTTGCTTCGGCGATCTCCGCGCTGCTTAGAAACTTGTCACTGCCCTCAAACTCAACAACCACATGATTCCGTTCGTAGCGTGATTTGATCTCCCGCATCCGTCCCGCGAGCACCGCTGCTCCTTTGTCGACGAGGCAAATCGAATCGCAAAGCTTTTCCACCTGGTCCATGCGGTGGGTGGAGAAGAGAATGGTCTTGCCCTGGGTACGGAGGTCGGCCAGCGTGTCCATGAGCAGGGCTGCGTTGACCGGGTCCAGCCCGCTGAATGGCTCGTCCATGATGATGAGTTCGGGATCGTGGAGCAGCGAGGCAATGAACTGGATCTTCTGCTGCATGCCCTTGGAGAGGTCTTCGGTCTTCTTGGGGATGGCCTCGGTGATTTGCAGCTTCTCGCACCAGTAGCGGGACGTGGTGTTGGCCTCGGACGCGGTGAGGCCGTGCAGCCGGCCGAGGAAGATGAGTTGGTCCAGCACGTTCATCTTCTTGTAGAGGCCGCGCTCCTCGGGCAGGTAGCCGATCTCTTTCGAGCTCTCCCCGCCCGCGTCTTGCCCGAATACGCGAATGGCGCCCCGATCGGGATAAAAGATGTTCACGATCATCCGCATGGTCGTGGTCTTTCCCGAGCCGTTCGGCCCAATGAATCCATAGACAGACCCTTGCGGAACCGTGAGCGTCAGGTCGTCGACCGCCGTCACGCTGCCGAAGGTCTTGGTTACCTCGCGGACTTCGATAGCCTCCATCGCGAAGATAGTAGCAGATGGCAGTGTCTAATGCGTCATCGCGTAAACCATGTAATTCACGCCGATGCGGATTCCCAGATCTGAAAACTTCACGGGGTACTCCGGATTGTCCGCGTGCTCCCAGGAATCGCCCAGAT
>PLKY01000221.1:8472-15666 GCA_003140785.1 Acidobacteriaceae bacterium | reverse complement strand
CTTCGTCCGGGCAAGGTGCGTTGCGTCCGTATCGGCCAATATCCGGAACGTATCGTCACATCAGCAATCAAGTCAGACGTAGTTGGGGTTCAACCCTTCAGCTCGGGATGTTCTGAGAGGCTCAAAGTATTCCCATCTGGGTCTTTGAACCAGGCGACCTTCGCTCCGGTAGGTGAAGTCCAGATACCCAATTCATCTTGATCCATTCCCTCATAGCGCTCGAATTGGACTCCAGCTTTCGCCAACTCTTGAACGGTCGCGTTAATCTCCGGGACTTGCCAACCCAAAACCGTACCATGCGCGGGCGGAATCTCTTGAGCCATGCCAAGTCGCAGCATGATGCCATTGGCATCAAAGACCAACGCGAACGGCGGTTCTTCCATGACCAGCAGTAGCCCAAGAGTGTCGCGGTAAAAATTTCGTGCGCGCGGAACGTCAACGATGGAGAGGAATCCGATGATGTTGTACTTGCCGAGTCCGAATGATTGTGCCATGGCACCATGATGAGCTCATTCATCAGTTGTCGCAATATGTATCATCTGCCATAATATATCTCCATTGCGACAACGTGCCCTTTTGACAGAATACGACCCGAAGCGCGGCATTTCTGTGGCGACGCTCGCCTATGAATACCCTTCCAGATTTGAGGTGTCGGAACACGCACATGGGTCGGATCAACTGATCTACGCAATCAGCGGTCTCATGGAAGTGTCTTCCAAGGAGAGTGTGTGGTTGATCCCGCCGCATTTTGCGTTATGGATTCCGGCCAGAACCTACCATCGGATTCACATGCCTGGCCCGGTTTCGATGCGCACGCTTTATCTGCGAACAGGTTTGAAGGCGAGATTGGGCTCATGTTGCGCCGTGCTGCACGTGACTCCGCTGCTACGAGAGCTTATCGTCGAAACCGTACGTATCAGTCAGCTTCGGATGCGGAATCGCCACGAGTGTGCTCTTCGCGACCTACTCATTTCTCAGCTTCAGAAGGCCTCCCCGATGCCCACCTTTGTGACGTTGCCACGAGAGAAGAGAGCACTTGCAGTGGCTGAGGCAATTCTTCAGAATCCGGCTGAATCGAAGCCGATGGCGGCTTTATGTGCTGAAGCAGGCGCTAGTGTAAGGACGATCGAGAGAGTGTTTCGCAGGGAGATTGGCAGCAGCTTTGAATTGTGGCGACGCCAAGTCCGGTTGACCAAAGCCGTTGAGTTATTGGTCTCTGGCTATTCGATCAAAGAAGTTGCCCAAAAGGTAGGTTATTGTCAGTCGAGCGCCTTTGTAGAAATGTTCCGCCGGACATTGGGAACAACTCCGAAGGCATGGATCTCGCCTTTAAAAAGCGCTGGCCAATGATCCATGAAGCGCACGTAAGCTTTCAGATCGCCCTTAGCATCCGCGCGGGAAGAAAGATAATCGCGCTCACCAGTTCAAGCACGCCGCCAACGGCGATGCCGACCACGCGAAACGGCAGCAGCAGAAGCCACACCAGCGGATAGAGAATCAACGCAAAAAGAGCAAGCGGCCAGCACAACACCAGAAGAATGCAGAAGAGGAGAAACTTCACCATAGCCTAAGCGCCTCGCACGCAGAACAGCAACAACGCTACTGCAAGTAGGTACGCTGCGACAACGACACTGGTTCCGTTGACGCGTGTATTCGAACGTCGGCCTGCCCGAACTGGAATCTACTTCCCGGGGATCGCCTGGCAGGCGGCGCTCGCTGGCTGCTCCGAATTTGCCGCCGGCGCTTGCGGCTTGCGCCTAGGCGCGGCAGAATCGGAATCTGAATTGGCGAGCGTCCCGGCGCGGGGTTTGGCACTGGCCAAGCGAGGACTACGAGCCAGAGCCGCTTTGGGCTGCAAATCCGAGCCAGCTTGCGGCTGCTTGCCCGGAGCCGCTGTTGGATTCTTGTTGGGAGCCGGAACTGGTGCAGCCCCTGCTTTGTCGATCGGAGGTGGAGTTGTGGATGGAGATGGGCTCGCCTTCGTCGCGGGTTGACTTGGAGAAGCGCCCGCAGAAACGGGAACCGAAGCCGGAGCGGTCTCTGCCTTTCGAGAAATCGCGGATGGAACTGCGGCTGGATTTGTGCGAGCCTTCCGCGGATGCCGTCTTGGAGAACCTTCCTCTGGATCCGAATTAGGCGCTGCCGCAGCTTTGCGGACGCGCGACGGATTTGTGGGTGGAATTGGGGATGGAACTGTAGATGAATCTTTGTTAGCCGTCTTCTTGTGCCGTTTTGGAGAAGCTACGCCTGAACCGTGGGCTGAATCGGGTGTTTCCGCCTCTGTATTGGTTAGAGAGGAAGTTGCGGGTGAAACTGGGAATCGAACCGTCATGGCCGTTGGCGCGCGATGTCCTGAAGAGGCGACCAACGGAATCGGCGCCAACAGCAGCGTTGGAGCAGTCGACGGGGTGGTGAAGTAGGACTTATCCATTCCTGCGAAGGGCGGCTGCGTCAAGTCTGTCTGATATGCGGAGCCCGGCGCGGCGGAACCAGAAACCCCGGAACGAGAAACTGTGGAACTCGAAACCGCAGAACCAGGGGAAACGGAATCCGACGGGCCTGAACCCGCCTTCAAATCCGCTTTCGACCCTGGATTCGGCGGATTAGTTGACGCGCTGGGATCGACGGAAGACACCGCCAGGATGGGATCGCTGAAGGGAAGCGTTGGAGCCGCTGAAGTTTGACGCTCAACCGGGGCAGGAGCGGGAACCACCGCGCGAGCCGCTGGTGTGCTCACAGCGGCCGCACCGCCCCCGCGAATGACAGGAGACGTGCCATTATCACCGTTCACAAACACCGTGAACACCCCGGGAGCGTCCTCCACCGCAAACGTACCGCAGCGATTGGGCGCGCTGAGACCGTCGCGGCGCATCCTGTCCACGCTGAACATGCCCGCTTTGGGATGGGCCTGGCAGAGTTTGTGATCCGTCACCAGTACCCGGAGAAAAGGTAGATTCGCCAGCCCGTTCGGCAGGCGCACTTCGCCCGTCTTGTCGGTCAGCAGTTCCTCCTGCCAGAGCCCGAGCCCGATATCGCGCGCGTCATAGCCTCCGGCCAAGGTCAGATGCGCGTGCGTGATAGGTACGCCGTACTTGCCGTTCAGAACACGCACAGTGATCGTGTCGTTATGCACAACAGGGAAAATCTCATCCGCCTGACACAGAGCTGACCAAGGAAGGGCCAAAACCATGCCAATCGACATAGCTAAAGATCGGATTTGTCGGATTAGCCGGACCATAGGACACGCCTATGGAATGTATCGGCGCTGCCGCTGACTTCCCGAGGTTTCAGGTCATTTCCGACTTTTGGTTTTGGATTTGGACTTGTCTATGGTCTTCTTGCCGGTCGCGACTTCGGCCTTCTTCCCCGTCTTGTCTTCAGCCTTGGCGGCCGCCACTTTCTTTCGCTCCCGGATCATCTTCGCCCGCTCCTTCTCCGGCATGGCGAGCAGGGTCTTTGTCCGCTTGGGCAGCTTCTCGTAAATCAACGCGTGCGCACGCCGCAGCTCGTCCTCGTACTCACGCAGCCGCAGCACATCCCAGCGCTCGACCGTGACCCATCCCGCCTTTGCCAAATAGGGCGAGGCGATGATTCCCTCGGTCTCCAGCAACTCATGAAACCGCTCGTGTCCCACGTGAAACCACAGGACACCGGTTCCCGTGCCATCAAGGTCGGTCATCGCGAACATCTTGCCGCCGATGTCACGGTCGCCCGCCCAATAGACAAGGTGATGTCCCCAGTTCACCGTTTCCGTCACCTGCGGCAATGCCATGCAGAGGGCTCGAATGCGCTCATTATCCATGGCAGAAAGTGTAAGGCCGAGGGTCCCGCAAGAAGAATCCAGAATTCTACTTGACACCATACACTGTATATCATACAGTGTATTCAATACAGTGTACGAGGCACAGCATGACGCTTGCAGAGAACCTCTTTGAAAACCTTCGCTTGGAGCTACGTCGCGGCTGCCTCACTCTGGCCGTACTGGTGCAGCTCCGAAAGGAGCATTACGGGTACACCTTGCGCAAAGACCTTGCCGAGTGCGGTCTGGCCATCGACGAAAGCACGCTTTACCCCCTTCTCCGCCGCCTCGAATCGCAAGGTTTGCTGGTGAGCGAATGGCGCGAAGAAGAAAAGCGCAACAAGCGGTTCTATCGCCTCTCGAGCGACGGCGAGCAGATGCTCAGCCAGTTGCTTGAGGAGTGGAATTCCATCAACGCGTCAATCGACGCAATCATCAATCGCGGTCAGTAAGGAAAACGCCATGGAACTTCTCGATCGTTATCTCCAAGCCGTCAAAAAGTTCCTGCCCTCGCGCCGGCAGGACGACATCATCGCCGAACTCCGCGCCAACACGGAGTCGCAGCTCGAGGACAAAGAGGCTGAGCTCGGCCGCCCGCTTACGGCAACAGAGGCTGGGGACTGGCTCAAGCAAATGGGTGCCCCCATGATGGTGGCCGCGCGCTACCAGCCGCAGCAGTACCTCATCGGTCCCGCGATTTTTCCCATCTATTTATATGTCCTGCGCAGGGTGATCCTCTGGGCATTCGTCATTTACGCCATCGTGACCGCAGTGCTGATTTCGTTCGTCAGCTCAAACAGCACTTCCGTGATTGATTCGGTGCTACGCATCCCTGGCATCTTGATCACGGTGGCTGCCTGGGTGACTGCGGTCTTCGCGGCCATCGAGTTCTTCGCAGTACGTTATCCCGAAAAGTGCCCGCAGATCGCCGGCCTTTCCGGCGCGTGGAGCCCCAGCACTCTGCCTCCCCTGGAGAAGGCGCCTCCTACCGGCCGCAAACCGCGCTCCTTCGCGCAAGCTGTAGCGGAAATCGTCTTCGGCCTTTTCTTCCTCGGATGGCTGCTGCTGATCCCCCGCCAACTGTTCCTTATCATGGGGCGGGGCGCCTTCTATTGGAACGCTTCGCCATTCCAGTTTGCGAATGCGTGGATGACGTTCTTCTGGTGGGCGGTGGCGCTCAGTGTTGCACAGTTGGTATGGCGGTGCGTCGACCTGATTCGGGGAACATGGCAGCAATCGGCACGTGTGCAACGCATGACGATTCAAGCCATCGGCCTCGTTCCGCTGGGGCTTCTACTCTCGCTCCCCGGCCGGCTCTACGTCACCCTGAAGCATCCGGCACTTGATCAACTCCAATATGGCAGCACCCTCGACACAATCAACAAGAACATCCACTCCGGTGTGCTGTTCATCTGCGCAATCGTCGCTCTTCAACTCGCATTTGACATCGGAAAGATTGCTTTGGACGCCTATCGCAAGCGCGCCACGATCCAGTAGCAGCCAGAGGCGCAGCGCTAGTTGCGTGGCTCTGTCGCAGGCGTCGCGAATTGCGCTTCGAAGACGCGAAACCGGCGCTCCTGCTCCCATTGCGCTGTTGCTTTCTGGCTCCCATCCAGAAAAGTCTTGCACGACGCAGTGGGCGCGTCGGAATCCGGCAACTGGCCACGGCACGCATCTACCACCAAAGTGAATATGTCCGGCGCGGCCCACAGGCTCGGCCCAGGCAGGAAGTTATGTTCCATGCCGGTGCGCGCCAGCTGCTTCAAATCCTGGTAGCTGAGGTGATAGTCCAACGCCGCGCGGACATATTCGTGCGTTAGCTCGATGCGGCTCACACCCTCATCGTCGGTCGAGAGCGCGACGGGAACATGAGCAGTGCGATAGATGGGGAATGGATGCTCGGCACCCTTGATGCCAAGAATGCCCTCGTTCGAACTCAAGTTGATCTCGACCATCACGTGTTTCTGCGCCATCTCTTTCAACAGTGCTTGTGCGTTGTCCTCATACATCACATCGACGCCGTGGCCGACGCGCTCCGCTTGACCGTCGTCGACGGCCTGCCTAATGTGAAAACGCAGTCCCTCGGGTGGAACAAGGCCGGGCGCCAGTTCACCCGCGTGCAGCGAGATGTGGACCTTCGGGTACACGGAATGTAGATAGTTCAGCATCTTCATCTGCAGCGTGTAATCGCGCATGGAGATGAATCCGTCTTCAGGCTGCACAAAGTTGATGCCGACCCAAGTATTGTCGTGGGCATCCATGGCAGCTTGCACCGTCTCAAAGCCGAGAAGAGTTTGCGCAAAGACTTGCTGCACCGAGTGTCCGCGGAGCACCTGGTAGATGTAGCGAATCGTTACGTCGCATCCCGGCATCGCCTGCGTCGGTCCGCATTGCTCCATTTGTTTGCGAGCAACCTCGGCGCCGCGCACATCCGCCCGATCCGCGGCGACTTCATCCTTGAGGCCGTGGGAAAGCAGCAGGTTCCGGTACATGGCGAAGTCCGTGAAGTTCAGATTTTTCTGAGCGATCTTCGCAGCATGGCTAAACGGCGGCGTCTCCATCAGCTCGATATACTGCTGATTCTGCGCCGCGGCGCGGCGTGCGATCTCATCCACCCATTCGCCGATATGCCTGTTGCTGCTCAGGCCATGAAACCTGTCGAAGGTCGAGAAGAACTGATCGTGCCCGCTGAATCCGGGCGTGGGAACATAGCTGCGCATCGAGAAAGAATCCACCAGCCGGTCGTAAAGGTCCTGTTGCGCCGGCGTCAGAACGCCTGAAAGCTCGGCAGCCGGGACAAGAGGATCCGCGCACGGCGGCTTTTCGAAGCTCAGCGCTTTGGGATCGATGCAGAGCCCGTCTTCGGCAGCGTCCTTGATGAAGGTCTCGGCGTAAACCGCGCCACTAAGATGAACGTGAAGATCGGCACCCTTGGGAAATTGGTCAAGAAAGGCGTGGAGAGCCAGTGGACCGGCTTTGACAGCTGCATCGTACGCATGGGCTGCGCGGGCCTCGGTGGGCGATTGCGCGCCGGCGGCTGCGACGAACACGGAAAATAAGACAAGAGAAACAGGCAGACGGGACAGGTGTTTCATAAGTCTTTCCATAGTAGTGCAACCCCTGCGATGGGGCCAGCTGGCGCTGCGCGCCAATCAGGGTTCTTTCTGGTTGGATCAACTGTGGTTGATTGCCAGTTCGCTATTCCATCCTCACCATCTCTCTAAGTGTTGAAGAAGCCGCGCGCCGCGCGTTTGGCGGGTCCGAGAGGAGTTGATATACTGGCAAAGTTGTTGCAACGCACTGTTCGTGGACTTGGCCCTCCTACTCGGCGGTCGCCGGATTTCCACGCAGGAAAGTGCAACGAGTTTGCACTGAGGCCAGATAGCTCAGTGGTA
>PLKY01000221.1:0-8460 GCA_003140785.1 Acidobacteriaceae bacterium | reverse complement strand
TGCCGATCCTTGACAGCCCAAGTGTTGTGGGGGCAACATTGGGGGCAACTCATCTTTCTGAAAAAGAGTTGCCCCCAGATGCCATTGACTGATGTCCAAATCCGGACTGCGAAACCCGGTTTGCGGCCTGTGAGATCGGGAAAAGGTAAGAAACAAGCAAAGTCTAAAGGACAGAGATCGGCGAACGAAACGATCCTTGGAAAAGCTGACCTCCCAGAGTTTGTAAAAACTGACAAACCTTACAAACTGGCCGACGAGAAAGGGCTCTATCTGGAAGTAGATCCCTCGGGTGGAAAATATTGGCGATTCAAGTACAGGTTCCCGCGCGAAAAGCGAATATCCCTCGGCGTCTATCCTGAGGTCAGGCCCGAGATGAATGTCGCAGGAAATTGTCACAGGGAATTGATCCGGGTGTACTTCGCAAGGCCAAAAAGGTAGCGCGAGCTGGCCGAGCTGAGAACAGCTTTGAGGTTGTCGCGCGGGAGTGGCTAAAACAATACATTGATCCGAAAGCGGAGAGTCATCGGAAGCGAGTCTATGCCCGGTTTGAAAACGACCTCTTTCCTTTTTTGGGGAATCGCCCGATTGCAGAGATAACCGGAAAGGAACTCCTAGATGTACTCCGCAAAATCGAAAACCGCGGAGCCGGCGACACGGCGCACAGAACATCGGGAAGTTGCGGGCAAGTGTACCGCTATGCCATCGNNGCGGAGTTCTGCGCTCAATTGATGCCTATAAGGGCACGTTTGTCGTACAGAGCGCTTTGCGTCTCGCCCCTCTGGTCTTTGTGAGACCAATTGAATTGCGAATGGCAAAATGGCCGGAATTCGATCTGGACGAGGAGCAATGGTGCCTCAAACTCTCGAAGCGTGACGAATCAAAGCCACGCCGCGAGGACGTAGATGACTACTTGATCGTGCCTCTATCCCGTCAAGCAGTAGAAATACTGCGGGGGATGCATGCGCTCACAGGTGACGGAGTATATGTCTTCCCTAGCGCCCGTGATCGAAATCGCCCAATGAGCGAGAACGCGATTCTCGCGGCGTTGCGCCGGTTGGGAATACCGAAGGAAGAAATGTGTGGTCACGGTTTCAGAGCCACTGCGCGGACCGTTCTGGCGCAAGAGCTCAAAATTCGACAGGACCTCATCGAACAGGAGCTCGGGCATCAGGTGATTGATGCCAATGGCAGAGCATACAACCGTGCGACCTTCTTGCCCGAGCGTCGCCTGATGTTGCAAACTTGGGCCGATTATCTTGACAAGCTGAAGTCCCAGAAGGCGATCGGGATCATAAAGCCCAAGCCAATCACGGATGTCAGGGCGATAATGGTTCCCGGGTACATGTAGGCGCCACCCAGTTGAGCTGATGGCGTCAATCAAGGATCATGCCTGGGAGATCGGCGGATACTGGCCGACCAGTAGCTATTTGCCGATCTTCGCGAATGGGTATCTCCATTGAGTCATGGCTTTATCCGCCTATTTGTCTGATTGCGGCTGGCTGATCGGCCCTCTGATTCTCGAATGTCATCCATGCTTTCGCTTTCAATTACACCAGCGATGTTGATGCTTGCCGCGAATGGAGTCGACATCTTACCAAGGTCCAAAAAGCCTCTGCGAGTTGCGGAATGAACATAAATCTCGCAACCAAGTAGCTTAAAGCCCGTTGCAATAAAATCTGCTCCTGGCGAAGGCTGGCGCGACAGCGCCCTGCTCATCCCTCCCCGCCCGCCTTCCTGCCGTGCGGAAGGCTCAATGCCGCGCTCCGAACGTATCGGGGCGACTGCCTGCGGGATTTTGACAGCACCAGGAATACTCGATGCTTCTGATTCAACCGGACCAGGTCTGCGCGACTCAACAAAGTCATCGACGACATCCTCAAACCATCCCGCGGATGTGCTTCCCTCGAGCTTGTCGGCCTGAGGGAGGATACCCAAATTCTTCAGGCGATAAAGTGTTGTTCTGGAATATCCAGTCCGCTCTTTCACCTCCTTCAGACGAAGGATCCGCGAGTGCCTGGGCTTATCGGCAATGGCGTCCACTGTTCCTGACACCGATCCTTTCGGGGATGCAAGGAACGCAACCGCAAACCTTATCTTGTTGCAACTACAATACTTCGCATAGACAAGCGCAGACAATATCAGCATGGCGACAACGACCGCGTGCTCCGCGGAATCTTCGCCACTTTCGTCGCAATAAATGGCCCAAAGGAGAGACTTCATAGCTTGCACGCTCCAGAGGCTCGCAAAATTCTCCGGAATCCTCTTGTTTCAACCCTATTCGGCACTGATTCAAAAGGCCACATCACGCGTACAAAATGTGCGGGAGTTCCTTGGGTACTTGGTTACTCTCGCCAGAGCGGGATAGAATTCTCGGAGCGGGTTTTAGACAATCCTCCCACCTGCTCCGGCTAAATCCTGCCAGTTGTCCCCAAATCATATTGCCATCAACTCCACGGAATCCCGGCGCGCGAAGATCCTGTACCAGCTCAAGTAGAGGGTTCGGTCAGGCGCAGGACTCGGACGCCCCATGCACCGCACAGCACCTTGCCGATGCTTTCCGGGACGAAACCAGTCACCGCTTTCACGTGGTCGGCGCCGCTCAAATACTGCCCATCCATTGCCGGCGATTAACGGGAAAACATCGATTTGGGCCTTGCTACGCGAGAAGTTGCGGACACTCCAAAAATCGTACGAACCGACGGCGCGGTCGAAACCGGGCCGGCCGGCGCCATGTTCACGAACTCCCCCAGAAGCATCCGGCTCGAGCCATCTCGGAATGTGGCCCGCCCATGCTCCAATGAATGGCGGTGTCTGCCGTACGCGGCCGACACCGCCACGGACGCAGCAGGTTCAAGCATCCTCGCGTCCACGGTCCTTGATGCAATGGGCCACGGCGGTGGTCGAGACGTCCTGCCACTGTTGGTCATTTTCCATTCTGGGTGGGAAAACGAAGGGACCCAGGTCCAGGCAGGACATCGTCATGTTGCGGAGCAGCTTCACCAAGACCGATTGAGCGGGTGCGATCTGCGCTGCGCGATAGGCCTCTTCACTCAACCAGAACTCCTGCGAGATGAATGCGGTCTTGAACTCGAGGCTGCGCAAAAGGTCGATTGCAATCAACCCCGGTTGGAGATGGCGTGTGAGCTCGCGATAGAGTCCACTGTCGCGGAACATAGAGGTGAATGCCGAGACCTTTTCAGGCGCGACAACATAAAAGCGGATTACGTGTATCAAGAGGAAGCTCCTTATATGGTTGGGTGAGAGAATGCGTCACTCGTGGTGGTCTGCGAAGGGCAGAGCAGGATTAGGTAGAGCAACGCGACGGTGCGCGGTGGTCGCCCCGCGACAGGCGGGTTCAGCAATCAGCCGATGTCACTAAAGCTGAGGTCTCCGAGCGCCGGANNGGATCGAAGGCGCACATGCGGCGTCTGCGGCGGAGACCGATTTGGTCCTGGGCGACGATCTCGGCGTCGGCGTAGAGTGCGCCGCCGTAGAAGATCCAGTCGCCAATGCGCTGGAGAGCGAACTCGCGGACGGGAGTCGCTACGCGCACTTCGTCGCCCAGCAGGCGGACAGAGAGAAAGGGGCCGACCACCGGACCGAGAAAACCCAGCTTGGAGGAGGAGAGATCGCGGGCAGAGCACCCGTTACGAAGGTCTAGAAAAAGGGGCATGAGATTTTTCCTTGTATTGAAAGGGAGTGGGACGCCGACGTGGAAGTGCGGCGCGGGGGATGACGGAGATCGGGAGATAGGCCGGGCTGGTGTTTTCGGATTGGAGCCGGGAGTGAGACTGTGGGGAGTGCGGGTGAGGAAGGGAGGGAAACCAAGGTTCGAGAAGTGTTTTTTCTCGGGTGATAGAGCGATGTCGACTCAGAGAAGACCAGGCCGCGCTGATTCCCTGCCCTTCGGCCGCCGTGCTCTCAGATCCCCAGTCCCCGCGCAGCGTTCTCGCGGAACATCTCGCCCATGCGAATGTAGCGCCGCAACGTCGCCGTGGACCGGTGACCAGTCTGCCGCATGATCACTCGCTCGCTGACTCCATTCATGGCGGCTTGTGTCACGTGGCCGGCGCGCAGGCTGTGGCCGCCCAAAGGCTCGACTCGCATGCCGGCTCGGGCTGCAGCACGTTTCAGCATGGCGCCGATTGAGTCGCTATTGAGTCCGCGTTTCGACACGTGCCCATATCTGCCAACTTTTCTGAAGACCGGCCCCTCGGAGATCTGAGTCAATGCGAGCCAGCGGCGCAGTGCCAGAACCGGGCAGGTGTCCGGATCAGAAGCGAAGGGCAAACCCACTTTTCTGCCCGCGGCCTCCTGATCGGTTTTTGAAACGCGGACATCGATCACGACGCCGTCTATGTTGAAAGAGAGATCGCACACATCGATTCGCGCCAGTTCCGACCTGCGAAATGCTCCGGCGAAGCCCACAAGTACCAAGGCGCGATCGCGCAAGCCCTGCGGACCGCTCGCGCTGGCGGTAATGATGGCGCGAATGTCGTCGGCGAGAAGCGGATTCTTGCCCTTTTGTGCCGTGCCGATGGTGCGCCGGATCCCTTTCAGGGTTTCGCCCACGATGAAGTTCCGGGTTGAAGCAGGTGAGTCGGCGAAGCCGGCGGATTGATGCGCTTTGGTAATTGAAGTAAGTCGGCGAGTTATGGTCCCGGATGCCAATGAAGAGGCTCGGTCGGTGATGTAGAGGGCTACGGTCTGGGGCGAGGCTGGAAGAGCCTGGAGTCGGCGCATCCGGCACCACGCTTCGAAGTCGCGCCAGTCGGACCGGTAGGCCTTGAGCGTGGCGGGTGCCTTGGCGGAGACAACGAAGGCTTTCGCTTTTAGGATCAGTTCATCGAGGCTGGCTGAATGCGAGACAAGTGAACAGTTATGTGGCTGCATGGTTGGCGTCCTTTCAAATGGACACAGTTATGCGGAGTTCCGGGGGGATCGAAACCGGTGTTAAAAGTCAGAGTCAGAGCCGGAGGTGTGCCGCCAATTGGCGGGACGATCGGAAGGTATGAGTTACAGTCCGGGGATGACCAGGGATGTCGAAGTTAGCAGAGTATCTTCGCGCGAAGAGACCTGAAGCGCGGCCGCAAACCTATCTAACCAGCGAGCGCAGGTATCAACCGTAGAAGAACACGTCAACGAAAAGTGCGATGTACTGTACTGAGTCGGAAGTTTTTTTAGCTTCTTGACCTGAGACGCAGATTAAAGAAGTACCGGCAGTAAATACACGTGCGCACTTGTGCGGCGATATGAGATGGCTTCCACAGCGACCAGTGGGATAAAATCATTTCGCATGGCTGGCATGAGTTACCATGTTTGTAATCTCGGTCTATAGGAGGAAAGATGAGTATAAGAGGTGCGGTGGCTGAATTAAACAAGGAGATCGAGCGTCTTACGAAGATGCGTGACGCGCTTCTGGAAGGCTGGCCAGAGATGATCCCTGTACACACCGCGACCGCTGCAAACTCCACGGATCCAAAGAAATCGGCCCCAGCCAAGAAGAGAACGATGTCTCCGGCTGTCCGTAAGCGCATTTCCGACGCCGCCAAGGCTCGATGGGCCGCTAAGAAAAAGTCGAGTTCGGCGAAGTAAAGCGCGGGAGAATTCCTTTCTGCTTCACTTCAAGTCCACATTCGTTGATGACTCTAAGTTTTCATCGACACGGCGGAGCCCACAATTCTAGATCCAAAATGGCGAATATCTATCCCATATTTTTCCGTTTCCGAAATCGCCTTCCGTATTCCGGACAAAAGGCGCAAACTGAATCGGCCGCTGTCATGCTCATTCCAAATGTGTGGTTCATGGCGTCATGTCCGGATTGCTCTAAGTAAGGCTGCTTCTCGCCCCGATTCAAGCTGCGCCTGAAAGTAGGTCGCAGACACTGAGTCGCCGATCAATTCCACCACCCCTCTTGAACCCCGACAAGACCCGATCTCCTCCTCCCCAGTGTGGGGTTGTGTGCCTGAACCCCCGTCAGTAGTCCATTCCTGATTCACCCATAAAAACCAATCCTAAGCAGCGGCCACGTGTGCCACATGTGTGCCGCATTTCCGTCTTAGGAGACAAAAATGGTACGCAAGGTTGGACAAATTATTCGCCGCGGATCCAGCACATGGCTGGTCCGCATCTACGTCGGTCGGGACCCGGAAACCCGGAGGCGCAAGTATGTGGGCAAGTTCATTCATGGAGGGCTGCGGTCCGCACAGGCCCAGCTCAACCGGATGCTCGCGGAGCGGGATCTTGGTCGCAACATCCGTTCTTCCCGACAAACCGTCGGTCAGTATCTCGATCATTGGCTCGACATATGTGCCCGGCCACGGCTGCGAGCCAAGAGCTTCCGCGACTACTCGAGCCTGTTGGCACGGTACGTGCGGCCACATCTGGGTTCGCGATCTTTTGGGGAGCTTTCATCAGCGGAAATTCAGACGCTCTACAGCGCGTTGCTGAACCGGAAGCTCTCGGCGCGCACAATTTGCTATACGCATGCGGTTCTCTTCTCGGCGTTGAGACAGGCGGTCCGTTGGAAACTCCTCCTAACGAACCCGGCCGAGGATGTCTATCTGCCGCGACAACCACGGCGGCGCTTTACTGTGTTCGATGTCGGCCAGGCGAGGCAGTTCATCGCGGCGATTTCAGGACATGAACACGAAGCCTTATTTGCCCTCGCGCTTACAACCGGTATGCGCCCGAGCGAGTACCTGGCGCTCACCTGGACGGATTTCAATCTCGAGTGCGGCACGGTGAGCGTTTCGAAAACACTCGAATGGCGGAAAGGAGGATGGTGCTTCGAAGACACGAAACGAGAGCGTAGCCGGCGCATGGTTAAGCTGCAGAACTGGGTGATGGCTCTCCTTCGCAGATTGGACGAAGGGTCCGAGACAGCCGAGCGCAATCCCGGAGGTCTGGTATTCACGTCGAACCGAGGAGGCCCGATTCATGAGTCGAAGTTTATCGAGCGGCACTTCAAGCCCCTGCTTCGGTCAGCTGGCCTTCCAAACATACGTCTGTACGATCTGCGCCACACCTCAGCTACCCTCGCTTTATCTGCGGGGGTGTCGCCAAAGATCGTGAGCGAACAACTTGGGCACGCCTCGGTGGCATTCACCCTCGAGGTCTACTCGCACGTACTCCCTCACATGCCGGACACAGCCGCCATGAAGGTTGAAGCGCTGCTGATGAATGCATGAGATGGTTCGGAGCAATTGTCGGCCGAGTTCCAGACAATTGCTCCAACACCAAAACGGCGAATCCGCCAAAGGTTTCTGCACCTGTCCGGCAAGCCGGTTTTACGTCCACTTGGAGTTCGCCGCAGACTTCTGCTCTGTCACGCAGGAGGCCGCGGGTTCGAGTCCCGTCGCTCCCGCAAGAATTCACTAGCCCCCTACTCTCAGGGCGGCGACGCCGGGCTGGATGCGAGAGCTGGTGGACTGGTTCAACCGCTCCATCGAGGAGGAAAAACACCAAGCCCGCCCTCACAGGCAAGGCTCAGGATTTGTTGAAGGGGCATCCCTTTACGATGCCTTCGCCTTCCCGGATGGTGACAAGATGACCGGCGGCAAGCGCGTGGTACTTCTCGACGAGTCCGAGGGGCCAATGGATCTCAATGTCAGCGGTGGTTGCGGCGCCGAGGCCGAAGTGTAGACGGGGATCGCTGGCGGAAAGATAACTGGATTGACTCAGCACCTCCTGCGCCTGCACTTTACCGCCGTAGCGAGCGAGGACGCGCGCGCCGATGGCGCTGCGGTTGCTCTTGACTCCCTCAAGCCGAATCTTGATCCAGTGGTTGCCGGCAGGAGCGTCGTTGCGCAACAGCGACGGCGGCTCATTGACGTTCATGATCAGGACATCCATGTCGCCGTCGTTGTCGAAGTCTCCAAGGGCAAGACCGCGGCTGCAGTGGCGGGCGACGATACCGGGACCTGCACCCGAACCCATCGGCGCGAAGGCGCCGTCGCCTCGATTGCGAAAAAGGACGCATGGGGTGCGCAGCGCATACTTGGGCGAGATGCGATCCAATTCAGGATAGACGGAGCCGGTGGAGATGAGGATGTCCGGGTAGCCGTCGTTGTCGAACTCGAACGCCCAGCCNNAATCGTACGGTCGTCGAAATTCCCTTTGCCATCGTTGGAGTAGATCCCCGGAGCCTGATCGAGGAAGTGAGTCTTCACCAAGTCCAAGTGTCCGTCCAGGTTGTAGTCGCCCAACGCGACGCCCATGCCTCCCATCTGATGTCCGTCGGCACTGAGCGCGATGCCTCGGATCAAAGCCTCTTCGCGAAATGTTCCGTCATGGTTGTTCATCAGTAATAAGGATGGCGAGGTATCGCACGCGACTACGATATCCGGCCATCCATCTTCATCTGCATCGAAGCTGGCCGCAGTGAGGCAGTACGATCCGCGAAAACCGCCGACGCCGGACTCCTTCGACACGTCGGTAAAGGTGCCGTCGCCATTGTTG